>JAVCDC010000125.1 GCA_030765135.1 Candidatus Tritonobacter lacicola | reverse complement strand
TTTTCTGGTGGTTATTTTTGGCGTTATTGCCTGAACTGCAAGGTGATATAGTAAAATATGCCACTCATTAAGTCAAGAAAATTGTGAGGGAAATTGAAAACAATTTGGTGTTTAACCAATTGATATAAAAGCAGTTACTATTTTACAGGAGCCTTGAGGTGTTTGCCAATGAATGTTGTATCGGTGCTGTTTGACGGCAACCGGTCACTACCATATAGGTAACTTGATTGTATAGGAATTTGTTATATTTACAGAGGTAGCCGCCCCGAAAGCATTCGGGACGGCTACCACAATGCTCCGACGCAGTCGGAGCCACATAAATTTGCGAGCGTAGCGAGCTAATTTATATGAGCATAAAAGCGATAGCTATTCTGGCAGTGCTGATCGTGGCTGTCGGCTGTGGAGAGAAAGAGGATTATAAAGCGCGATTTCTCGAACTCCGGGAACAGCATAAAAAAGAAATAGACCGTTTGAAAACACAGCAAAAAGAAGAACACAAGGCCTATGAGCAAAAGCTGGGTTCGTACGAGACGGAGCTTGGCGCGCTGAGAGAAAAGCTGGATGTGGTTGAAGAGCACCTCGATAAAACGAAAAAAGCGGCAGGAGCGTCTCCCGATGTTCTTACGGCCGGGCAAGAGAAAGCTGAAGAAGAAACGGTTCGAGTTGATGAGGAGTCCTGGCCTCCTGCGGATATTGAAAGTTCCGCCGTGTCCCCTCCCGGGGAGAACGACTATATGCTTGAATGGTTCGCCCGGAGCTATGAGCCTTTTATAGCCGGGGAAATGAGAGAGGAATACAGGAAGGACTTCGGCGACTATATAGCGGGCCTGAGGGAACAATCAGCCGCTGAATTGTCGCTCGACAGAAAAGAGAAGATGCTGTCAGGTTTGCAGGAGCAAATCGCTCAGACAACCGATGACGGCGAGAGAGAGCTGCTGGAAGGGCGCATGGAAAAGATCCAAAACGCCGACGAAGAAGATCTGGAAGGTGTCATCGATTATTACCAGACGCTGGACAACATTGATGGCCTGAATAACTTGATGGAGAAATACAATATCTCGCGAGAGGAACTCCGTGAAGCCGGGGTCACCCCTCCTCCCAGGGATAACTGGTGGCCTGAGGCAAAGGAGATCGCCTACAACCTGAATAAATTCGTGAGTAAGTATGAGCCGCTCATGGACGAGGGCCGAAGAGAACAATACAGTAAGGATTTCAGCGATTACATTACTGATTTAACGGCACACCGGACCGATGAACAGGTGCTGCAAAAAAGAGATCAAATGATTATGGAGATGGAGGAAGACTATAAAGCAGCATCCGACAGGGAAAAACAGCGGCTCGAAAGGCGAATGCGAAGACTTCAGAATTCCGACACAGATAGCTTGAGAAGATGGATACAGATAGATGGATTGAGGGAGCTCAATCAGATGGTCGAGAAGTATGATATCCCGGGCAGTGAGCTGCGGCAGTCGGGGGTGTGGATCCCGCGCAGGCGTGGTTCCAGGCGCTGATTAAAACTTGCACGAAATAGAGGTTTGGGGTCAGGTCTCCACATTTTACATTTTCATCCGGGGCAGGCCGCTGATCCCGGTTAAATCTAACACAAGTAAAACAATAGGAGGTGATAGCATGATGTACTCAATTACCATACTTCGCGTTGAGGATTATCCGAAGTGGAAGGATAATTTCGATAGTGAGGAATCGAAAGACGCTCGCAGGGCTGTCGGAGAAGAGTCGTACCAAATTTTTCGAACGGTTGACGATCCAAATACATTCGTGCTTCTCAATGAATGGGAGGATGAAGAAAAAGCGCGCGGGTTTTTAAAATCCGAGAACTTGCGCGAGTTACAACAGCATTCCGGTGTTCTTGGAGAACCTGACATGTACCTCTTCGGGGAAGTAGAGAAAGGATCCATCTGATTGCCGGTCGCGGACAAGAGCAGGGCGGAATTTACTTGTTAGATTCTCTCCCATTCTTTTATAAACATTTAGTATGAGGAGGAGAGTAATGAAACAGGAAGAAGCTAGAAAAATCATCGGTGAGGCGGGATACGGTATAGTATGCACCTGCGTGAACGGCCAGCCCCGGTGCCGGCCGATGTCCTTCCGGTTGACCGACGACTTCAGGCTCTGGAGCTCGACCTACAGTTCGAGCGGAAAGGTCAGGGAGTTTATGGCCAACCCTAAGGTCGAGGTCTGCTTCGTCGGGGAGGGCAAGGTTCAACTTCGGGTGGAGGGGGTCGTCAACATCACCGGCGGGCCGGAGAAGAAGGAAAAGCTCCTCGAGATGAACCCGAAGGTAGGGAGACATTTCTCGGGAGGAGACGACGATAAGTTCGTTCACGTCGAGATCGTCCCCACTCTTGTTCGCTGGATGCCGCCCGGCTTCGGTGAATACACTGTCGAGGAAATCTGACCCCGGATGGGATTTAATTTTCCTGGCCGGACCAAGTTATCTTGAAGGCGCTATTTTTTCGGAAAGCATGGATTAAGGGAGGTGTTTGATGAGGACGGTATTACTAATACTTGCGGGCCTGCTTGCTTTACCGCTGGCGGCCGGGGCGAAGACGGTGAATATCGAGTATATACTCGACGCCTCGGGGAGCATGATCGAGCTCATGGGCAGCGATATGAAGATAGACATAGCCAAGAGAACGCTCGCAGACCTTGTCGATAAACTTCCCGGGGCCCCGGCGGAGGTTGACCTGAACGTTGGACTTCGCATATACGGGCACAGGACAGGGGCCGCCGAAGATCCGGAGATCGGATGCAAGGACACGGCCCTCGAGATCCCGATCAAGGGTGTTGACGTGCAGGGTATCAAGGACAAGATACTCGGCGTAAAGGCCCGGGGGAGGACGCCGATCGCCTACTCGTTGCTGCAGGCGAAAGACGATTTTCCCGAGGGGGATGGAAACGAGAACATCATCATCCTCATAAGCGACGGGAAGGAAACCTGCGGAGGGGACCCGTGCAAGGTGGCAGAGGAGCTGCACAAGTCGGGGATCAAGCTGAAGATACACGTCGTCGGCTTCGACATAAAGCCGGAGGAGCGCGCCCAGCTCGAGTGCATTGCCAAGGTTACAGGCGGTAAGTACTTCGCGGCCGACTCCGCTGCGGAGCTCAGTAAGGCCCTGTCGAAAGCTCAGGAGCAGGTCCTCAAGAAAGAGTCCGTCTCCGTCAGGATAAAGGCTGTCGGCCCGGGGACGCTGCGCCTGGCTCCCGCAAGCTGGGTAGCGGGGGAGCCTTACTATTTCAGGGTCGTTTCGGCCGCGGACGGGAAAGAGATTGCCAGGGGGAGCAGCCTGCAGGACCTCATGCTGCCGCCCGGTACGTACAGGCTCGTCTGGCGGCAGTGGGAGCACGGCAGCGGCGAGGCCGACCTCGGGACAGAGTTCACGCTGGAGCCGGGAAAGACCACAACCCTGAGGCTCGACACGGGCATCCATCTCGCGCCGGCGAAGTGGGTCGCGGGCGCGCCTTACTACTGGTACCTCAAAAACCCGGAGAGCGGTAAGGAGGTGCTGAGAGTCTCGGGCAAGTGGGAGGCCGTCCTCGCGCCCCCCGGCACATACGAGTTGTGGTACAGGCAGTGGCAGCACGGCTCTAACGAGGTGTGCCTGTCAAAGACCGTGAAGATCGAGAAGGGTAAATGCACCGAGTTCGATGTCAACACGGGCGTGAAGATATTGCCCGCCGATCCACAGATGAAAGAGCCGTACAACTGGGTCCTGAAGGATAAGAAGACGGGCGATCAGGCCGTATCGGTCGGCTACAAATGGGGACCCGTCCCCGTCCCTCCGGGGAACTACTCGCTGAGCCTGAGGCAGACGGAGCACGGCCATTCGCTCATCGAGCTCGTCCCGGAGCTGCCCGTGAAAGAGGGCCAGCTCGTGGAGATCGAGCTATAGAAGTTATATGAGTTTGTGAGTTAAATGAGTTGAAAATCGTATAATTCGGGAAACATAAAAACTCATTAGACTGGTAATTCTTCGATCTTGGTGCTTTTGTAATGTAGAGCGAGGGCTGTCTTAATCCACGCCGCGCCGACGCTTTTATATATGGCGGGCGTCTGCCAACATCATGTGCAACTGACACCAAAATGCGCACTTCGGATGCGCGGCGGAAGCATAACCAGCGGACTTACACCTGTAAATACGCCCTGTTCACCTGGTACGCTTCTTGCTTATATGTAACATGGGTAATCCTGTCCGGGGGAGGAAAGCATGGAGAAAACGCGGAGAACTGGAGTTCGCGCGCCTTGTTGCGCCGCGCCCCTCACAGCAGTCGTCGCGCTTTTTTTCCTGTGCCCGCTTTCGTCCCGAGCTGTCGATGTAGAAGTGCACGACGAAGTCTCGGGAACCACCCCATCGTACATCGGTGCTAATGAGGGGGGGCAGTTCTCCATCGAGTTCATGGTTGACTGCGGAATCAATGCCTACAGGCTCTTCGCGGGCATGAACCGGACGGAGCCCCAGGACGATGACGGCAGCTACGGTTCCCCGACTATAGCCGAGATCAAGGCAAACCCCGATATCATCAACTGGAACACGTGGGACAGTGTTCTCAACAACGCGTCTTACTGGTGGTACGAGCCGGCCTTCGCCGGCTACGTGGAGGATTTGAAGGCCCACGGTATCGAGCCCGTTATCTGCCTGCGGAACAAAGAGGGTGCGAACCCTTCCTGGGCGCCGCCTCAAAACAACTGGGACGACGCTGACTGGAACGAGTGGTGGGAGTACTGTTTCGCAATCGCCTACTGGTGCAACGTCAGGAACGGCTTCGGCATCACGCGCTTCGAGGTCCACAACGAGCCCGACTATCTCACCCAGGACTGGACGGGCACCCAGGCGCAGTACATCGAACTCGTGGAGAAGGCGTCCGATGCCGTCCGCTTCGCGAACAACATCGCGGGCATCTCCGCCTACGTCCACGCACCCGTCGTGGCGAATTACACGTCATCCTATGTCCACAACGTCCTCAGCTCGGCCGACTCATCCGTGGACGTTCTGGACTACCACACGTACGCCACGGACGTCGCGCCGAGCGTGCAGCACATTCGCGGAGACGTCCAGATGTACAACACCGACGGCATCCTCGAGCCGATCTGGGTGTCGGAGTGGGGCATCTACAGCGGAAGTTACGACACGCTCACGCGCGGCGTCACCACCTGCCGGCAGCTCTACGACTTCACCATAGAAGGTGTCGAGGGGCTCTGCATCTTCCCCTTCTTCGACTGGGGAGGTTTTTACGGCCTCGTCTCGTCGGCGGGCGCCAAGACGGAGACTTACTACGCCTACAGGCTGATGCTGAAGGGCCTGTGCGGCGGCAAGGACATTTTCGGAGCCTCCTCGAGCAACGGCGCGAAGAAGGTGATGGTGACCAGGGACAGCGGCAACGTCTATGTGATAGCCGTCGATGTCGGGGAGACGGTCAGCGTCGACCTGTCCGCAATCGCCGTCGATTCGGGGCGGTATGCCGTCTACGAGTACAGCTCGGCCAGGAAGGACGCGGTCTCGGCGTCGGGTTCCTTCTCCTCCGGGAGCTTTTCTTTCTCAGCCCCCGCAAGCGGCGCCGCCTGCGCAGTCCTCTACCCGGATGAGCCTCTAAGTCATTTCTCCGTTGCCGCCTGGATGCCCACCTCCTGGGACGCGGCCAACGCCCTCGCCTCCTTCCAGAACAACCTCGATGTCCTCACGGAGATCAGCCCCTTCTGGTACGAGATGACCTCCACGGGCGCCCTTACCACCTATTCCGGTGCGAGGGACGCCTCCATCGTCAACACCGCCCACGCGAACGGAATGCTGGTTCTGCCCACGATCACGAACAACTTCGACGGGAGTCGTGTAAGCGCCGTGATCAACGACCGTGACATGACGGTAACGCATATTCAGAACATCCTGAATGAGATCACCACCTATAATTATGACGGTATCGACATCGATTACGAGAGCATGGACTCCTCGGACCGGGACGCCTTCTCGGCTTTTATACGGAGGCTCTCGATCGCCCTCCGCGCACAGGGCAAAATTCTCACCATTGCCGTCCATGCCAAGACATCTGCTCCCGGCGGAAGCTGGGGGCCGGGCTCACAGGACTGGTACAGGCTGGGACAATACGTCGACCGTTTCCGGATAATGACGTACGACTACCACTGGTCCACGAGCGGTCCCGGGGCGATCGCGCCCGTCGGGTGGCTGGATGACGTCCTGTCTTTTGCCGGGACAGTTATGGATAAGGGGAAAACGAACATGGGCGTCCCCTTCTACGGCTACAACTGGTGGGTGGACAAGAGCGGGAGCAGCGTCACGTGGCTGGCCGTCCAGGACCTTATCGGCACATACTCGCCGTCAATCCAGTGGGACGGCACGGCAAAGGAGCCATGGTTTCAGTACACGATGCCGGGCAACAAGCTTTACGAGGTATGGTACCAGAACTCCGACAGCATCGGGCACAAGCTGGACGCGGCCATGACGAGGCAGGTGGGCGGCATAGCCATCTGGAGGCTGGGGAGCGAGGACCCCGACAACTGGGACGTGATCAGGAACGACGACTTCGATTCGGACGGTCTGACTCTTTCCCAGGAGAACGGGTGCGGCACCGATCCCACGGCGGCCGACACGGACGGAGGTGGGACGAACGACGCGGTGGAGCTAACGGACGGAACAGACCCCGTCGTGGCCTCCGATGACCTCGACGGGGATTGGGACGGCGACGGCCTCTCCAGCCGCGACGAGAACACTTACGGCACCGACCCGGACGATGCCGACAGCGATGATGACGGCTTCTCCGATAGCGAGGAGGTTAATTATAATGGCGAAGATGGCGGCTATTACCCGTATCCGACTGGAACGGACACAAACGCCAACAGTGCGGATACGGATGGAGATTCTTTCAGCGATTACATAGAGGCCGAGTGCGGAGGAGACCCGCTTGCCTCCGGTGTGGTACCGGATGTGATCCGCGTCAATTTCCAGCCCTCGGCGTCATCGGTCCCCTCCACGTACTGCCGCGACAGGGGGGCCGGCTACGGCCCCTGCGGCTATGGCTGGCGGTAGGCTGCCGTCGCCGGCGTTGATCCGGAATTCCTTTATATTTGAAGGGAATTATTGGTCGTCGGTCCGCGCCGGAGCCGGAGAGGAGGCAGTAGGGTCAGTCGACGCCGCGCTGGCGGCGTGCAAGGAGAATGATGTTCCGCAGCTCTTCTTTCCCCCTCGCGTTCAGCCATCGCTTGTCGAATTTCGGACTCTGGGAGATCTGGGCGATCGCCATCAGGGCCCGCAGGTGGTAATTGCGCTCATCCATTGTACCGATAAGGACGAACATCGAATGGACGGGCTTCTCCGCACCGGCGAAGGTAATGCCTTTCTTCGAGCGTGCGAGGAGGAGGTGGAATATTTTCTCTCCCTCGATCAAAACGTGGGGTATTGCCAGGCCAGGGCGGATGACGGTGCTTGACTGTGCCTCGCGCTTCAGGAAGAGATCGTAGAGCTTGTCCTCTTCCATTTTCAGGATGGGGGCGAGAACGCGGGCGATCGTCCGGAAGGCCTTCAGGGACGAAACCTCCTCTTCAAAGTCCACTATGGGGCACTCCTTGACCAGGCGGTCGAAGCGGTCCTCGATAATCAGGTCCCGCTCCACCAGGATGTCTTTGAGCTCGCTCTCCAGTGTGGGGTGCACCATCTCTTTCGCCGTCACCCTCCGCACCACGTGCATGAGGGCGGACCGGCGCTTGACGCGCGGCCGGGCGTAGATGAAGTACCAGAGGGTCCCCAGGACTACGAACGAGCCGGTGATAAACAGAGGTATCAAGCCCATCTCGAAGATCAGGAAAGCGTAAACGATTACGGCCGCGATTTGCAGCCACGGGTAAAGGGGGGCCCTGAACAGGGGGCGGTAGCTGTGGATCCTGCTCTCCCGCATGATAATCACCGACAGGTTCACCGTCATGAAGAGGAGGATCTTCATTGTTGAGGCTGTCTTTACCAGGTTTTCCAGGTCGAGGAAGAGAATGACGCAGATCATGAACCCCGAGGTGGCGAGAATGGAGATTGTGGGCGTCTTGTGCCGGGGGCTTATCTTCTTGAAGAGCGGGGGCAGGAGGTTATCGATGCTCATTGCAAGCGGAGCGCGCGAGGCCGAAAGTATGCCTGCGTTGGCGGTTGTGATAAACGCGATAAGGGCGGCAACCGACAGGATGAGGAGGCCGGGTGTCCCCATAAACACTCGTGCGGCAAGGGAAATAGGTATTAAAGATCCGGAGAGTTGATCACCGGCAAGGACCCCCACGGTTATCCCGACCACGATGACGTAAAACAGGGTTACGACGATAAAAGAGGTGATCATACCCCGCGGTATATTCCTGCCGGGGTTTTTCGTCTCCTCGGCGACACTGGCGACCTTGGTGATGCCGCCGAAGGAGACGAAGATCAGGCCGACGGTGGCGAAGACCGCCTTCATGCCGTGCGGGTTGAAGTCCTTGTAGAAATCGAGGTTGATCCTCTCGATGCCGAAGGCGGCGAAGAGGCATAGGATCGCCAGAAGGAAGAAAACGAGGTAGACCTGGAGCTTCCCCGCGTGTTTGACTGAAACCAGGTTCACGACGGTAAATAAAATGCAGAAAGATATGGCGATCATGTCCATCTGGAATTCGGTGATATGGGGAACCAGCAGGATGCCGAAGGCGCCCATGCCGGCGAGGGCGAAGGCGCTCTTGAAGCTCAGGGAGAACCAGGCGGCCAGTCCCCCGAGCGTGCCGGCCCATGGTCCCATGCTGCGCTCGATGAAGAAGTAATCTCCACCGGACTTCGGCATGGCCGTGGCAAGCTCGGCCTTGGAGAGCATGCTGGGGATGATGATGATACCGGCCAGGAGGTAGGCGAGAATCACGGCCGGGCCGCATTTTGCGAATGCCAATCCAGGCAGGATGAAGAGGCCGGAGCTGATCATCGCTCCGGTCGCGATGCTGAAGATTTCAATCGCTCCCAGGGATTTCTTTAATTTCATAGTTCGCCCGTGGCTTGCGCCTGTAATGTTTCTCCAGCAGCCCTCTCCCTGCTTGATTTTATCAAAGAGCACCGCGTCCGGGAAGGGATAAACGCGAGGCGCGCCTCGCAGGCCGGCATCATTCATGCTGGTATAGAGCGGTTCGCGGCGCTAGTATTACCTACTACTTGCTGTCCACGAATTTCACTAATACTTCGACAACGCTCAGCACAAGTTTTACACGTGCCGAGGCGCAGCCGAGACTGCGACCAAAGGGAGCCCCGAAGGGGCAAGCACGAAGTGCGCAGCCATTAGATACAGAGAAGACGTTGAACGTGAAACGTTAAACGTGAAGAAAAAATCAAGACATGAAAACACCAAACGATTTGTCCGCGGATTTGGCGGATTGCCTGCATGCATAATTTGGTAGCCGCAGGCTTTAGCCTGCGAGATACGCTTCACGCTTCACGAGATACGAATAATGAGCCACGAAGGCACAAAGACATTAAGAAGAATGGAAATATGGAAACGTGGAAATAATGAACCGCAAAGACGTGAGACGTGGAACGTTAAACGTGGAACGGAAAAAAGAAACAATGAACCGCGCAAATCTGCATTGAGCCGTTGACAGGGTGTCGCTGCCGGCGTTATATATTCAGGTGAGGTTTTTCTGACATGATGACCAACCCGCTGGTGTCAACGTTCATCCAGGCCGGCCTGATCGGCCAGCTTATCATAATCGTCCTCTTTTTCTTCTCGGTCTATGCATGGTGCATCATCTATGAGAAGTACCTCCTTTTCAAGAAGGTGAGGAAGACCAACGCCCTCTTCCTCGAGAAGTACAAGAAGATCAAGGACAATATCTTTGCCCTGGAGTCGGCCAAGGGAAAGGTCGTGTTATCCCCCCTCCATAAAATATACAGTGTGGGGTGCCGGGAGCTGGATAATTACCTTGAGATGGAGGGGGCGGTATCGACCGTGCCGGGCGAGTTGGATTGCGATCTAACCACCGCCCACCTCGATGGTCTGAGCAACGCGCTCAGGCAGGCCATCTCGCGGCAGATAGTCCTGCTGGAGAAGGGGGTAACCTTCCTCGCCACAACCGCGGCCGTCGGTCCCCTGCTGGGGTTGCTGGGCACCGTATGGGGCATCATGAGCGCCTTCAGGGCGATGTCGGTTGCCGGTACGGCGAGCATCGGGACGGTGGCGCCCGGCATAGCCGACGCGCTGATCACGACGGTGGCAGGCCTCTTCGTGGCCATCCCGGCTGTCGTGGCCTACAACTACCTCTTTGGAAAAGTCAGGACTTTCAGCTCGGACATGAACATGTTCGCGGGTAATTTCCTCTCCTTGGTGGAGAGGCTCTACGTCAGGCGTTGATCCGTGAGAAGGTCCTTCACAGAGACCCCGCAGATGGAGACGATGAACCGGGTCAACCTCACCCCGCTCATTGACGTCACCTTCTTCATCTTAATAATATTCATACTCATAGCGCCGATGATAGAGCACGGCATCAACCTCAACCTGCCCTCCGCCTCCCCGAGCAAAATGGCGGAGCCGAAGAGCGTTACCGTGAGCGTGTCCAGGCACGGGGATTCCTTCAGGGTCTATATCGACAACAGGCGGGTGGAGCTGGACGAGCTGGAGGAGAGGCTGAGGGCGCTCAAGGAGGCCGACCCCCTGGTCTCCATCATCCTCAGGGCGGACAGGAACCTCAAGTACAGCATCGTCGTAGATACCCTGGACCGAATCACCGAGTCGGGCATTTCGAGATTGGGGATTGCCACGGTCCCCAAAAAGTAATGACGCTTGTAAGAACGAGAAGCCTCACGGTCTCGATCCTGGTCCACGCCGCGATCATCGCCTCCATTGTGTTCTTCCCGGGTTTCTCGTTGAGGAAGAAGCCCGAGCCCCGCATATACACGGTCAACATCGTCAAGGAAGCCTCCATGAAGAAGCAACCCGTGCCGCAGCCGCCTCCGGCCAGAAAGAAAAAAAAGAAACCGAAACCGAAACCGAAGAAGAAGCCTGAGAAAAAGCCCGATAAGAAACCGAAGCCGAAAAAGAAGCTCGTCAAAAAAAACATATTCGAGGACAAGAAGAAAGAGATCGAGAAGAAGATCAAGGAGAGGGAGGAGAAGCTGGAGAAGAAGTTCGTCGAGCCCGAGGAGTTCATGGAGCAGAGGAAGGCGACTGTGGAGACGAAGGACTTCGACTTCCCATGGTACGGCGACATCGTCGCGAGCAAGGTGTACGGAAGCTGGCTCCAGCCGAGCAAGGTGATGGTCGGGGATAAGCCGCTGCAGGCGGTCGTGGCCTTCAGGGTGTTCAGGGACGGCCGCGTGGCGGTCCTGGGGATCAGGTCATCCTCCGGCAAGTACCTCATGGACGAGAGCGTCACGAAGGCGATCGAGGACGCGCAGCCGTTCCCGCCCTTTCCCCCCGGGTGGAAGGGCGAGTCCATCGATGTCACCGTGACTTTCGACCTGGCCGAGTAAAGAAGGAAAAGATGGATGTTCAATGTTCAACGCTCAATGCCCAATGTTCAATAAAAAAACAGAAAGATTCTCTCGTAAAGACCGCGAAGGACGTAAAGGTGAAGACGGTCGAAGGTTTCTAGTTAAAAGCTACAAGAAAAGATGCAAGCGATGCAGTTTTAGTTTCATGGAATGCGGGAGCTGTGGTATATATTTTGCGGCCTGACGGAAAGAGATAGAGCATTGCATCAGCGATCGAGAGTGACGACAACCACAAGTACCCGGGCTATGACCGCTCTCGCGGTGCTTTCAACCCTCCTCACCGCCGGAACCTCTCTCTCTCAGATATCGGTGACCGTATCCAAGAAATACGCTCAGAGGACGAGGATAGCCGTGCCGTCCTTCCATCAGAAAGCGGGAGCTCCGTCTGCGGAGCTCTCGAGCGGGATAGCCGCGCAGCTCTCCTCCGACCTCGAGCTGTCCGGATACTTCTCGCCGCTGAAGAAAAAGAAGTTCGTCGAGGAAACGCAGGCCGACGACGTGCGGACGGGGAAGGTCCACATAGCCGAGTGGAGGAGGATAGGGGCCGAGATGGTGGTGAAGGGGTCGACGTCCTCGTCCCTCGCCGGGGTGACCGTCGAGTGCAGGGTCTATTCAACGGCCGGTGGCCGGAGCGTGTTCGCGAAACGCTACAATGCGCCGAAGAGCGACCTGAGAAGGCTCGCCCACAGGATAGCAGACGATATCATCTACGCGGTGACGGGGGAGAAGGGTATCGCCTCGACGAAGATCGCCTTCGTCGCGAACCGTTCGGGCAACAAGCAGATATACGTCATGGACTTCGATGGCTCGAACGCCCGGCAGGTCAGCAAGGATAAATCGATATGCCTGTCGCCGGACTGGTCCCCGGACGGGCAAAAGCTGGTGTTTACCTCTTACCGGCGCAGCCGCCCGGAGCTGTACATCCAGCACGTCGCCGGCGGCTCGGCTAAGGGCGTCGCTTTCTACCCCGGCCTTAACGCCACGGGGGCGATATCGCCGGACGGCGGGAGCATGCTCCTCTCTCTCTCGAAGGACGGGAATCCCGAGATATACCGGATGAACCTCGCCACGGGGTCGCTGCGCAGGCTGACGCGCACGAGGGGCGCGGAGATCTCACCGTGCTGGTCACCCGACGGACGGAGGATAGCCTTCGTGTCCGACAGGAGCGGTTCACCGCAGATATACGTCATGGACCTTGCCGGCAAGAAGACGAGGCGCCTCACCTACGAGGGAGGCTACAACGTCTCCCCGGACTGGTCGCCGAAAGGAGACAAGATAGTATATTCCTCGCGGCGCGGCAGGGACTTCGATTTGTATGTCATCGGCCCGGATGGCGGGGCGTCGACCCAGGTCACGAGCGGCTCATCGATCGACGATAACCCGTCGTGGGCCCCCGATGGACGGCACGTTGTCTACGAGTCCACGAGAAAGTACAAGTCGGACATCTACATCGTGGATATTTACGAAAGGGTTCCGGTCAGGATCACCAAGTGGAACTTCAATTCGACGTCCCCATCGTGGTCGTCGAGCTTGAATTAATGAAACGGTTACCGGCGCTTTTAACGTTTGACTGCAATGGGGGCTCCGTTATAATGGACGTAAATTCCACGAGCAAAGAGGAGGAGAGGATATGAGAAACGTTGTAGCAGCGGTACTGGTTGTGCTTCTCGTCGTCACAGTGGCGGGCTGTAAGAAGCCCCGGAGGGGCGCCACCATTCCCTCGTCAGGCCCGGGTACCGCCGGAGGAGGCTGGGGGGAGGGGATCCCGCTCAGCGAGATGCCCGACTCGATGATCTTCGGGGAGATAACGGACCCCGAGATGAAGGCCATTTTCGAGGACATTCACTTCGACTACGACGATCCGAGCATAAAGGACAGCGAGCGCGGGATTCTGGAGAATATCGCGGCGTGGCTCAACAGCAATCCCGCGGTTGTTATCCAGGTCGAGGGGCATTGCGACGAACGGGGTTCGAACGAGTACAACCTCGCGCTTGGCGACAGAAGGGCACTGAGCGTGAGGGGCTACCTGGTGGATCTCGGTGTCGGCCCGGACATGGTTTACACGATAAGCTACGGCGAGGAGCGCCCGGTCGACACCGGCCACGACGAGAGCGCCTGGTGGCAGAACCGCCGGGGCCATTTCATGGTGGCCCCCGAATAGCCCGTGAGCAGGTTTGCCGGATTCATCATAGTAGTTGCCCTGCTGCTTCTCGGGTGCGCCTCCTCGAGGCCCCGGCTCGATGCCATGCAGTCGAAGCAGGCCGGCCTCCGGGAGGACCTCAGGCGTATCGAGCTGAAGGTCGAGAAGACGTCCGGCCGCATAGATGAACTCGAAAAAAGGATCTCCTTCCTCGAGGGGAACATCACCGCCAACATCGCCGACCTGCAGCGGTCGGTGGACAACCTCAGCGGCGAACTGGAGAAACAGGATGTCCGCACGAAGAAGAAGCTCGAGGACGTCTCTGCAGAGTTAAAGGCAGTCTCCGCAAATGTCGAGTCGAGGTACCAGTCGGTGGTGGCGGAGAACAAGAAGCTCCTCCAGGCGATAGAGGAGGCGAAAAAGAGCTCGTTCACGACCGGCTACGAGCACGTGGTCGAGAGCGGGGAAACCCTGGGAGAGATAGCCAGGAACTACGGTGTGACGGTCGAGGTCATCGTGGAGGCGAACGACCTGGGCGATCCCGATGCGCTGAGGATGGGGCAGACCCTTTTCATCCCTAAATAAAAAACCCCTCCCGTGATAAGGGAGGGGGTTTTTATGTCATTTGCTCTTGGGGCTGACCCAGATTGAAATCATGCAGTTCTTCCAGCCCGTTCTCTTCTCGACGATGACCGTGCATTCCTGGTCGCCCTTTTCGTAGCGCCGGATGCTCTGCTTCGTGTCGACGTAGCTGATCGGTTCCCACTGGTTAAGGGGCATCTGCTGCTGGATGAAGGCGAGAACATCGTTGGTGTCCTCCCTCCCGTAATAGACGAACCGCCCGACCCTCATGTAGTCGTTCTGGAAGGAGAGGGACTTGCTCCGCGTCAGCTTGAATCCTTTCGGGATCGGAATATCGTCGAAAGTCAGGTCGGTTGTGAACTCGGGCATCGTTCCCGTTTTCACATCCGACTTCGACGCGCAGCCGGCGAGCAGCGGTATCGATAACAGAATAACCAGCAGAAGGTTCCTCGTCATGATGCTCCTCCTTTTTCCACGTTTTGCCCAATCGTATGTCCGGGCCTTTTGCATGTCAACAGGAAAAAAATCGTTTTGGCTTTGTATGTTACCTGTTAACTTAATGCATCATGGATTACGACGTCGGCATTATAGGCGGGGGCCCCGGCGGCTACTCGGCCGCCCTCCGCGTCGCCGCGCTCGGCGGCAGTGTTGTCCTGATAGAGAGGGAGCGTGTGGGCGGCGTCTGCCTCCACCGGGGATGCATCCCGACCAAGCACGTTCTCAGCACCTGCGGTCTGATCGAGGAGGCGGCCAAGAGCGGAAAGAGGGGGGTCGAGCTCGAGGTCGGCTGCGTGGACCTCCAAAGGATCGCCGATGGGAGCAGGGCGGTTGTTGAGAGGCTGGCGAAGTCGATGGAGAGGCTCCTCTACGAGAGCGGCGTGGAACGCGTCAGGGGAGAGGGCGGTATTGAAGGGGAGGGGGTCATAAGCGTCGACGGCGATACACGCATCACGGCCGGCAGCATAATCCTGGCCACGGGTTCGATGCCCGCCGCCATTCCCGGCGGCGTAGTAAGGGGGGGAAGTTGCTGGACAAGCAGGGAGGCCCTGCGCCTGGAGAATGTCCCCGGGGCCCTGCTGATAGTCGGCGGCGGGGCTATCGGGTGCGAGTTCGCCACGATATACAACAGCCTCGGCTCCCGAGTGACGATCGTCGAGGCGATGGAAGAGATCCTCCCTTCCGTTGACGGGGACGTCGGGGCGGAGCTGAGGAAGCACCTGAGAAGGTCCGGCGTTAACGTCTTTGCCGGGTCGAGCGTCGTCTCCGTTGATGCCGGGGGAGGGGCGGTCGTGCGGACGCCGAAAGGCGAGCGAAGCCTCCGGGTGGACACGACTCTCGTTGCCGTCGGCCGCGTTCCGGTATTGCCGGCTTTCCCGGAGGGCATGCTGGAGATGGAAGGCCGATCCATCCGGGCGGGGGATGATATGAGGACATCGGGCCCGTCCGTCTTCGCCGTGGGGGACGTTACCGGCAGGCTCCTGCTCGCGCACGTGGCGACGGCGCAGGGGAGGGTCGCGGCCGACAACGCCATGGGCGGGAACTCCCGGATGGACTACTCCGCGGTCCCGAGCTGCATATTCACCCATCCCGAAGTTGCTTCCGTCGGCATGGGAGAAGAAGAAGCCGCGGCCCGCGGTTGTCCCGTCAGGGTCGGAAGGGCGGATTACCGGGCCATCGGCCTCGCCCACGCGACGGGCGAGGTCTCCGGTTTCGCAAAGGTGCTGTGCGACCCCGGGAGCGGTACGGTGCTCGGGGCGCAGATCATAGGCGAACGGGCGACGGATCTCATCGCGGAGATCGCGGCGGCGGTCAAGCTGCGGCTCACGGCGTCGGACCTTGCCGGGGTTATCCACGCGCACCCCACATACAGCGAGGTCATAGGGGAGGCGCTTGAGAAGATCGTGTGGAACCCCGTATAATAATATAATTGTTGCTACGGCTTATTTAATTTTTGCTGAAATAGGTGAAGCCCAAAAATTAGATCCTGTTTTCAACAAGGTTTAGCCGGTATAATTCCTTATTGACGACAGGTAGGTGTTAAGTCCGTGGTTAATTTGATCGTATAGGAATTTGTTATATTTTCAAAGGTAGCCGCCCGCCTGGCGGGCAGGCTTTAGGGTGCGCCCCGAAAGCTTTCGGGAGGGCTACCACAATGCTCCGACGCAGTCGGAGCCAAATAAATTTGCGAGCGTAGCGAGCTAATTTAAAGTGAGCGAGAACGTTATAGAGATAAGGGAGCTCGTCGTGGAGTACGGCGCCGGGAGGAGCGCCAGGAGGGCGCTGGACGGCCTGTCCATATCCATTGCCAGGGGCGAGATCTACGGGTTCCTCGGCCCGAACGGCGCCGGCAAGACGACCACGATCAAGGCGCTGCTCGGCCTGGTGTTCCCGAAGAGCGGAGATATAACCGTCCTTGGAATGCGTGCGGCCGACATCCGGTCGCACAGGCGCCTCGGATACCTTCCGGAGGTCTCCTATTTCTACAGCTTCCTCAATGCCGGGGAGATTATGGCGATGTACGGCAGGATCTTCGGCATGGACAAGCGCCTTATCGCGGAGAGGACGGAGCAGGTCCTCGAGCTGGTGGGGCTGCGGGGGGAGGAGAAGACCCTTCTCAAGCATTACTCCAAGGGCATGCTCCAGAAGGTGGGCCTCGCGCAGGCCCTCCTGAACGACCCGGAGCTTCTCATACTCGACGAGCCGACCGGAGGTCTGGACCCGATCGCCCGGATCAAGGTGCGTGAAATCATCAGGAACCTCAAGGCGTCGGGCAAGACCGTCTTCTTCTCGTCCCATGAGCTCTCCGAGGTAGAGCTGATATGCGATCACGTCGGGATCGTCCACGGCGGCAGGCTGATACGTTCGGGCACCCTCGATGAGATACTGTCGGAGAGGAAGGAGTCGCTGGAGAGGTTTTTCATCGAGATGATAAGGGAGGCCAGGCCGTGAAGGGTGTGTGGGCCGTTGCCGTAAACGTCGTGAGGGAGTTCTTCCGGCGTAAAGATTATTACGTCATCCTCGCCCTGACGGTGGTAATCGTGTTGCTCTCCTCCGGGTACCGGTTCATGGGTATAGCGGGGGCCACGCGTTACATGCGCGACCTGTCGCTGTCCCTGATATGGCTTTTCGTCCTGATAATCACAGTTGTTTCGGCGGGCCGCCAGCTCCCGTGCGAGATAGAGAAGAGGACGATCTACCCGCTCCTGGCGAAGCCGATAAGCCGGCTGGGGTTCATCATGGGGAAGTTTCTCGGGGCGAGCCTTGCATCGATCTTCGGCCTGACGATATTTTACGCCTTCTTCACCGTCATCTCCGCGGGGCAGGGGACAGGATGGATTTTAATACTGCAGTCGTACTATCTTCAGCTGCTGTCCGTCCTCCTCGTTGCATCGATGGTTATATTTTTCTCGACTTTCCTTACGTACGGCGCAAACGTCACCCTCTCTTTCCTCGTCTATTTCTTCATCAAGCTGTTGGGCGCGCGCCTACACGACATGGCGGAGCAGATGGCCGCTCTGCCCTCTTTCCTGTGCTCGGCGCTCTACTTCATCCTCCCGCACTTCGAGTTTTACGACATAAAGACACGTGTTATCCACATGTGGCCGCCCGTGCCGGCCCCGGCTGTGACGGTGCTGACGGTTTACACGGCGTGCTACGTGGCGGCGTTCGTTCTTCTGGCCTGGATCGTCTTCAGAAGAAAGGTGCTGTAAATGAGGCTCCACGGTCTCATCACCGTCGCGGCGCTCGTTGCGGCGTGCGGGTTCCTTGCCGCCCCGCTGGACGGCTATTTCGCGGGCGGCGCCGCGGGGGAGGAGGACCTGCTGGGGGTGCTCCTGGGGGAGATGCGGTCTGTCCTGGGCGATATGGCCCTCGTCCGGGCCGACGACTATTTTCACCGGGGAATACGGCACGTCGAGTGCACGCATTTTGAGGGCCTCGGGGGCGATATGGAAGATGAGCACCGCCGCGAGCGAGGGGATTATATCGGCCGGCTGAACGAAGCGATCCACCCGGCCGGGCACGTTCACCTGGATGGCGGAAGCCTGAGGGAGATGTTCCCGATGATCGGGGCGGCCATAGCCCTCGACCCCAACAAGGAGGAGGCGTACCTCACAGGCGCCTACTGGCTGGAGCGGGTGGGGAAGTCCCCGGATGCGATAGACCTCCTTCAGCGGGGAGTAAAGAAAAACCCGGACTCGTACCTCCTGTACACCGACCTGGGGCGCTACCTGTTTACCAGGGAAAAAGATGATTCGCTGGCCTTAAAGGCGCTCGAGAGGGCCCTCTCGAACTGGAACGCCTGCGCCGCAATGGGAGATGATCCGGAGCAGCTCGCCAGGGTTTCGATCCTCCTTTACATGGGGGCCGTTTTCGAGAAGGAGGGCCGGCCGGACGAGGCCATAGGCTGCTACGAGGATATTATCAAACAGTTCCCGGCCCGCAAGGGCCTCCTGAAGAAGATTAAAAATCTTCGCAGGGAGAATCCAGTTCGATAAAAAAACGGGAATCAAGGTTATTTGGTTCTGCTGTTAACAGAGATCATCATGGGGCGAAATATCAAGAGATCTCAGAAAAAAGGGGAGGTATTGCTCCACCTGGACCAGATGGAGAAGGCCTGTGACCTGGTTTTCGCCGTCGACGAGAAGGCGAGGCTGACGTATGCAGGGAAAAAACTCTGCCGGCTCCTGGGCCGGAAGGAAGACGAGCTCGTCGGGAGCAGGATCACGGGCCTCGTGAGCGGCCGGGAGCGGCGATTGCTGGAGGAAATTATCTCCACGGCGATGCATGGAGGCTGCGGGAGGGCCGCCGCGTTCGAGCTGGGGCGGGAGCACTTCTCTTTCTGTGTCGTTCCCGTGGACGGTCCGCCGTCGCGGCTTGCTTTCCTTGGAAGAAGTGGGGTATCGGCCGGGGAGGAGCTCCGCATGAAAAGGTTGACCCGGGTCGTCGAGTGCCTGGAGGAGAGCGTGTGCCTCACGGACCTGGATCACAAGATCGTGTATGTGAACCCCGCGATGACGGAGATGATGGGATTCACCAGGGAGCAGATGGAGGGCAAAAAGGCGACCGTTTTCTTCGGTAACATCCCGGGTAACCCGAAGGACCTGGTGAAGCTGGTGAAAGATGAGGCAAGCGGCGGCAGGTGGCGGAAGGAGATATATGCCAGGAGGAAGGACGGCACTATCTTTCCCGTGATCCTCCTTCTCGACGCGGTGTGGGATGAGGACGGCCGGAAGATCGGCTATGTCGGCGTTTCCCAGGACATAACCGAACAGAAGGAGCTGCAGGGGCAGCTCGTACATGCGGAGAAGCTGGCAGCGATAGGCCAGCTTGCAAGCGGCCTCGCGCATGAGTTCAACAACCTGCTCGCCATCATCAGCGGGAGGGCCCAGTTCGCCAGGAGCAAGGGGACGGACGAGGCCAAGGACAAGGCCGTGGATGTCGCTTTGAGGGTGTGTGAGAGGGCGAGGAACATCACATCCAATCTTCTTTCGTTCGCGCGGCGGGCCCATACGAAAAAGGAGCTTTCCAGCGTGCCCGATATCATGGAAAGCATTCTCTCCATAGTCGCACGGGGCATGGGGGCGGAGGGGATAAAGATAGTCCGACGGTACGGAAGGGTTCCCGGGGTGCTTCTGGACAGGGGCCAGATGCAGCAGGTATTTCTCAATATTTTAATTAACGCTCACCACGCGATGCCTTCGGGAGGGACCCTTACCATACGGGTCAGGCGGGAAGGGGAGTACGTCAGGATAGATTTCACGGATACCGGCTCCGGGATCGGCAAGGAGATTATCGGCCGTATCTTCGAGCCGTTTGTAACGACTAAAGGGGCGATAGGGCGGGGGACGCTTCCCGGATACGGCCTGGGCCTGTCGGTCTCCTACGGTATCGTAAAACAGCACGGCGGGGAGATCGGCGTGAAGAGCGCTCTTGGGGAGGGCAGCACGTTTACCGTGAAGCTGCCTCTGAAGCCACTCACCGGGCATCCCCGCCCGGCCCGGCCCGGCGGGCGCCCGGCCGGTAAGCCTTCCCGGGCAAAGCGCCTTCGCGGGGGCCGTAAGGGAAAGAAGCGCTGACAGCGCGGACCCTTCTTTGACCATGGGCTCGGACAGGGTAAGCAGGTGGGGCATCACATGGAGGGTGGCCCCGGGGTATGGCTGGATATTCGATGTCGACGCTCTGGAAGGGCTCCTGAACGGCTCATCGGGCCGGACACTGAAATCCTCGTCTTCAAGGAGGATTGTCCGGGGGGAGCTTGCTTCCGGTGAAAGAACAATCTCCCTTTTCGTCAAGATTCACCGACCTCCCCGATTCCCGCTGTCCCTCTTGAGATCGAGGGGCATGAGGGAATACGGGGCCCTGCGGGAGGCGGAGCGGCGTGGGGTCCGGACGGTCAGGGCCGTGGCCGCCGGAGAGACGGTGAATAAGGGATTGACGAAGGAGAGCTATCTCGTAACGGAAGGGTTGCCGGACTGCATTCCCCTTTCGGAGGTTTCCCTCCGCTCGTCCGGCATTCGCGCCCGCAGGCGCATTATCCGCTCCGTGGCGGTCGCCCTCAGGAAATTCCACGACGGGGGGGTGCTGCACAGGGACCTCCATTCGGGAAATATACTCCTGGCGCGTCATCGAGGCGGTGAAGGGGCGGACCCGGATAGTTTTATAGTTGACCTCCACGGCGCCGGCTTCCGTAGGAACCTCGGCATGAGGGAGCGGATTAAAAACCTCGTCCAGCTGGATACTTATTACGGCCTCGTGATTTCCCGGACGGACAGGCTGTTCTTTCTCAAGAGCTACGCGCACGGCCTGGAGTGCGACATGAAGCGGACCGCCGCCGCCGTGGAGGAGGGGGCGGTGCGGGCCAGGTGGCGCCTCTGGCGTCGGCGGCGCAGGAGGTATCTCCGCGCCCGTAAATACACCCGCCCTCTGCGTCGAGGCGGATACGTGGGTTTCGTGTCCACGGAGCGCGATACGGGCTGCTTGAGGGAGCTCCTTGCCGATCCGCGCGGCGCGTACGGGAAGGGGCGCGTGATCAAGGCATCGAGGACAAACCGCGTCGCTTCCCTGCGCGCGGGGACGGGGGAACACCTCGTTATAAAGTGGCACAGGCCCCCCACAATCGCGAAGAAGGCGGGTGCGTTCATGAGGGCGTCGCGGGGAAAAAAAGCGTGGCTCGGGGCCAGGGGTCTCGCCGAGCGGATGATCGGTGGCCCCGTCGCGGTTGCCTTTGTCGAGAGGCGTTGCATGGGGTTCGTGACGGAGTCGTTCTTCGTGGCTGATTTTCTTGAGGGCGCCGCCGTTTTACCGCACTACGTGAGGGACAGCCTGCCTGCCGGCGGCGTGCGCGGGAGGAGGGCGTTCTGCCGGCGGCTGGGCGTGTTCCTGGCAGACCTCCACAGGCGCGGCGTGTACCATACCGATCTCAAGGGCAGCAATATCATGGTGAAGGAGGGGGAGGCTGAGCTGTTTTATTTACTCGACCCGGAGGCCCTGAGGTTCGTGATGAGGGTATCGCGAAAAATGGCTATAATGAATCTCTCGCGGCTGGACAGGTACATGCTCCCTTACTCGTCAGCCGCCGACAGGCTTGCGACGCTCACAGCCTACCTGGCCGCGCTCGGCAGGACAGACCTTCTTAGGTGCTTCTGGGAGGCGATAGACAGGGATGAGAGAAGGACATTGAAGGCCAAATAACATAAGCGGGAAAAGATGGAAGAGCAAAATAACAAGGGACAAATTCTTGTTATCGAGGACGACGAGTTGATGCGCGGGCTCCTTGTCGGCGTCCTCGAGAGGGACGGCTATGACGTATCGACGTGCGAGACCGCCGGTGAGGGACTGGAGAAGGCGGGTGAGCATTTCTACTTCGTTATCATGGTCAACCTGGAGCTCTCCGGCGGGGAGGGGATGGGCATCATAGAGGCCATGCACCGGTTGAGGCCCGATTCGTGCATCGTGGCGATCACTTCCTTTCCTTCCATCAAGTCTGTCGCGGAAGCGATCCAGAAGGGAGCCTATGATTTTATCACCAAGCCCTTCACTCTGGAAATGCTGCGGATGATCGTTGAAAGGGCTCGCGAGAGGCAGGGCTTGATGAAGGCCGCCAGCGAGCGAGAGAAGTTCCGCCAGCTCTCCATCGTGGACGAGCTGACCGGTGTTTACAACTACAGGCACTTCAAGGAGTGCCTGGAGCTAGAGTTCGGCCGCGCCCTGCGGTATTCATACCCGGTGTCGCTGATGATGGTGGACATCGACGATTTTAAAATATACAACGACGTGAACGGCCACATAAAGGGAAACGAGCTGCTGAAAGGCCTGTCCCATCTCTTCGAGAGCTCCATGCGCAAGAGCGACATTATAGCGCGGTACGGGGGAGAGGAGTTCGCCGTGATACTTCCCCATACCGGCAGGAGTGACGCCCTCGAGATAGCCGGCAGGTTCCGGGATATCGTCCGGGAAGAGAAATTCGAGAACGAAGATGTTCTCCCCGGCGGCAAGCTCACGGTAAGCATCGGCATAGCCTCGTGCCCCGGAGACGCCGCTACGACCGGCGAGCTCGTGGAGCTTGCCGACCGCGCTCTTTACAGGGCCAAGTACGAGGGGAAGGACAGGGTCTGCTTGTGCGAGAAGGAAGATTGCGAGAAGGACGATTGACGATTGACAATTGACTGCCGGTAATTGATGATTGAATATCCGGGACCGGGGAAGGTCTTTTCATATATAAGGAGGAAAGCATGCCGAAGATAACGTATCTCGGCCATTCGGGGTTTGTTATCGAGGGGAGGGAGACGTCACTGGTCATCGATCCGTTTCTCGAGGGGAACCCCCTTGCGGTGGCCGAACCGTCTGATATTAAAGCCGATTACGTCCTTGTAACGCACGGTCACCCGGACCACCTGGGTGACTCCATTGCCATAGCTAAGGCAAACGGCGCGACGGTGATAGCCCCGTTCGAACTGGCGACGTACTGCGAGGGAAAGGGGGCGAAGGCCCACCCCATGCACATAGGAGGCGGATACGATTTTCCCTTCGGCCGCGTCAAGCTGACTATCGCCCACCACGGCTCCGCCGTCCCTGGAGACAGTGGTATGGAGTACGCGGGCAGCCCATGCGGCTTCCTCGTTGAGATCGATGGAAAGAACATCTACCACGCGGGCGACACCGGCCTCTTCCTCGACATGAAGCTGATAGGGGAGCTGACGGAGATAGACGCGGCCCTCCTCCCGGTAGGCGGGAACTTCACCATGGACGTCGACGATGCGGTCAGGGCCGTCGAATTTTTAAGGCCGAAGCTCGCCGTTCCCATGCACTACAACACCTTCGACGTGATAAAGGCCGACCCCGACGACTTCCGGAAGAAGGTCGAGGCGCTGAAGCGAAAGGCTGCCGTCCTGAAGGCCGGCGAGAGCATAGAGATATAGCAGGAGGAGCACATGATAAGACTGGCGGTTATAGGCGCGGGGCACTGGGGCCCGAACCTCATCAGGAACTTCGACGCTCTTGAAGAGGCGACGGTCGCCACCATTTGTGATGCGGACGAGAAAGCTCTTTCCAAGATAAAGGGCCTCTACCCCACGGTGGGGCTGACAACCGATTCCGGGGACGTTATGTCCGACAAAGGCATAGACGCGGTGGTTATCGCCAGCTCTGCCGTGTCCCATGCGCCTCTCGTGAGGGCCGCCCTCGAGGCCGGGAAGGACGTTTTCGTTGAGAAGCCCCTGGCACTCAGCGTGAAGGACGGCGAGGAGCTTGTGAGCCTGGCGGATAAAGAGAAGAAGATACTGATGGTGGGGCACCTCCTCGAGTACCATCCCGCCGTGGAGTGGGTCAAGAATCACATTGAGTCCGGATCTCTCGGCGATCTACGGTACATTTACTCGACGCGCGTGAACCTGGGAAAACTCAGGAGGGAGGAGAACGCCCTCTGGAGCTTCGCTCCCCACGACATCTCCGTTATCCTCTTCCTGGTCGGGCGCGAGCCGCTGGAGGTAACGGCCAGGGGCCAGGCCTACCTCAGGGAGGGCGTCGAGGACATCGTGTTCATCACTATCCAGTTCCCGGATAAGGTCATGGCCCATATACACGTGAGCTGGCTGGACCCTCACAAGATAAGGAAGTTCACCATCGTCGGCTCGAAGGAGATGGTCGTCTTCGACGACGTCGAATCGTCGGAGAAGATCAGGGTTTACGATAAGGGCGTCGATTACAAGGGGGCATACGAAAGTTACGGGGAGCTCCTGACGCTGAGGATCGGGGACATCCATATTCCCAAGATCCCCAACAAGGAGCCCCTCAAGATAGAGTGCCGGACCTTTATCGAGAGCATCTCGACGAGAAAACCCCCCAGGACCGACGGCAGGGACGGCCTCCGAGTCTTGAAAGTGCTCGACGCCGCCCAGAAGTCACTCGAGGCCCGCGGCGTTCCGGTAAAAGTCTAAATCGCCTCGGGCGATTCAGGCGTAAATGAACTTGATTCCTGCAGCATCCTAAGTCAGCGAAGCTGATTTAGGATGCTGCTTATGGCTGGAATACCGGGAGACTTTAAAAGGTAATGTCGAAGCCCTGCATTGTATTTGTCAACGCTCCGCTCGGCCTGGTGGAGCGCTACGGGGCGCTCTCGGCGGCCGCGAACACTCTTCCCGCGATGGGTGTGTGCAACCTGGCCGCCGTTGCCAGGCGGGAGGGGTACGGGGTGGGTCTGGTAGAGGCCTGTTCCTTGGGTTTGAGCCTCGAACAGACGGTTTCCGCCATCATGGAGCACGGGCCCGGCTTCGTCGGCTTAAGCGCCCTCACGCTCTCCATCAACAGCGCCGCCTCGCTGGCGGGGAGGCTGAAGGAGCTCGACCCGCGCATCAGCGTTATAATAGGAGGGGCGCACGTCACGGCGGTCCCCCGGCTGACCATGGAGCTCTTTCCCCCCTTCGATGTCGGCGTTCTGGGCGAGGGGGAGGATCTGATAGTGGACCTCCTGGACGCGCTGTCCGCCGGCCGTGATCTCTCGTCCATAAAAGGGATCGTGTACCGGAAAGACGGGGAAATCATCGAGGCTGCGCGGAGACCCTTCATAGAGGATATGGACAGGCTCCCCTTTCCCGCCTTTGACCTTCTTCCCGGCTTCCCCGGCGCGTACCACCCCGGTCCTTTCAGGTTCCGCCGCCTTCCCGCGGTCTCGATCGTGACCTCGAGAGGCTGCCCCAACAAGTGCACGTTCTGCGACCGCTCGGTCTTCGGCGCGAAATGCAGGGCGTACAGCCCCGGTTACATCATCGATATGCTCAAGAGGCTTATCATGGAGCACGGCGTCCGGGAGGTCCTCTTCGAGGATGACACGTTCTTCTTATTTCCCGGGAGGGTGCGAGAGATCTGCGAGATGATCCTCCGGGAGGAGATCGACCTCTCCTGGTCGTGCCTGGCGAGGGCGAACGCGGTCGAGCCGGAGATGCTCTCCCTGCTCAAAAGGGCAGGGTGCTGGCAGATCGGCTACGGCATAGAGAGCGGCAGCCAGAGGATACTAGACCTCGTGGGAAAGGGGTTAAAATTGGAGGCGGTGAGGAGGGCGGTCCGGTGGACGAAGGAGGCGGGAATCCTGTCGAAGGGCTTCTTCATAACGGGGCACCAGACGGAGAACGAGGAGTCGCTCAGAGAGACGATCGATTTTGCCATGTCTATTCCCCTGGACGATATGACGGTGACGATGCTGACCCCTTTCCCCGGCTCCCAGATATACCGCGAGGCTGCGGCTTACGGAGATTTCGACGACGACTGGCGAAAGATGAACCTGGTGAACGCAGTATTCGTGCCCAGGGGGCTCACGAAGGCCGTGCTCGAGGGACAGATGCGCAGGATGTACCGGAGGTTCTACCTGAGGCCGAGGATTATCTGTAATTATGCCGGGAGGATGTTCACGCAGTGGCGGGCCGCGCCGGCCATCCTCCTCGGCTTCGTCGCGTTTATGAAGACGGCCTTCCGGTGGAAAAAGGCACGAGAGGACAGATGACAGAAGACAGAAGACTGAAAAAGCAATGAAAAAGGTCCACGAATTACACTAATTTACACGAATTAGAGAAAACACGAAGGTTAAATACGGTTGAAAGTTGAAGGTTAAAAGAGAAAAATACTGAACCGCGGAGGCGCAGAGGACGCAGAGGTTAAAACGGTTGAAAGTTGAAGGTTAAAAGTTAAAAGAGAAAAATATTGAACCGCAGAGGCGCAGAGAACGCAAAGAGTGATACCTGAAAGAAGATAAGAAAAAAAGAGGAATGAAATAAGGAATGAAACCGCGGATTATGCGGATTGAACGGATTCTCCGGGGGTGAAATCCGAAGGGTCCGTCGGGATCGCAGTTAGCATACACATGAAAATACTGAAGGCAGCATTACAGATCTATTGTATTTAAGGGCGGCATATATCATCAGTCAGTGGGATTAACGGCAGGTTGCATGGGAACTAGTCGTATTTACAGAATGCCATTTAGGTGGTTGAGCTCGCATTATTTGGCAGTAGTGGTTGAAACAGAGAGAAGGGGAAAGTAAAAACGCGGATTAGAGGGATTTTTCGGTGTGGTAATCCGTCGAATCCGTGGTTATAAAAAGCTGTGACTTCAAATGATGCATGAAGCGAGGAAATTTTTACGGTGCCTCTTCAAGAGGGTGAGCGTTACCCCCGAGGAGGTCCAGGTCGAGATCACCAACAGGTGCAACTTCACCTGCGCGATGTGCCCCAGAGAAGCCCTGGGCGTCGACCCGGTGGATATGGACTTCTCTCTCTTCGAGAGGATAGCGGCGAATATGGGGAGACCCCGCACCGTGGTCCTGACGGGGTGGGGGGAGCCGCTCCTTCACCCGCGCCTCCTCGACATGGTGAAGCTCGTCATGCTCGGTTCCCCCCGGGCCGGGGTCCGCCTCACGACCAACGGCTATCTCCTCGAGGGCGGCCTGGCGCGGGGGTTGGTCGAGGTTGGCGTGCATCAGGTGAGCATATCGATGGAGGGAGAGTCGACGATAGGCCACACGGCGCACGAAAAGGTCAAGGAGAACGCTGCCTGTTTCGCCGCCATGAGGCCGCGGGTCCGCTCCGTGGGGCTGCAGGTCGTGATGGCGGACGAGGAGGCCGTGCAGGGCGTCGTTCGCTTCGCCCTCGAGGCGGATATGGACTTCGTCAACCTCGTCAGGGTCGACAGGACGATGAACGATAGCCTTCCGAAGCTGGACGCCGTCCGCGAGCGGGAGCTTGTCGGGCGCTGCCGGAGGATCGCCTCGGGGAGTGGTCTGGATATCCGCTGCGCCAATTTCCAGAGTTTTGCCGTCCGCCTCGCGGGCCATTTTGACCGGTACTGCCTGAGGACCGACAGCTACGTTTACGTCAACGTGGAGGGGGACGTCAGCCCCTGCTGCCTCCTGCGGGCGTACAAATGCGGAAGCCTCGTGGACCGTGAGATAAAAGAAATATGGCACGGAGAGGGTTTCGCCCGTTTCAGGAGGAGCTACCCGGCGGGAATATGCAGTAAGTGCGATATGGTGAAGTACAATATCGTGTAACGTGTAACGTGTGACGTGAAGAAATAAACGTGTAACGTGGAACGTGTGACGTGAAGAAATAAACGTGTAACGTGGAACGTGTGACGTGTAACGTTAAATGAGTTGAATAATTTATTAGATGGTTATTGCCCTACGTATAACTCATAAAACTCATTAAATTATAAAGGCTGGCTTTGTCACTTTGTGCGTGCCGCGGATTGACGTATGCGAATATACAGAGAAAGTGAGGATCTAATAAGGAAGTGGCAGTGGGGGGACCCGGCCATGAGGAACCTCACCGGCATCCTGCTCCGGATAGCGGGGCGGGGCCCCGGAAAAGTCGTGGACGTGGGCTGCGGGTCGGGGAGGGTGGCGATTTCCCTGGCCCGCGCGGGCTTCGACGTGACCGGTGTCGACAGCGAGAAGAAGGTGATCGACATGGCCCGGCGCATCGCGGCGGAGATGGGCGTCCGGGCCGATTTCCGCGTTGCGGATTTCGAGGGCCCTATAGTGGGGCTCGCGCCCGGATCCTGCGATCTGGCGGTCTGCTGCGAGGTCCTCGAGCACGTTCGTGAGCCAGCTCGGGTGGTCGGGCATATACACGGCCTCTTGAAGAGCGGCGGCAGGCTCATACTCACGGTCCCGAAAGACCCGCGCCAGTACACCTTCCTCGACGAGATCGGCGGCCACCTCCGGAGGTTCACGCGGGAGGAGGCGGCGGCCCTCCTGGACGGGTTTCGCGTCCGGGACTACTTCACGGTCGGATGGCCCTGTGTGCGGTCCCTAGTCTGGCTGTATACGCGCCTGCGGCGCCGCCGCGACCACAGGCAGAGCGAGATATGGGCCGGCTCGACTCTCAGCCGGCTGCTGACAAATGGCGTTTACTGCCTGGCGAAGTTTGATAACCTCTTTAACCGGCTCGGCCTCGGGACGAATATGGTCTTCGTGGCGGAAAAAGAGTGAATAGTGGGTGGTGAGTGGTGAATGGTAAAATACGAATGTGATATACGCGCTTCATTGAAGATGTCAAGCTGCGGCTAGAGCGCACTATGAAACAATACAGCCTTACATTATACTTCGCGCATTACATGTCGCACGCGCGCGAACGCTCTGTGTTATGAAAATAACGTTTCTCGAACCACCGTCGATAGAGGATAAGGTGCCGGAGCGTCTCGCCGGCTGCACCTACGAGCTTTACCATTTCCCGGACCTGGCGAACCTCTACCCCCTCACGATGCTGACCGAGGCGGGACACGATGTCGGCTACATCGACTCGGGCCTGGAGAAGCTGGACGGCGCGGCTTTTATCAAGCGCGTCGGGGGAGACGACTCCGACATATATATAATCCACTCCGTCATCCTCTCCAAGCGTACCGACCTCCACTTCATGGGCATGATCCTCGAGAGGAAGGGCGATGTGAGATTCATCCTCCACGGCCCCGAGCCGACCCGTGTTCCCGAGCAGTACCTTATCGATCAGCGCGTGGTCGTCTTCCGGGGGGAGATCGAGAACAAGATACTCCAGTGCGTTGACGGGGAGACGCCCCCCGGCGTCTCCATGCTCCGCGATGGCCGGGTGGTCCACGGCAAGCCGTCGGAACTGGTGGATATGGACATGCTGCCTGTCCCAGACCGCTTTCACGCCTCCATCAGGAGGTATGCCCTCTCGTACTTCAATCCGAAATTCCGCGGGCGCCCGTATACGGCCATGATGGCGTCCCGCGGCTGCGCCTTCAGGTGCCTCTTCTGCGTCCCCAATTCCATAAGCTTTGCCAGGGAGCTGGAGCATATCAAGCACTTCGGCAGGAAGCCCCCCCCCGCCGTGGCCTCCGCGGGAAGGGTCGCGGCCGAGTTCGAGGCGATCGCCGCGGGCGGCTACAAATCGGTCATGGTCCTGGACGACCAGTTCCTCTGGGGCAGGGAGCGGACGCTCGAGATATGCGGCAGGATAGAGGGCCTGTCGCTTGAGTGGGGGTGCCTCTCGCGGGCCGACTTCCTGACGGACGAGGAGGTGATAGGCGCGCTGGCAAAGTCGGGCTGTGTCTCCATCGATATAGGCGTGGAGAGCTTCAAGCAGAAGGTCCTTGACTACATAAGGAAGGACCTGAAGGCCGAGACGGCGCGTGAGGCCGTGTCCACCCTCAAGAGGCACGGGATAGACCCGAAGCTCAACCTGATGTTCGGGACGTGTCCCGAGGAGACGGAGGAGGACATCGCCTACACGGTCAGGGTGGCCGGGAATCTGGGAATCGACAACGCGATGTTCTCGGTGGCAACGCCGTTCAAGGGAACGGAGTTCTACCGCTTCTGCAAGTCGGAGGGGTATCTCATCGATGACTCGGATTACATCAACCCGCTGGGCAAGAGCGTCATAAGCTACCCGCAGCTCACGGCGAGCGACCTGGAGAGGCTCCAGAGGAAGGCCTACCGTAAGTTCTACCTCCGCCCGCGGTTTATCCTTAAGAGGCTCAGGCGCTGCGCGTCTTGGAGGGCGTTGAAGGAGGACCTCCGGATTGCGTTCGAGCTATTTTTTCAAAAGAGATGAAGATCAGCTTTTTAATGCCCGCATATAACGCCGCCGGTACCATAGGCGCGGCCATACAGTCTGTCCTTGACCTTGAGGGTGGTTTCGAGCGCCGCATCATTGTCGTGGACGACGGCTCCACCGATGGCACCTATGACGTGGCGTTATCGTACGGGGAGAGGTTCCCGGAGATTATCGACCTTGTCCGTCAGCCCAACAGGGGTGAGTCGGCCGCCCTGAACGCGGCGCTCGCCATGGCCGCCGGCGACTATATAGCGCTCGTGGAATCCGACGTGCAGGTTTCGCCGGACTGGCTTTCGCTCATCCTGCCGGAGTTCGGAGACGAGAGCGTCATGGGCGCCGGGGGGCACCTTCTGACCCCCGCCAGCTCGAACCTGATAGCGCGGGTCGCCGGGTACGACGTTGATAAGAAGTTTGATTCTCAGCCGAAATACGCGATGCATATCACCTCGGCCAACGCCGTCTACCGGCCGGAGGTGTTCAGGCGCTTCGGGGTGTTCGAAGAGGCCCTGTACAACTCCTGCCTCGACGCGGACCTGAACCAGAAGATAATCTCCGCCGGCTACAGGCTTGTGTATGTTGCGGAAGCGATAGCGTGGCACCACTACAAGAGCACCCTGAGGGGTTACCTGACGCGGAATTACCTGTACGCCCGGTACCGTCCGCATCTCAGGGGGGATATATTCAGAAGCGATATATGGATCAGGGCGCAGGTCGCCGGCGCGGCTCTCCTTCTGGCTTCGCTCGTCGCGATCCCCTGGCTGCCACTGCTGCCTCCCGTGATGCTCGTGCTCCTCCTCCTCCTCCACGTGCCGGACGCTTTTCGCGTGTGCGCCCGGTATGGAGCCTTGACGGCCGTAGTCTACCCGTTTGCCGGCGTCTTGAAGGGGATAGCCGGCGTGGCCGGCGCGGCTGTCGGCTACATGAATAAGCTGTTCGGTCGGTATTAGATGGTAAGAGGTGAATTACAGAACCCGGCCGGCAGGTTCTTGACGTAATATTTTAAGGCCCCGTATGACACATCAACAGTTCAGGGTTAGGTCGATCAGCGCGTTTTTTCCCGCCTACAACGAGGAGGGGAACATTCAGCATATTATCGAGGTCGGCGTTACGCATTTACCGAGGGTTGCGGGGGCTACCTGTTTCGAGATCGGCAAGGGGAGGTTGTTGAACCTCCCGAAACCCGGCGTGATCCTCGATATCCTCCGGGAAATGATCCGTCTGCGAAGAGAGATCTCCCCAGCTGCCCGCCGCTTCAAGGAAGATCGGCGTCGCCGCCCGTGAGCATTCTCCGCAGCGAAAGTATTTTCCTGCGCTCGCAATGACTATTGTAAAACCGTAATACGCTGTGTAAATATGTCCAGGATAGCTTTAGCATACGAGAAAGGCCCGCATTCCGCGGAGGTATGTTACGCGCTGAAAGCCATGATGGAGCTTTCGGGGCTCGATTATCATCTCTTTCCTTTATCCGACATTTCCGCGATCCCCCCGGAAGACCTCCTCGTCTCATACGGAAGCTCCGTCCCGGCTATCCAGGCTAAAAAGCATATTCACATCTACCGTTCTCCTCTCCTCTACGAGGCCTACAAGGAGGCGGGGTCCCTGCCCGCTACGCCTCTCCCGGAATACGACGGTCTTCCGGTCATATACACGGGCGGGGAGAGCGTCGAGCCGTTCTTCGTGCGGGACCGCTCGATGCTCAGTACCAATATCGACATCCCGGCGGCCACATTTTTTATGATAACCAGGTACGAGGAGTATATCCCCGGGGAGAGGGATGAGTATGGCTGCTTCCCCGTATCATCGAGCCTCGCTTTCAGGGAGGGGTTCCTTTCCTATCCCATCGTGAACCGGTACCTCGACCTTTTCCGTTCATGGGTCGGCGAGCTGGACGTCAACCTCGGGGATCGGCCGGGTTGGAGGGGGAGGAAGTTCGCCGTCTGTCTCACCCATAACGTTGACCGTATCCGGAAGTACACCCCTCGCCGGGTCATACGGGAAATGGCCGGGGATATGCTCAGGGGGAGGTTTGCCGCCTCCGCGCGCCTGGCCCTCGACGCTCTTGCCGTCGCCAGGGGGACTAGGCGGGATCCCTACTGGACGTTCGACTTCATCATGAACCTGGAGGAGCGCCTCGGAATGAGGTCGAGTTTCTTCATACGCACGGACTACGATACCGGCCCGGAGGAGGTCTACTCGATACTGGACGCCGGCCCGAGCCAGCTCGTGAAGTACATAGCGAGCCGCGGCCACGAGATAGGGCTCCACGGCGGCGTTTACGGCCATGATGATCCCCGGAGGATGGCGGAGGAGAGGCGCAGGCTCTCCCGTCTCATCGGCAGGGCGGCCCCCGGCGCGAGGCAGCAGCGCCTTTTGTGGAAGAACCCGGTGACATGGAGTGCCATGGCGGATGCCGGTTTGCTCTACGATTCCACGCTTTCCTTTCGCGGGAGCAATGGTTTCCGCTGCGGGGTCTGTTTTCCATACAGGGTGTTCGATCTCCGCCGCGGCCGCGAGCTGCCCCTCTGGGAAATTCCGGTTACGGCGACGGACGCCGCCCTCACGGCCGGCAGGAACGAGGGGAGGGATGGTGAGGCGCTGTCGGAGGTCGAAGCCCTTCTCTCCACCGTCAGCGATCACGGGGGCGTATTTGTCCTTCTCTGGCACAACACTTCTCTGGATACTGATTCGCGGCGCAGAGTTTACGCGGATGTGGTCGAGCATATAGCGGGCCGGGACGCTTATTCGGGGACGTGCTCGGGCATCCTCCGCTGCTGGACCGGGGGATAGGTGGCGGTTTATTGTCCTGTTTCCTGCCTTTTTCCGGCCTGCGAAATTCCATGCATACCGGTCGTGTAAATGGTAATCTAATGACCCGCTGAGGATGTATTCGAAACCCATACCGGGTATAGAAAATGAATGACAGGATTCTCGTAATCATACCGTCTTTCAACGTGGCGAAGACGATAGCCTCCGTGATCGAGGGCGTAAAGTCGGAGCTCCCGGATGCCGATATCGTCGTGATAAACGACGGGTCGAGCGATGACACCGCGGAGATAGCTCTCAGGGAGGGGGCTGATGTCGTCTCTCTCTACCACAACATAGGCTACGGCGCCGCCCTCCAGACGGGGTACCTCTACGCCAGGCTGAACGGGTACGATATCGTCGTCCAGATGGACGGCGACGGCCAGCACGACCCATCCTCGCTCAAAACGCTTCTCCGGCCGATATTCTCGGGCGATGCCGACGTTGTCGTCGGCTCCCGCTTTCTGGGAGAGACCGGCTACAAGCCGTCTTTTTCGCGGAGGATCGGCATGGGTCTCTTCGGGTTGACGGCCTCGCTGGTCATCCGCCAGAAGGTGACGGACCCCACGAGCGGCTTCCAGGCCATGAGGCGGCCCGTCGTGGAGCTTTTCTGCACGGACGTCTTTCCCGTGGATTACCCTGACGCGGACGTTCTTATTCTGCTGCACTTCGCGAAATTCCGGATCAGGGAGGTCCCTGTCAAGATGTACATGCCCGAGAAGGGCAAGTCGATGCACAGAGGGCATAAAAATATTTACTACATTTTCAAAATGTTCCTGTCCATAGCGGTGACGCTGTTGAGGCAGAAACCGGCAGGAGGTCGATTATGCCCCCGAAAATAAGGATTATCGCGGTTGCGTTCAGTTTTCTGCTTGTTATCTATGTCTTCGATCTCGTGAGGAGGAGGCACCTTAACGAGGAGTACTCGGTGGGATGGCTGGTGGCGGGGGTATCGATTTTCATCCTCTCCATATGGCAGGAGCTTCTCGACTACATGACGAGCATGATCGGCGCCGTCCTCTTTACATCGACGCTGCTTTTTTTCGGCCTCTTCTTTATTATCCTGATATGCCTCCATTTCTCCATCAGGATATCCGCCCTGACCCGCCAGATTAACCGCATGACACAGAGGCAGGCGCTCCTGACCAACGATCTCTACAGGAAGTTGCGCGAGATGAAAAAGGCGTGATCGCCCGCCGGCCCGCCCTTCGCCGCGGGCACGCGGATAGAACGCGGGATGCGGTGCTGTGCCGTCCCTGCCAGGAAGATTTACGTATGCGGGATCAGCAATGTCCAACCCTTTAAGAACACTCGCCAAGAACACCGTCGCGGTATTCGTCTCGAACATCATAAATATCGGGTTCGGCGTTCTCCTCCTTTCCATCGTGAGCAGGTATCTGGGCGCGAAAGGAGGCAGCAATTACTTCTTCCTCGTGGCGATAGCAGAGATGCTGAAGCTCATAGCCGATTTCGGCGTCGAGGGCATAATCACCAGGGAGGTGGCCCGCAACAGGGACCGGGCCGAGGAGCTGATGGACGCGGCGCTTTCCCTCAGGTTGATCATCGTCGGCGTGGCCTTCCTGGTAGAGATGTGTGTGGTACTCGCCCTCGGCATGCCTCTCATGTTTATCCTGGCGCTCGCCATAGCGACCGCGTCGCAGCTCTTCGCCTCGACGGCCATGCTCTTCATATCCGTGTACAAGGGTTTCGAGAAGATGGAGTACGAGACGCTGCTGGCCGTCGTTCTGCGGGGCATTTCCATCCTGCTGCTGATAATAGTCGCGAAATTCGACCTGGGTTTCGTGGCCATCTTCGCCTCTCTCTCGGTCTCCCAGCTGATCAGGATGGTTGTCGGCCTGATCATTATCCACAGGAAATTTACCCGGGTACGATTGAAACTGGCGAAGAACATATGGGCAAAGCTGCTGGGCGAGTCATATCCCCTCGGCCTTTCGGCCTTTTTCCTGATGGCTTCGTTCAACATGCCCGTCTTCATGATCAAGAGCATCGGGAAGGCCGAGGATGTGAGCCTTTTCAGCCTGCCGCACACGGTCGTCCTCCAGCTGGTAATAGTCTCCTCAGCCACCGTCGTGGCTATCTTCCCGGTCTTCTCCCGGCTGGCGCTCAGCTCGATCGATGCCCTGAAGGTGGCGTTCGATAAGTCCTTCAAGCTCCTCTTCAGCCTCGGCCTCCTTTTCTTTATCCTCATAGTCAAGTACGCCCCTCCCATTGTCCTCGCGATAGGTGGGAGCGAGTTCGAGGCAAGCGGCGCCGCCCTCAGGATCCTGGGCTGCGCGATCCCGTTCCTCTTTCTCGTCCAGCTTACCCATTATCTCCTGATCTCGGCGGACCGCCAGGGGTACGTCCTGGCGAGCCTGATACTGTGTTTCTCCCTGAACCTGTGTCTGGATATCATCACCGTGCCGCGGTGGGGGTACATCGGGGCGAGCTGGTCGATGCTCGCCTCGTACGCCCTCCTCTGCGTCGTCTCGCTTGTCTTCGCGCGGGCTAAGGTGGTGGCGGTCGACTGCGTGCAGCTTATCAGGCCCCTTCTTGCCGCGGTCCCGGCGGGCTTGCTCCTCCTTTACGCCGGAGACGGCTTGGGATGGGGCGCTGTCGCCGTAGCGGCCTTCCTCGCCGCCGCCTGTCTCTTAAGGGCTTTCACGCTCGAAGACGTGCGGCTCCTGGGCGAGGCGCTGGCGCACCCGCCCCGGGGCGGGGAAGGAGGAGGGGCGTGATCAGGCGCTGCGCGAAGGACGTTCTCATTTTTTTCCTGTGGTACCCGGTGAGATACCTCGTCTCCCTCATGCCCCTCTCCCTTATACCCGGCTTCGGCCGGCTGCTGGGCCTCGCTTCCTTCGCCCTGGGCGGGAGAAAAAGGGAGCTGATGCTCGAGGAGCTCGGAAAGTTCAAACACGGCGGCGGCGACCGCGGGATAGCCAGGGAGGCCTTTGTGCTCCAGGTTATGAACGACCTGGAGGTGTTCATGTACCCCCGCATGAACAGGAAGGTCATGGAAAAGATGACGAAGGTCGAGGGGAAGGAATATCTCGACGCGGGCCTCGAGAAGGGCAGGGGGGCTATCCTGCTCATCGCCCACTTCGGGCAGAACCAGATGATCATGCCCGCGTTCGGCCGCCGCGGTTACCATATGAACCAGATCAGCGCCAGCCCCGTCGTCTGGAAAGATATCATGGGGAAGGCCGCCACACCTATGATGATAAAAAGTTTCCAGCTTCGCTGGGAGCTGGAAAGCAACCTTCCCGTCCGCCACATCGACGTCTTCGAGTTCCTGCGGCCGGCATTCAGGTGCCTGAAGCGGAACGAGGTGCTCGGCCTGGCCATAGACGGAGGGGGAGGAAGACGGAAGGCCCCGTTTGACTTCCTCGACAGGAAGGCCCTCTTTTCGCTCGAGCCGATGGCCCTATCGGTAAAAACGGGGGCGTCGGTGCTGCCGACGTTCGTCCTCAGGGAGAGGGGAGGCCGCCACCGGATCGTCGTTCACGAGCCGATGCGTTTGCGGGATTCCGGGGATAAGGAGGCTGACCTCATGGCCAATACTCAGGCCTTCATCGATATTCTGGATGGATACGTAAGGCGTTATCCCGAGCACTACATCAATTTCATAGTATTCAGAAGACTCAGGGGCGGCTTCGATAATACGTACCTGTTCGAGGATTAATACGCTGTTGTATTCTCTCTTGCTAATGACGCCCCGGGGTGATAATTATTCTTTTTTACGCGCCTGATCGATGGACATGGCGGGATTAATGAGCAAAGCTGGATTTACAAGAAAAGCGGTTTTTAGGGGAGCGGTTCTGGGGGCGCTTGCAGGCTATGGCGAGGCCGCTTTCCTGATACTTTTCTCCAGGGTGTATTTCACCGCGGCGGGCAAAATCGGACTCCTGGTCGCGGCCGCTGTGCTCTACGCGGTATACGGGGGTGCGGCCGCCGCTATTCTCGCGGGGGTATGGCGCTTGTTCCGGCGCGGCCCGGGGAACCGTGCCGCCGCTTCAATCGCGGTACTCTCCGTGGCGCTCCTGTACAGCGTCTCCTTCCTCCTCTCCCTGGGCGTCGTGTCCGGGGCAGGCCTCCTTTCGGCGCGCTTCTTCCTGTGGTCTGCGGGCCTTTTCATCGCTTCTCTGCTGGCGGCCTGCCTGGCGGGAGCGGTCGCTGTCCGCATCCTGAAGGGCAGGAGGACTGCCGTTGCCGCGGCGTGCGCCGTCGCCGCGATAGGGGTCTGCCTGTTTCTCCCCGCCGGGAAGAAAGCGCGGCCCGGGGGCGGATTGCCCAGCGTCGTTCTTGTGACGATAGACACGATCAGGGCCGATCGCATCAACTGTTACGGCTACGAGAGGATAAAGACTCCCGTTATGGACGGGCTGTCCTCCGAGGGGGTTCTGTTTGAGAAAGCCGTCTGCCAGATCCCGATAACGAATCCCTCTCACCAATCGATCCTCTCCTCCCGGTACCCGCACCAGACGGGCCTTATCACCAACTGGCACAGGCGCCCGCCCGGAATCACAACGATCGTCGACGAATTCAGGAAACAGGGCTACGGGACGGCCGCGTTCGTAAGCGCCTTTCCCCTCAATTCCCGCTTCGGTTTCGCCGAGGGGTTCGACGTCTACGACGACGACAGCTCGAGGATCAAGGGGGTCCAGAGCCTCTCCCTCGTCCGCATAGCCGACGTGGTCTTGAGGAGGACAGGGGCATCCACGCTGGCCAGCCGCCTGAAGCTGAAGAGGGACGCGTGGAGGACGAACAGGGAGGTCTTCTCGTGGCTTGAGAACAGGGGGGAGCCGCCCTTCTTTCTCTGGGTCCATTATTTCGACCCTCACGGGCCGTACACGCCGCCGGCGCCGTATTCGGAGATGTATTATGCAGGAGTAAAGGACGACCCCTCCAACCGCAGCATGGACGGGATAAAGCTCCAGAGCTACTGGGCGCCCGATCAGCGCGATTTCACCGATATCGGCTATCCCATAGCCCAGTACGACGCCGAGATCACCTACACGGACGCCGAGCTGGGCAGGCTGGTGAAGGAGCTCGACGAGAGGATAGGGGATTATATACTGGTTGTCGTAGGCGACCACGGCGAGAGCCTGACCGAGCACGGCACGTACTTTCACCACGGCGCGGGCCTTTACGATGAGCAGATCATGGTCCCCCTGATTATCCGCAGGAAGGGGAGCATCGGGCCCGCCCGGGTCTCATCCCCGGTCGGGAATGTGGACATAGCCCCCACGGTTATGGAGATGGCCGGCCTCGCCGTTCCCGATTGCTTCCAGGGGGAGAGCCTCCTCCCACTGATGAGGGGGGAGGAGGGGCGCTCGAAGGAGGGTGTCCTGAGCGAGACCGGCGGCCGGAAGCAGGACGGGACGATCGACATCGCTTACCGCACGGAGCGGTACAAGCTCATAGTGAAGCCCGGGGAGGGTGTCGAGCTCTACGACCTGGAGAACGATCCGCGCGAGCTCAACGACATCTCCGGGGAGCGGAAGGACCTTGTGGAGACTTTCCGGGAACGGATCAGCTCCGTCCTGGAGGGCCAGGTGCGCGAGGCGAGCGAGGTCATGGACCCGGAGACGGAGGGGAAGCTCCGGAGCCTCGGGTACATCCAGTGACGTGTAACCTGTAATGGAATCTATAGTTCGGGTGGTTCCGCTGCATAATTTCGACTTGATATGACCAAACGGGGATTTATAGGGAGGGCGATTATCGCCGGGGCGGTCTTCGGCGGCCTCGCAGGCTATACCGAGGCGGTGCTTCTCATAGTCTACTCGAGGCTCTATTTCACCGCCGCGGGAAAGATCGGCCTGCTGCTCGCTGCTCCGGCGAGCTACGCGGTATACGGAATGGCGGCCACCGTGCTCATCTCCTTTGCGTGGCGTGTCCTTATGCCGCGCCACGACGCGCGGGCGGTGTACCCGGCGGCCGTATTCTCCATCGCTCTGCTCTACAGCGTTGCCATTCTGCTCTTCGGCATTCCCTCGAGGAGCGGCCCCTTCTCAGCACGCTTTTTTCTGTGTTTTGCGGGACTCATGGCGGCCTCCGTCGTTACAGCATGCCTCTTCGGCTGGATCGCCGGTACCGTTTTAAAGATGAGAGGATGGGCCGCAGCTGCGGCGTGCGCGGTCTTCGCTCTCGGTATCTGGGCTTTTGTGCCCGGTAAAAGGGATGCGCAGCCCGGAGCGGATGTACCGAGTGTGGTTCTGGTGACAATCGATACGATCAGGGCCGATCGCATTTGCTGCTACGGGCATGAGCCGATCGAGACTCCCACCATGGACAGGCTGGCGTCGGTGGGGGCCCTCTTCGAAAATGCGATATCCCAGATCCCCGTAACGAATCCGTCGCACCTGTCGATTCTCTCCTCCCGCTATCCTCATGAGTTGGGAGTCATGCATAACAGGAGCAGGCGTCCTCCGGGCATATCGACCATTGTCGACGAGTTCGCGAGGAGGGGATATCGTACTGCCGCGTTCGTAAGTGCGTTTCCTCTGGAATCCCGCTTCGGCTTTGCCGAGGGATTCGAGATATACGACGACAGCGGCCCGGGAGTCAAAGGGTTCCAAGGCCTCTCCATGGTTCGCATAGCCGGGGTCGCCATTACAAGGGGGTGGGGCCTGAGAGCCTTTCGCCGGCTGATGACCAAGCGAGACGCCCGGGAGACGAATAGCGAGGTTCTATCGTGGCTGCGCAGCAGGGCGAAGACCCCCTTCTTCCTCTGGGTTCACTATTTCGATCCCCACGGGCCATACGCTCCTCCTTCCCCGTATTCGGGAATGTATTATAAGGGAGTGAAAGACGACCCGAACAACCACAGCATGGAGGGTATCGAGCTGCCCCCCGACTGGACGCCCGGTGCAGTCGATTTCACGGACATCAATTATCCCGTAGCTCAATACGATGCGGAGATCACCTACACGGACGCAGAGTTGGGGAGGCTCGTGGAGGAGCTCGACGCCTGGATCGGTGAAGAGTACCTCCTGGTCGTCGTCGGCGACCACGGGGAGAGCCTGACCGAGCATGACCTCTATTTCCGCCATGATTCGGCCCTCTATGACGAGCACATACGAGTTCCCCTTATTCTCAGGATGAAAGGGAAGGTGGAGCCTGTCAGGCTGTCGAGCCCCGTTGAAAATATCGACATAGCCCCGACGATTCTCGAGCTTGCGGGGATTGACATTCCCGCGTGGTACCGGGGAAAGAGCCTCGTCCCGGTAATGAGAGGGGACGCGGCGTCGAAAGAGGGAGCCCTGAGCGAAACGGGCGGAAGAAAGAGAGACGGGACGGTAGATTTCGCCTACCGGGACGACCGTTACAAGCTCATCGTCAAACCGGGAGCCGATGTCGAACTCTACGATCTCCAGAACGACCCCCGGGAGCTCAGGAACATCTCAAAGGAGCGGGGTGACCTGATCGATAAATACCGGGAGAGGATTCTCTCGCTTACGAAGGGACAGGCCATGGAGGCGAGTTCGGTTATGGACTACGAGACGGAGGGGAAGCTCCGTAGCTTGGGATACATCAGGTGAGCAGATGACCGGGAGACTGCTTCCCCTGCTGCTTCTTGTTCTCGTTCTCTTCATCATCTTCCCCGGCCTATTTCTGATGGACGGGGTGCTCTTCTTCCACGATATATTCCACCACCACTATCCGTGGCGGGCGTTCAACGGCATCCTGTACCGGGACTTCTCGCTACCTCTATGGAACCCACTCGGGGGATGCGGCTTCCCGATGCTCGCCGACGGACAGTCAGGCCCCCTCTACCCGCCGAATATCATCCTGTTTTTTCTTTTTCACCCCCTCGTTGCCTGCAACCTCCTCGTCATCGGGCACTTTCTCATGGCCGGCTTCTTCACCTACGCTCTCTGCAGGAAGCTCGGCTTGCCGCGCCCCCCGTCCTTCCTGTCATCCGCCGTCTACATGATAAGCGGGTTCGCCGTCAGCCACCTGACGTTCATGCACATGATGAGCGCTTATCCCTGGCTGCCGCTTGCCCTTCTGCTGATCGAGAAGGGACGGAGGCGGGCGATTTTTATCGCCCTTGCCGGAGTGGTCGTCGGCGTCCAGTTCACGGCGGGGCACCCACAGATAGCGTCTTATTCTCTCATGGCGGCGGCGTTTTATACCTTGTGCCGCTTCGGAGTCCGCCCGAGGCGGTTTTTCCCCGCACTTGCGATACTCGTCTTCTTCTCCCTGACCATCCCGGCGGCCCAGCTTCTGCCGACAGCGGAGCTGACCGTCCGTTCCGTCAGGGAGGGAGCGGAGAGCGGCTTTCTCGGGTGGGGCTCGTTCCCGCCATTCCAGGCCATAAATTTTATCTTTCCGCACTTCTTCGGTTTTGACTCTCCGGCGTCCGTTCCCGTTTCGTACCACATGGAGGGCTCGGGCTACTGGGGCGTCGGCGTGAACTACTGGGAGTTCTGTTTCTATGTCGGTGTGCTTCCGCTCTTGCTGGCTTTCGCCGCGCCGCCAAAGAGGGCGGGAGTGTTTATCGCTCTCGCCGCCGTTTCCTTTCTGCTCATGCTGGGGAAATATAATCCGTTATACCGCCTTCTCATGGCGGTTCCGCCGTTCTCGCTCTTCCGCTTCCCCGCCAGGTTCGGATACGTTCTGACTTTCTCACTGGCCATCCTGAGCGGCTACGGACTCGATAACCTCCTCCGCAATAGGCGGGTGGCGATGAGGCTCGCCGTTATAGCGATCGCCCTGGCCGTTTTCTTCGCTGCCGTTTTGCCCCTGTCCCATGCCGTCCTCAATCGCCGTAGCGGGGAGATCGAGGGGAAGCTGCGCGCCGGCCTTGAGCCGCCCAAACTGGAGAGAGCCCTCGCGTTTATCGACGGGCTGGGGGAAAGCACGCGGCTGGGACGCCCGGAGAACATGCTCCCCATCGGGCTCCTGGCACTGGCTGCCGTCGTCTTCGCTTCGTCCCGCAGGCTTCCGGGGACGCTGGCGGCCGTGCTCATCATTTTTATCTCGCTCGCGGACCTCGTGGCTTTTGCGCGGGGCTATAATCCGGTCACCCCTGCCGAGATTGCTCTCAGGGGACCCGTCACGGCCGGGTCGCTGCCGGCGCCCGACGGCCTCTGGAGGATAACCATTCTGGACAGGCACGTCCCCGTCGCGTTTGAGAAGGAACTCTTGACGGCAAGCTACGGGATGCTCTTCAACGTGCCCGATATAGAGTACCCGTCGCCACTTATTCCGAAGAGGCTCTCCTCGCTCATAGACGCGACCGGGACTTCCCTGGCGCCGCTGCCGCCGGAGGAGTCGATGCGCCGCATGGAGAAGAACCGGAAGCTGCTCGATCTTCTGAACGTGCGCTTCGTTATCACCGTTCACGAGATTGACGTGCCCGGCTTCAGGCGGATACAGGGAGGGAGGGTGAAGGTCTACGAGAACGAGAGGTGTTTATCCCGCGCGTTTATCGTTGGAAGGGCTACTCCCGTGGCCGCGGAGGAGACGCTCGCCCGCATGACCGGGCCGTCCTTCGATCCCCGCCGGGAGGTGCTCCTGGATGATGGAGCGCTCTCCGCGCCGGTCGTGGAGTACGACGCGGCAGGCAGCACGTGCGCCGTCATCCGGTACCTCCCGGACCGGGTAACGATAGAGGCGGATTCGCCCCGCGGAGGCTGGCTTGTCCTCACGGACACCTGGTACCCGGGCTGGACGGCCGAGATAGACGGGGAGGAGGCGCCGGTTTATCGCGCGGACTATGTCTTCAGGGCGGTGGAGCTTTCTCCGGGGAGCCATACCGTGGAGTTCATCTACAGGCCGGGATCGTTCAGGTGGGGTGCTCGCGTATCCCTGGCCGCACTTCTGCTCCTCCTTGTCTGGGCGTCCGTTCCCCGTTTCAGGAGCCTGGGCTGCATACAGTAAAAACGTGTGACGTGAAAAAATAAACGTGTAACGTGTAACGTGAAACGTGAAACGTAAAAAAACGAACGTGGAACGTGTGACGTGAAAAAATAAACGTGTGACGTGTAACGTGAAACGTGAAACGTAAAAAAACGAACGTGGAACGTGTAATGTGAAAAGATACAGGATTCAGGATGCAAGATGAATGAGCGGAGCGAATTAATTTACTGCCTCGGAATTTCAAAAATTTTTTATAATAAATTTGCGAGCGCAGCGAGCTAATTTATGAGAGCGGTATATTTCTGCGCCATGGTGGGTGGGCTCGTCGGCTACGGCGAGGCGGCGTCAATCCGGGAGCTGTATTTCACTCCCGCGGGGAGGCTGGGGATTATACTGGTTGCCGTCTTCATGTACGCGCTGTACGGCGCGGTCGCGTGCCTGGTTATTTACCCCCTCTGGCGGAGGCTCCGGCGGGCGTCGCCATGGAGGGCGGCCGTCTCCTCCTCCGTCATGGCGTGGTGCCTCCTTTACGGCCTCGGCTACCTGGTTATCTCCCGATTGATGCACCGTGAGGCGCACCGGTTTCTCATGTGGGGGGCGGCCGTCCTCGTCGCATCCGTTGCCATCTCCTTCCTGGCCGGGGGAGCGTTCGGCCGGGTACTGAAGGGGAAGAGAAGCCTCTATGCGGGCGCTGTTATTTTCGCGGCGCTCACGGTCTGGATGGTGTTTCCCGTAGGCCGCCCGTCCGCGCCCCCGGGGGAGCTGCCGAATATAATCCTTGTGACGATCGATACCATCAGGTCGGACCGACTGCACTGTTACGGAAACGACAGGGTCCGCACGCCGGTTCTCGACCGGCTGGCGTCTGAGGGAGTCCTCTTCGAGAACGCTGTCAGCCAGATTCCCATAACGAACCCGTCTCATCTATCGATCCTCTCCTCTACCTACCCCCACCAGCACGGTGTCGTTGAGAACTGGCACCGGCATTCCGATGATATCCCGAAGATCGTCCACGAGCTTGGCAGGCTCGGTTACAGGACGGCGGCGTTCGTCAGCTCCTTCACGCTGGATTCGCGGTTCGGCTTCTCGGACGGTTTCGAGATATACGACGACGACTTCTCCCGCCTCAAGGGATACCAGAGCCTGACGCTCGTGCGCGTGATCGATTCGATACTCGGGATAACCGGCGGGCGCCTCGAGCGGATCGCGGGGCGCACGAACGATGACGCCGTCTCCTGGCTCCGCAGGATCGCCCGGCAGCCCTATTTCCTGTGGGTGCACTATTACGACCCTCACGGCCCGTACGCCCCGCCGCCTCCCTACTCTGGAATGTACTACGAGGGGCGGAAGGACGACCCTGCCAACCGGAGCATGGACGGTGTGGAGATGCCTCTTTACTGGCCGCCCACGATCCGCGATTTCACCGATATCGCCTACCCCATCGCCCAGTACGACGCGGAGGTCACCTACACGGACGCCCAGATCGGGAGGCTCCTGGAGGAGATAGACTCGCGCTCCGGGGACACCATCCTCGTTGTCGTCGGTGACCACGGCGAGAGCCTTGACGAGCGCGGGTATTATTTCCGCCACGGCGACTATCTCTACGATGACCAGGTCAAGGTCCCCATGATTATTCGCCACGGGAAGTCCGGCGAGCCGGTGCGCGTGGGAGCCGTTGTCCAGACCATCGATATCGTTCCAACCCTCCTGGACCTTGCGGGGCTTGAGGCGCCCGGCTGGTGCTCGGGCAGGAGCCTCGTTCCCCTCATGAAAGGCGAGAACGCCGGGCCGGGCGAGGGGCTGAGCGAGACGCGGCGGCAGGGAGACGAGTCCATCCTTGACGTCGCCTGCTACGACGGCGGGTATAAGCTTATCGTCCGCCCGGGAAAGGAGACGCGCCTCTTCGACCTTCGAAAGGACCCGGGGGAGCTGCGCGACATCTCCGGCGAGAGGGAGGATCTGGTTCTCAAGCTGAAGGAGCGGATCGCATCGGTGATGACGGCCCCGACCGCCCGCGGGGTGCCCCTGATGGACCGCGAGACACAGGAGAGGCTCAAGAGCCTGGGCTACATACAGTGAAGACGTGAAATAACGAACGTGTAACGTGGAAAAACAAACGTGTGACGTGTAACGTAAAAAAACAACCGTGTGACGTGAAATAATAAACGTGTAACGTGTAACGTGAAACGTGTAACGTAAAAAAACAACCGTGAAACGTGAAAAAACAAACGTGTGACGTGTAACGTGAAACGTGTAACGTAAAAAACAAACGTGGAACGTGAAATAATAAACGTGTAACGTAAAAAAAATGAACGTGGAACGTGTAATGTGTAACGTAGAAAAAGAAAAATACACTTCGGATTAAACAGGACTATAATCAGGGTAACGGGCATGAAAACAACATGATGAAGAGAGCGGTATATTTCTGCGCCATGGTGGGTGGGCTCGTCGGCTACGGCGAGGCGGCGTCAATCCGTGAGCTGTATTTCACTCCCGCGGGGAGGCTGGGGATTATACTGGTTGCAGTCTTCATGTACGCGCTGTACGGTGCGGCCGCGTGCGTTCTCTTTTACCCCCTCTGGCGGAGGCTCTGGCGGGCGTCGCCATGGAGGGTGGCCGTCTCCTCCTCAGCCATGGCGTGGTGTCTCCTCTACGGCTTCGCTTACCTCATAACCTTCAGGCTGTCCCGTATGGCCGTCCTCCTCTCTCCTCCGTTTCTGCTGTGGGCGTCCGTCCTGGTCGCCCTCTCCGCCCTCCTCTCGGCTGTTGCCGGCCTGTCCCTCGGCGGCCAGCTCAGGGGCAGGAGGGGCGTCTATGCCGGCATCGCCGTCTTCGCGGGGATCACCGCCTGGCTGGCGATTCCCGGTGCGCGCGGGCCGTCGCCGCAGGAGGGGCTGCCGAACATAGTCCTGGTGGCGCTCGACACCGTCAGGGCCGACCGCCTCCACTGTTACGGGAACGAGCGGATCCTGACGCCGACTCTGGACGGGATAGCGTCTGAGGGAGTCCTCTTCGAGAACGCGATCAGCCAGATACCCGTGACGAACCCGTCGCACCTCTCCATCCTTACCTCGCTTTACCCGCACCAGCACGGTGTCCTTGGCAACAAGCAGCGGCACTCTCCGGAGATCCCGAAGATAGTACACGAGTTCGGGAAGCGCGGTTACAGGACGGCTGCGTTCGTGAGCGCCTTCCCGATTGATTCGCGGTTCGGGTTCTCAGGGGGGTTCGAAATATACGACGACGATTTCTCGCGGCTGAAGGGATTCCACAGCCTGGTGCTCGTGTGTGCTGCCGATTGGCTGGGGCGGACTGCCGGCGGGAGGTTTCAGCGGATTGCCGCCCGGACGACAGACGATGCCGTGTCATGGCTGCGGTCCGCGCGCGTCCCCTTCTTTCTCTGGGTGCACTATAATGATCCACACGGCCCCTATGAGCCGCCGGCTCCCTACTCGGGCATGTACTACGAGGGGCGGAAGGACGACCCGGACAACCGGTCGATGGATGGCATCGAGCTGCCCCCCTACTGGCCGCCCCGGCTGCGCAATTTCACGGACGTCGAATACCCGATCGCCCAGTACGACGCGGAGATAACCTACATGGATGCGGAGCTGGGGAGGCTCCTGAAGGCGCTTGATGAGAGGTCCGGCGACTATATACTCGTGGTCGTAGGTGACCACGGCGAGAGCCTCACCGAGCACGACCTCTATTTCTGTCACAGCCAGGCGCTCTACGATGGGCATATAAGGGTGCCGCTGCTCATCCGGAGCCGCGGGCTGGTCGGCCCGGTGCGCGTCCCGCAGCCTGTCGAGACCATCGACATCGCCCCGACGATAATGGAGCTGGCCGGCCTCGAGGTCCCCGGCTGGTGCGGGGGGGAGAGCCTGCTCCCGCTTATGAAGGGCGATGCCTCACGCGCGCGGGAGGGCGCCCTGATCCAGGTCGCGGAGCGGATGGGGGACGGGCCGGTCGATGTCGCCTACCGCACGGACCGCTACAAGCTTATCGTGAAGCCGGGCGATGCCGTGGAGCTCTACGACCTGGACGGGGACCCCCTGGAACTGCGGGACATATCGAAGGAGCGGGAGGACCTGGTGAAGGAGTACCGGGAGAGGATCCGCTCGATCATGGAGTTGCCGAGGGCGGGTGAGGCCGTCACGGTCATGGACTACGAGACAGAGGAGAAGCTCAGGAGCCTGGGATACATTCAGTAAAAACGTGAAATGATAAACGTGTAACGTGAAATAACAACCGTGTGACGTGTGACGTGTAACGTGAAAAAAAACGAACGTGGGACGTGGGACGTGGAACGTGAAAAGATACGGGATGCAGGATGAATGAGCGGAGCGAATTAATTTACTGCCTCGGAATTTCAAAAATTTTTTGTAATAAATTTGCGAGCGCAGCGAGCTAATTTATGAGAGCGCTGCTTATCAGGCCGCCCTATAAGAGGCTGAAGGGCTTCGAGGAGCTTCCAATCTTCTCGCTCGGGGTGGGTTACCTCGCTGCCGTTCTCGAAGCGGAAGGGCACGAGGTGGGTATTTATCACGGTGACAACAGCACCGGCCTGGGGGTCGGCATAGTCCCGGACGAGTTTACGATGTTCAGGGAGCGGGGAGAGAGCCACGCCCGCTACCTGAGGTCGCTCGGGGAGGACGACCATCCCGTGTGGCGGGAGGTCCGGCGCGTGATCGGGGATTTCTCGCCGGACTTCGTGGGGGTCAGCGTTCTCACTGGGGAGGTGGGCAGCGCCCTCAAGGTGAGCAGGATCGCGAAGGAGATGAACCCGTCCACCGCCGTCGCCTGGGGAGGCGCCCACCCGACTTTCCTTCCCGATGATGTCCTGGGCTACGGCGGGATAGACTTTATCGTCCGGGGCGAGGGGGAGAGCACCATTGCCGAGCTTTGCGCCTCCCTGGAGGGGAAGGGGCCGGGGCTGAGGTCCATTCGTGGCATCTCGTTTATCGAAGGAGGAAAGACGATCCACAACCCGGACAGGGAGTGTATCGAGGACCTGGACGCTCTCCCCGTGCCGGCCGCGCACCTCGTTCTGAGGCCCGGAGCCTACAGGCGGATGCCGTTCGTCGGCGTCATGGCGTCGAGGGGGTGCCCGTGGAAGTGCGCCTACTGCTCGTCACCCCTCTTCTGGAGGAGGACCGTGCGGTTCCGGTCGCCGGGCAGGGTCATCGAGGAAGTCAGATACCTCACCCGGACTTTCAATGCCAGGATAGTCAACTTCCTCGACGATAACTTTACCGTCAACCGGGAGTACGTCACCGAGCTGTGTGAGCGCATGATAGAGGAGCGGCTGAATATTTCATGGCTCACCATGACCAGGGCCGATATTCTCGAGGAGCCGCTCCTGAAGCTGATGAAGAGGGCGGGCTGCGCCGGTCTCTCGATAGGCATCGAGTCGGGAAGCGACAGGATGCTGAAAATCATAGAGAAGAGGGTCGACCTGCGCCAGATACGGGAGGCGTACGAGCTCATGTACAGGAACGGTATAACGGCCGGGGCGAACTTCATCATCGGCTTCCCGGAGGAAACGCTCGACGACATCCGCCGGACCTTCTCTCTTATGCGCTCGCTCAGGACGCCGTCGATCATCTTCAATATCTTCGAGCCGCTGCCCGGGAGCCCGCTCATGGAGAGGTGCGCGGAGCTGGGGCTTGTCCCGGAAAAACCCGACTGGAGGCGGTTCGGCGCGTGGCCCGTAAACCACTTCATGAAGGACGTGAGCAGGGATGACTTCGAGAAGGCGGCAAGCGAGATAGCGGGCTGGGTTTACAGGTATCACCGGAGCCTCACCCGGCGGCTTCGCGAGTACCGCCTCTTCATCGTAAACGATCCCCTCTTTATCTTCAGGAAGGGGTGGAGCTATATCAGGCGGCGCCTGATCAGGCTTTACCTCGCGGCGAGGGGGGGTAAGAATAATAAAACATAAAAAAATCGCGGATTATACGGAGTAGAAGGAATGATTCTCTTCCATTTCATGTGGGTGTGATAATGCTTTAATTCGGCCAATTGAATAAATTCCAATAATTTAATGGTATAGGAATTTGTTATGTTTACAAAGGTAGCCGCACCCTTTCCCGATAGGGATCCCGCCGGAGGGTCTAAGATCCGGCAGTTATTGACGGAAAGTCCCACCGGGACCGGGGTAGGGTGTGCAGGATAAAGCTTTTGGCTGTCACAATGCTCCGACGCAGTCGGAGCCACATAAATTTGCGAGCGTAGCGAGCTAATTTATTGTTGAGGAGTACTATATGAAGGTTGTTTTAGTGGCGCCGACGCCGCCTGACCTCAGCGCTTTCGGAGTGAGGTCTATATCGGCGTACCTCAAGAGCAGGGGGCACGGTGTGAACATTATTTTTCTCCCCGGAGGCGTCGCGATGATGAAGCACAGGGCAGGGTACGAGTACAGGTACGAGCCGCGCGTCCTGGACGAGGTCGCCGCCCTCTGCGGAGATGCCGACCTGGTAGGCGTTTCGCTCATGACAAACTACTTCGACCGCGCCGTCCAGCTCACCCGCGCCGTGAAGGGGACGGGCGGCCCTCCCGTCATATGGGGCGGTATTCACCCCACGGTCAAGCCCGAGGAGGCCCTCGAGCACGCGGACATGGTGTGCATCGGCGACGGGGAGGAGGCCCTCGAGGAGATATTAAACAGGATGGGCGAGGGCCGGGACTGCACCGATACCCGCGGAGTCTGGTTCAAGGAGGACGGGAGGGTGAAGAGGAACCCGCTCCGCCCGCTGGTCGAGGACCTCGACAGCCTCCCGTTTTACGATTACGACCTGGAGGACCACTACGTTTATCACATGGACGAGGGCCGCATAGTCGGCATGACGCCCGAGCTCCTCTGCCGCTCCTTCCCCAGGGAGCCGTCTCCCGAGAGCACCCTCTACGACCCGTACGGGAAGATGTGGAGGACGTACAAGACTTACACCGTGAGGGGGTGCCCCCACAGCTGCTACTACTGCTCGATAAGCATCATGAAGGAGATGTTTCCCCGCCAGAAGCACCTTCGCAAGAGAAGCGTGCCGAACATCATCGCCGAGCTCGGGGAGATCACCGCGAAGTTCCCCGGGATAGAGGGGATCAACATCTTCGACGACACCTTCGCTCTCAGGAGCGAGGCGGAGATCGCGGATTTCTGCCGCCTTTATAAAGAGGCTATCGGGCTGCCCTTCTACATACAGGTGAGCCCCGCGACGATCACGGAGAAGAAGATGGAGCTCATGATCGACGCCGGCCTGGTCTTTGTCGAAATGGGCGTCCAGACGGGAAACGAGAGGACACGCTCCATGTTCAACCGGAGTTCGACGAACGAGCAGATTCTCAAAGCGGCGCGGATAATCAGCTGTTTCACGCCCCGCATGTTCTGGCCCTGTTATCACGTCATCCTCGATAACCCGTGGGAGACTCCCGGGGAGACGATGGAGACCCTCGATCTTCTCCTGCGGCTGCCCCGGCCGTTCTGGCTGAAGAGGTCTTCGCTGGTCCCCTTCCCCGGCACGAAGCTCTACGAGATAGGCAAGAGGGACGGGTGGCTGACGGACGAGAGGCGGCAGATTTACGGCAAGCATCTCCACACCCCTCTCGGCTCATATCCCAATTTTCTTATCTACCTGGCGGGATACAGCTGTTTCCCCGGGTGGTTGCTCGGCGTGCTGAGTCGGCGGTTCTTCACGAGGTTGTTGGGCCGTAGTTTTCTCAATCCCATGTATTCTCTCCTTTGCCGTCTCGGTGATTCCGGGATAGTAGTCTATAAGGGAGTCAGGTCCGTTCTGACGGGCGACCTCGACCGCATCAGGAACTTTATTCACAAGATACGTTAGTGCACGGGCCGGAGGGGCTGTTCAGGTCACTGCATGATTATATATAGCGAGGTTTTTTTGTGAGATTACTGAAATCCGCTCTTGTCAGGAAGTTAGGGGCTGCGGCTATCGCGCTGGTTGTTACGTTCCTCGCAATTGAACTTATACTGAGGGCGACACATCTTTTCGGCGCCAGGCTCTCCTGGACCATGCCGGACCCTCTCATCAGCTGGAGGATGGTCCCCGGCGCCGCGTACTGGTACTACGAGGAGAACGACCATCCGATAACGGGCAGGATAAACAGGCACGGGTGGAGGGACCGGGAGCGGCAGCCGGAGAAGCCGGAGGATGCCCGCCGGGTCGCCGTGCTGGGGGACAGCTTCGTCGAGGCGATGCAGGTCGAGCAGGAGAAGACCTTTCTCTCCCTCGCGGAGGAGAGGCTCGGGGGCGAGTTCCCCTTCGGCGTGGAGGTCATGAACTTCGGAAGGTCCGGCGCTACGACGACGGAGGAGCTTCTCATCCTGGAGAACGACGTCCTGGATTTCTCGCCGGACATGGTCGTACTCTTCTTCATGCCCAGGACGGACATCGAGGACGTCTCAAGGGAGACAGCCCCTGAGACACTGCGGCCTTTTTACACGGCCGGGGAGGAGGGGGAGCTGCGCCTTGACCCGGGCTTCAGGGAGACGGGGGCGTACAGGTTGAAGGGGTTTGTCAGCGCCCTCACCCGGAACTCCGCCCTTGCTTCACTCCTGGTGGAGAGGCGCAGGAAGAGGCTCATGGAGAACGTGGCGAAGCGCTACGAGGAAGAGGAAGAGAGCCTGGGAGGTTTCCTGACACTCTGCACCGCCTCCCCCGATGAGGCCTACGCTGCAAACTACGCGCTCAACAAGCGGCTGATAGGCGAGATGGCCAGGCTCTGCGGTGAGCGGGGGTGCGGTTTCCTCCTGGTCTGCATGGAGACGCTGGCCTACGAGCCGGAGAGCGAGGAGCGTTACAGGTCTATCGACCCCTCTTTCGACGGAGATTTTTTCGATAAGGACCTCGGAGATCTAGCGGCCGTCCTCGGCGTTGACTACATCGGCCTACAGGGTGTTTTCAGGGACGATTTTCTCGAGAGGGGGAAGGCCCTCCGCTGGATTCACTGGAACTACGACGGCCACGGGGTGGTGGCTGACGCCCTCGCCGGGAAACTGGGGACTTTGCTGAAATGAGGGTTGTGCTGATAGCGCCGTATTCGGACATAACCGCGTTCGGCATGAGGTCTCTGGCCGCCTACCTCAAGTCGCGCGGGGTGCCGACGCGCCAGATATTTCTTCCCGACGCCGTCGCGGAGCTGGAGGATTTTTCCGGGAGGTTCTACCGGTACGATCCGGCCGTGCTAGACAGGGTCGCCGTGCTCTGCGCCGACGCGGACCTCGTGGGCATCTCCCTCTTCACGATGTATTTCGAGAGGGTGGCGGACCTCACGGCAAAGCTGAAGGAGAGGATACGCGCCCCCGTTCTCTGGGGAGGGATCCATCCCACGGTAAAGCCCGGGGAGTGCCTCCGGCACGCGGACATGATATGCGTGGGTGAGGGCGAGGAGGCCCTATACGATCTGGTCCGGAGGATGGGGGAAGGCCTGCCCGCCGGGGACGTCCCCAATATATGGGTCAGGAGGGACGGCGAGATAGTGAGGAATAACCTTCGTCCGCTGATCCAGGACCTCGATAACCTTCCCTTCCCGGATTACGAGCTGGAGGACGACTACGTCATGATTGCGGGGGAGGGGCGGGTCGAGAGGATGGACAGGGAGCTGCTGGAGGAGTTCCTGGGGTCGAGCCCGATGGCCCTGAACGCGCGCACCGTTCCATACCAGACGATGGCCACGCGCGGGTGTCCCCACAGCTGCACGTACTGCTGCAATCACCTCTTGAGAAAGCTCTACGGCGGCCAGAGATACCTCAGGCGCCGGAGCCCTGAAAACATCGTTTCGGAGCTGTCGGAGGTGGTTCGCAGGTACCCCTTCATAAAGAGGATCACGTTCTCCGATGATTCCTTCTTCGCCGCCGGCGAGGAGGCGATCGCCGAGTTCGCCGGGCTCTACAGGAAAAAGGTCGGCCTGCCTTTTTTCTGCCTGGGGTCGCCGCTGACCATAACCGCGGGAAAGCTGGAGCACCTGGCGGCGGCCGGCATGGTGGAGCTCCAGATGGGCATCCAGTCGGCGAGCGAGCGGACGCTGCAGCTGTACAACAGGCGCATACCCGTGGATCTCACGGAGAAGGCGGCGGTGCTGATAAACAGGCACCGGAAGACCGTCATGCCGATATACGATTTCCTTCTGGACAACCCGTACGAGGACACCCGTGACGTCGTGGAGACGCTCCGCTTCGCCCTTAAGCTTCCCCGGCCGTACGTCCTCCAGCCGTTCTCCCTTGTGCTTTTTCCCGGAACGGTGCTTTACGACCGGGCGAGGGCCGACGGCATCCTGGCAGACGAGAAGGTGGACGTTTACCGCAAGCAGTTCCACATAAGGGAGAGCAGCTACCTCAACCTCATGTTCCTGCTCCTGAACCACGGCTTCCCCAGGGTACTGATGAGGTTGCTGCTGTCGGCTCCGGCAGTGTTCGCTTTTAACAGAAAGGTATTTAATCCGCTGTACGCGGTTATCATAGTGGGCTACCGCAGAATAAAGTGCAGGCTGAGGGGCTTCGCGAGGGTCTGAAAAGGCATCAAAGGACTTGTGGTAAAAATGAAAAACTAAATAACAAGAAACAAAAACACAAACAAATATATTCTGGGTAAGGCGTATGGGATTACGATTAAGATTACGAGTACGAAAGTATAGAAAAAGATGAAGATACTCTTGTGCCAGTCTTACCTGGGGCCGGATGAGCCGCCCATATTCCCCCTGGGCCTCTCGTGCATCGCTGCCGCCCTGGAGGGCCACGAGGTGCGGACATACGACCCGAACGTCTCCGGTTCCCCCATGGGCGGCCTGGCGGCCGCGGTGGAGGAATTCCAGCCTGATGTCGTGGGCATCTCCCTGAGGAGCATCGACTCGACGCACACGTTCGCCGTGAGCTTCTATTACGGCTACCTGCGGCCGATGCTCGAGGCAATAAAGGGGGCCTGTCCCGGCGCGGTTATCGTCGTGGGAGGTCCCGCGTTCTCCATCTTCGCCGGGGAGATCATGCCCGATCAGCCCCTGATCGACTACGGCGTCAGCCTGGAAGGCGAGGTGAGCTTCCCGGGCCTTCTGGATAACCTCGGGAGACCCGCCGCCGTGAAGGGGATCTACTACCGCAGCGGCGGCGATGTCATCTTCACAGGCGCCTCCGACCCGCCGCGCTCCTTCCCGAGTCCGAGGAGGGATCTCTTTGACAGCTCGCTCTACACCTCCTGGGAGGACGCCGTGGGTGTGGAGACGAAGCGGGGGTGCGTCCTGAAGTGCGCTTACTGCACCTACCCATTCCTCAGCGGGAGCGCGATGCGCCTGAAGGACCCGGACGACGTCGCCGGCGAGATGGAGGATATTTCAGCGCGCCACGGCGTGAAGATCGTGATATTCACGGACTCGGTCTTCAATCTGCCGAGGGCCCACGCCGAGGCGATCTGCGAGAGGCTGATCGATAGGAATGTGCGCATCTCCTGGAGCGCGTGGCTCAGCGCGCGGAACACCGACAGGGAGTTCCTGATCCTGGCGCGCCGCGCGGGCTGCGTGAAAATATCCTTCTCCCCCGACGCTTACTCCGACCACTCTCTCTCGCTCCTGCGCAAGGGGATAACGATGGCGGACATAAGCCGCTCGTTCAGTGCCGCACGGTCCGTGGGAGGCATGCGGGTGGCCTACAACTTCTTCGGCGATCCACCCGGCTCCCGCGCCGCCGATTTCATCCGGCTCCTGGGATTTTACGCGCGGGCCAGGCTCCTCCTGCGCGGGCGTCTCGCGGGCTTCAACATATCAAGAATACGCATAGAGCCACACACGGAGATACGCGATATGGCCCTCGGGGAGGGGCAGATCGAGCGCGGCGCGAGCCTTCTCGATCCGGTCTTCTACAGGAACGTCTCGGCACCCCTGGTCGAGCTGCTCTTCAGTCTGTTCACCCGTTTAAAGGAAGGATTGAAGCGTCTTAAGGGGCGGTTTGCCGGACCCGATCGCGGAGCCGCGCACGGTTGACAACTTAGGAAGAGAGCATTATATTTCATCAATTATGAAGGTGCATCCAGTTGTACTGGCACTTGTCGGCCTTGCCCTCGTGGCGGGGACCTTTCTCCGCCTGGAGGATATGTCCATCATGGAGTTCAAGGCGGATGAGGGGAGGCTGCTCGTTATCGCGAACAAGTGGATTGTTCGCGGGGTCATCCCCGCAACCGGGGGGCGCACAAGCGTGGGCGGCTACTTTGCGCCCCTTTTCAGCTATCTCCTGTCGATCCCCTACGTGTTTTGCCGCGACCCGGTCTGGGTGACGTTATGGATTGCGCTCTTTAATGTACTGGGCCTCTTTTTATGCTACCTGATGGTGAGACGATTCTGGGGAGAGCGGGTCGCTGTCGTTTCCGTCATCCTTTTTGCCCTATCTCCCTGGGCTGTCCTCTACTCCCGGAAGATCTGGAACCCGAACGTATGCCCCCCCCTCACGATTCTCTTCATCTACTCTCTTCTGGCGATCCTCGTCGATAAAAAGAACGGCTACTTTTTTCCCCTGCTCCTAAGCTGGCTGATCCTTGTTCAGCTTCATCCTGTCTACCTCGTCCTTGGGATCGTTCCGGCCGTAGCGTTTATTATTTATCGTCCGGCCTGGAAATGGTATCACCTGGCGGCGGCGCTGCTCTTGGGATTGGTTCCCCTGGTTGTCTCAATCCGTTTTCTCTGGCTTCGCGGGCATGACCTGGCCGGGGAGATCGGCGCCCTGCTCTTGATGGGAGGGAGGAGTGAGATAGTGCCGCTGGCCGAAAGCCTCACACATGCTTGGAAGATCCCGTTCGTGATGAACCTCTCGTTCTTCGGCCTCAATAATCTGCTCGGCGCCGCCGTGTGGGCCTCGCTGGCTCGCGGCTGCCTTCCTATGGGCCTCAACTTGGCTGAGCACCTCCTGGTGATACTCGGTCTCTTCATCGTTGGCCGGGGAGCGCTTGACTGGAGACGCCGGAGGTCTTCCGGGCGCCGCCCCGATCCCCGCGAAATCGTCCTCATTCTTTGGTTTCTCGTCCCCAGCCTTATCTTCGGGTTCACGCGGAAGGTCCTGGGGCCACACTACTTCAGCGTCCTGTACCCCAGTCAGTTCATCCTCGCCGGCCTTGCTTTCGAGTGGCTCTGGTGCCCATCCCTGCCCACATCGGTACGGCGGGGGATGATCATTACCTGGCGGTGCGCGCTCGTACTCTTAATCTGCGGCATCGCGGTGAGCCAGGCGCTCTTCGTGTATTCCTTTTACCGCGTGGTAGAAAAAGAAGGCGGAACGAGCGGCGACTATGGGACCGCCTATATCCAAAAGGAGAGGGCGGTTGATTATGTCCTGGGCAGGAGTGGGGGAAAGCCTTTTTCCATAGTTCTGGATTTCGACTCGGGTGACTTCCTTGACGAGGCATACAGGTATCTCCTGCTCGGGCGGGGAGAGAAAGCATTGCCGGCCGGCGCCGGCATCGACTGTTACGTTATATGGGACCCCTACCGCTGGGGGAACCGGGGAAGGTATCCGCGGGAGATACCGGAGGGATGGGCGGAGGTGGCGCGTCTCCGGCTGCTGCGCGTGTACTGGAGGCCGGCATCAAAGTCGGGTAAATAAGAATCTTGCAGGGGACATTTCTAAATAGTTGGTAATGTTCAAGAGTTACGGCAAATGCCATAACCATATTTCCCCTCCCCAACGGGGGAGGGGATTAAGGGGAGGGGGCTTAATGTCCTTATTCGTTCCTGTTTAACCTGTAAGAGATACGAGTAATTGCTTTTTCACCCCCACCTAACCTCCCCCATCAAGGGGGAGGAATTTGTATATAATGGCAAAATGCCACAACTTTTGAACGTTACCAAATAGTTTGGACAATAGTGCGTTCCCTACAATAGTGCGTATCCTCCTTGACACAGCGCTGGTGCGATGGTATATATATAGTGGGCAGGCGCTGTTCTTTCACTTAATACATTAAATCCTAAGGGTAAACCACCGCGAAAGGGTGGGGCACAAAGCTTGGAGCCTACATCCCCGTAGGGGACACGGCGGTCGGGCTGCTGGATTGAGGCATTGGCGCCCGGGGCCCGTTCTTTCGCGAGAGCGGGCTTATCTTTTTACGGGAGGCGGCTCCCGTAAAGATTGTCCTTGACCGGATAAAGGGGCGGTGCTTGAATGGGAGCATCGCCGGGGAGTATCAACGGGGGTATTCCGGTGTGAAAACTTATCTTCCACAACTGATTCTTGTCGTATGCCTGTGCACGGCATACGCGCCTCCCCCTGCCCACACGCAGCAGGACTGCTACTTCAATGACACGGGCGACTACCTCGTTCTTGGCAACTCAAAGGTGGAGCTCCACTTCGACAAGACATACGGGAAGCTCCTCTCCCTCATCAACAGGGATACCGGGACGGACTTCGTCGACGCAACTCACAACACGAGCTCCTGGTTCCTCCGCTACCATAACAACCCCGACAAGTGGGAGACATCTCACGACAGGTCCCGGACCACAGTCGTGAGGGGATGGGAGAAACCTCTCACGGAGAAACCTCTCACGGGCCGGGAGAAGTGGGAGGCGATTCCTGGCAGCGGTTACATCGAGCTGAATATGTATCACTCGTTTACACTGGGTACCGGCGAGTGCACGGTGACGCAGCGCGTCAGGGTATTAGACGGCAGTCCCTTCACCCGGTGGAGAATCATAATCGACAACCCGGCGACGGATACGGATACGGATACGGGAAGGACCATCGTATCAGTCACATACCCTCACATAAGGGGCCTGAACGTCCTGGAGGGCGACGACTACTGCATCACGCCCCACCGGCGCGGCGAGAGGTGGGAGAATTTTAATTTCGAGAGGATACTCCCATCCGGAACAGTGCACATAAGGGGCGCCAGGTACCCCCTCTGCGGCTGGCAGTGGGTGTGGTACGGGAACGACGTGGAGGGGCTCTACTACGCGGCACTGGACAAGGACGCGGTGGCCAAGTCCTTCCGCTACGGCTACGACGACAGGCAGAACGGCTCCCTCGGCGGAGCCGGCCGGGCGAACAAAGACGAGGAGATAGCGCTGACGCAGTTCCCCTTCCTGGAGCCGGGCGGGGGGTACTACAATGATGGCATATGGTACTCCACAGTGCTGGAGATAGGCATCAAGAGCGGCCCCGGCTGGTACTGGGGCGCCGACCGCTACAGGGAGTTCATCGAGAACCCCAACACCGGCTGGACGAGGGATTATCCGGACTGGGCGAAGGAGGCCCACAGCTTCATCTGGTGGACTGTGGACAGGTTCGCCGAGTACGACGAGGAGCTTCTAAATAAATGGGAAGAAAATCAAAACCATAACCTCATGGACCAGCAGTGGTACGAGGATGGCAGTTCCCAGTATTACTGGCCGCGTTTCGTGTTGAAGGGAAGCAAGGGCACCCGGGAAGAACTCGAGGGGGCCATGCAGGTGTGCGAGCAGCAGCAGGATCATGTCATCTACTTCACCAACATCTTCCACGCCGACCGGGATGGGGCATGGTTCGGGGCGAACCCGCTCGAGAGTGTCATCAAGCCTGACGGCAGCCGCGCGTATGTGGAATGGCCTTACATGCAGGGCAAGCTCTTCTACCAGCAGTCCTTCCACAGCGAGGCGCTCAGGTACACTGTCATAAACGACCACGAGGAGATTAAAGACGCGGGTGTGGACGGCGCCTGGCTCGACTGTGTCATGGTATTCGCACCCGAGATATTCTGCTACGGCTCCGACCACGGCCACTACTCACCCGCCCACGCAATGGGGCCGGGCCTGACGGGCTTCCTGAAGCGCCTCAACGACGAGGTGTGGCGGGTTCCCGGCGAGGGGACGGGCAGGATTCTCGGCATCGAGGGGATAAGCGATTTCCTCATACCTTACGTGGACCTCTGGTCGATGAATCACCTTTCGGGCTACCAGGGAACGGCCGAGGGGGGCGGTACCGAGCGGGATTACCCGGAGGTGGCGCGCTACCTCTTACCCGGCGTCTTCGGCTCACTGATGAAGGAGAGGACGCCCGGCGTGCCGGACAAAACCGAGCCGTGGCCGCAGGCGAGTTTCACATTCGGCTGCAAGCTGGCCGGGGGGCCTATAAATCCTTATGTTGATCACACGAAGTACTACGCCGCATACGACGCTGCCCCTGACGCGTTCTACCACGGCTCCTTCAAGGCCGGCCTCGGCCTCACCGCGTCAGGCGCCGTCAACCTCAAGGCCTTCAGTTTCGTCGGGAGCGGGGGCGACACTGTCGTCGTGACGATCTGGAACAGGGATTCCGTACAGAAGAATATCACCGTAACCCTTGACCTCTCCGCCATTGGTATAACGGGCACTGTCACGGGGGCGGTTGACCTGATGGGGCGGGACATCACCTGGCCGCTCGGGGGCGCGTCCTTCACCTCCACCGTCCCGGCTGATGACGTTACGGCAGTGAAGCTCACTCTCTACCTCGGCCCGACACCGACGCCGACCATCACGCCGACGGCCACGCCATCGAATACACCCACCGTCACGGGCACGCCCACGCCTTCTCCCGCCGGGCCGCGGAAGCTGGCCCTGATGAAGCGCGAGAATTTGAACGACTCCAACCTCTACTACTACAACTGTCCCGCCGTGGGCAGCATGGATTATTATGCCGCGAAGGGGAGCAACGAGTCGGCCCTGGCGCGCGACATGTGGATCATACCGGCGGGTAACGACTCCATAAACGCGGCTGCCATAGAGCTGACGGGCGACACGAGCGATGAGCTCCTTGTCCTCACGAAGGAGGGTACGGGCGACGTCAACCTCTACATCTACAACACCCTTGTGGAGGGTGACTGGACCTACTGGGACGCGAATGCGCGCAACCCGGACCCGCTTGCCAGGGACCTGTGGATTATCCCCTCCGGCAACGACGCGGTGGGAATGGCGGCCATCGATGTCGATGGCCATGGCCAGGAGAGGGAGATCGCCCTGCTCAAGAAGGAGGGCGCCGGCGACGTCAACCTTTATCTCTATAACAGCCCCCTTCCCGGCGACTGGACCTACTGGGACGCGGATGCGCGCAACCCGTCGGCCCTGGCGCGCGACATGTGGATCATACCGGCGGGCAACGACGCCGTCGGCATCGCCGCCCTGGACGTGACGGAAGACGGGCGCAAGGAGCTGGCTATTCTTAAGAAGGAGGGCGCGGGCGACGTCAACCTTTACATCTACAACTGCCCGCTCCCCGGCGACCGGACCTACTGGGACGCCCTCTCGCGCAACCCTACTCCTCTGGCAAGGGACATGTGGATCATCCCGGGCGGCAACGACGCCATAGCCCTGTCGGCGATAGACATGGACCTGGACATGACAGACGAGCTTGCAATCCTGAAGCTTGAAAACGGGGGCGACATGAACCTTTATTTCTACAACGCCCCCCGGCCCGGCGACTGGACCTACTGGGACGCGGATGCGCGCAACCCGGACCAGCTTGCCAGGGACCTGTGGATCATCCCCTCCGGCAACGACGCGTCGGCAATGACCGCCGTCAGGATTGAGTAGCCCTTTTTTCGTTCCCCATACGTTTTCTTTTTCCCTATACTAATAAATTCGCTCGCTACGCTCGCGAATTTATGATGAATTATCCTTATATAATTGCACATGCTGTTTCCTGATCAACCAATTAACCGCTCCCGTTAGCAAGGAGATTCGATGAAGCTCGGGATTTTTATCGCCTATTTTCTGCTGCTGTCCGTCCTGATATCAGTATCGCAATTTTGCCGTATGAATATCGGGGCTAACACAATAGCACGATTGGCGACTATCGAATCCATTGTCGAGCGGCATACATATGTTATAGACGACTCTTCTTTGCCTCCTACTTGCGACAAGGTGCTTGTGAGGGGGCATTTCTACGGCTGCCAGCCTCCTCTCCTGCAGACCATGGTTGCTCCCATGTACTTTATTCTCAAAGCCGGGGGGCTCTCCATGGCCGGTCACCTGAGGGCGATTTATGCTTTATTGACGATTTTTACCGTCGGTGTCCTTTCCAGCCTCATGTTGGCTCTGTTTTACGGGCTTATGTCTTTATTCGGGCTGGATGAGCCTCGCCGCCTCCTGGCGACCTTCGCGTTCGGCGTGGGTACGCTGATCTTGCCCTATAGCACGATCCTGAGTCCCCAGATCATCGGCGGGTCGTTTATATTCTTCGCCCTGTACCTCACCCTGCGGGGCTTGAGTCCAAAGAGGGCTTTTCTCGCCGGCTTATTCCTTGGAACGGCTGCGGCCATCGACGTTCCTCCGGGAGGTATATTCTCGGTATTTTTTATCATCTACCTGCTGTCGGGCGGGAAATATCGCCGTCTCTCTGTCCCCGCGGTTCTGGGGTGGCTCATCCCTTTTACTCTTCACTGCATGGTCAATGTGCCAATAACGGGGTCGGTTTTACCAGGTGGCGTTATCCCGGAATATTTTGAATACCCGGCCAGCGAGTGGAGTGCGGCTGATCTCGGCGGCGTGGCCTCCCACGAATCCATATCCGCCTTTTTTGTTTACGTCTGGCATTCTCTCATCGGGTACAGGGGACTGTTATTATTCAACCCGGTATTGCTCTTTCCAGCGGCAGTTCTTCTTGCTGCCGTTTTTTCGCGGAGATGGACCGAATACCGCGCTTTTTCCATCTATGTGCTTTCCTCGATTTTCGCAACCGCCGCATATTATCTGGTGAAGACCGTTAACTACGGGGGGTGGTCATACGGGATGCGCTTCTTTGTCCCCCTTATTCCTCCTCTTGCCATATACATGGGGCCCTTTCTAGCTGTTCGAAGGGGTTTTCTGATAAAATGCATCTTTATTTTATCTCTGGCAATTTCCGTTGGCGTGTCTCTGATAGGCGTTCTGAATCCCCAGTCCGACATGTACATAGGGCCCAGCCCAATCGCGAATAACATGATCATGGCATTCGGAAACCTCGCCGTTCGCCCGCCGTCGTGCGTGACCCGCCTGGCGATGAGGATTAACGAAGGAGACGGCACGTCCCTTTATTACCTTGGCAGAAAGTTTCAACTGTACGGCTGGAAGGATTGCGCCGCTGAGGCGTTCGCGGGAGCGGTCCGGGCGGACCCCGCCGACCCGGGCGCGCGCCTCTCCCTCGCGAGCGCGTATTACGACATCGGCGACATGGCGGGAGCCCTGGATGAATACAATGCCTTCCTGTCGGACGATCCGGAGTATATTGGCGCCGCGTGCGAATACGATATCGCGCGGGGGGCCGCCGTGATACGTGTCGCCGGCGAAGACGTTGCCGCGAGGAATAAGATGGCCCTTCTCCTGGCGGCCGTGGGCAGGTCCGGCGAGGCGGCAGTGCTCGTTCGCGACTATCTGGATAATGGGGAGGTCCGTCTGCGGGAGCGCTTCCGGGGGGAGGGTGTTGAGGGAGAGATGGAGGTTGTTTATCCGCGCTCCCGCGCCGGCCTGGAGCTTCTCCTGAAGCGCCTGGAAGAAGGTGGAAATATGAAAAGATGGAAATATAAAAACAGCAAGCGGTGAAAAAAAATACGAGAAATAATTATCGAATCATTTTCTTATTTCCATATTTCCATATTTTTATGTTTTTATTACATGACACCTACTGGTAAAAAAAGGATTTAAAGAGGATAGATACGGAAGTGAAGGGGGAGAAAAAAATATCCTGGGGTTATATCCTTTCTTTTCTCCGGTGGGCTGCGTGGATAACTGTGTTCTGCGCCATCGTTCTCACATTAGAGGTGGCCACGGGATATATCTCGATAACCGGCAAGGAGGCGAACCCGGCCTTTGCCATCTTTGTCCTGATAATATTGGCTGCGATCGCCCTCACGAGGCCCGATATACTCTTTTTTACGGCTGTTTTTTTCATGCCTCTCTTGACGATGGCATTTCCCGGTATTGCGTTTGTTCGCGGGCATCTGGCCAATATGGAAGTTGTGCATCCCCTGATATTTTGTGCGCTCCTCGGCTGGTTTTTCAAGGCCCTCAAGCGTGGTGATCCGCTCGTTGAAGGTAACCCCCTCACCCTTCCAATTTTTCTCTTCCTTGCGTGGGCCGCGTTTTCACTGACCTGGAGCGTCGGCCCAAGGTTTGCCAAGTGGCAGCTCCTCGATCTATCCTTCGGAGTCATGATCTATATTACAGCCGTCAAGGTTATCGGGTCACGCGTAACGCTCGAGAGGACTGTCAAGACATGGATCTTCTCGGGAATCCTTCTAACAGGACTCGGGCTCTACTTTATCGCGACGGGAGCGGCGGGCAGAGTCGACGTGATGACAGGGCACCCTAACATATTTTCTCGGGAGCTGAACCTCATTATTATGCTGGTTATCGCCATGCTGTACATACGGGAACAGGGATTTATACCGCGCTGGCTGCTCGTGCCGCTTTTAATCATCATGCTCCTTGTTGACCTGCTGACGGGGTCGAGGGCGGGCTTTTTCGCCCTTCTCGCGGTTGTGCTCTTCTTCCTGTTTAGTTATTACTCTATAAACAAGCAGATCAGACACATAAGCCTTGTCCTCTGTCTTTTTGTTGTCCTGCTTGCCGGCGCGGTCTTTCTCTTCGCCCTGAATCCATTTGAGGGAGTCAGAATTGGCTTCAGGGCCTACAACCCGGCCGAGTTTGCGGAAGAGGAAACGTTTCTTTTCCGCATCGAGTTATGGAAGATGGCGTGGGAACACATCAGGGAGTCAGGCCAGTACTTCCAGGGACTGGGCATTATGTCGTTCCTCCTGTTGTATCTGGAGAAGTACAAGCAATTCTCCCATACCCATAGCATTTACGTGGGTGTCGGTGTGCATTACGGACTCGTTGGCCTTGTGTTATTTGCCTGGATCATCGCCGCCCTGGTCCGGCAGTTTCGCGCCGGCTTGAGAGCGGCGCAGAGCACATATTACCAAGTTATGCTTCGAGCAATGGCTGCGGGTTTGCTTGCGTTTGCCATCCACGGCATTGTGGACTTCGACGTCGAGACCTGTCGCTCTATATGGCTCTATGTCGGCGTGTCCATGGCTGCTGCAAGGCTGGCCAGGAAGGACGGGGGACGAAGGACGATTGACGATTGACGATTGATGAAGGACGAGGGACGAAGGACGATTGAAGATAGAATGATCGAAGGAGCGGGTACGGGCATGGAGCGAAAAGATACAGCCCGGGTTATACTTACAGCGGCCGTTATCGTTCTCCTGGGTGTTTTTCTTGCCGGGTCTCTTGCGGCCACATTTTGCAGGCTGGGGTACGGGTTCAACCTGGATTACGCGGAGAGCCACACTGTGGCAAACGCGGTATATATCCAGCAGGGGAGAGGCCTTTACCGCGGTATGCGGGCGGCCCCCTATATCGTGCCTCCATACACCCCTCTCTATTATTATCTCATAGCTCCCTTCGCGACGTCGTTTCAGCGCGTCCTTTTTGCGGGCAGGCTCGTCTCCTTCGGCTGCTTTCTAGCGGTCGGCGCCCTGGTCTTTTCCGCGGTCAGGCGGAGGTCTGGAGGCCTGGCCATCCCCGCCGTCTCGTCCGGCTTCCTTCTCACGTCATACGTGCTTTTTATCGACAGCTCACTGGCGCAGATTAACTTGCCGGGGCTCTTATTCAGCGTTCTCGGAGTCTGGCTCCTCGGTGAGAAGCGGAACAAGGCGCTGGCCCTCGTCGCATTTCTCCTCGCCGTCTTCACCAAGCAATCCATGCTGGCAGGGATGGTCGCGGCGTGCGTATGGATCGGCATCGCGGAGAGACCGTCCAGGGGATTTCTATATTTCTGCGCCTTCGGCATTATCACCGGTGCGTTTTTTCTCGCACTCAACGTTTTCACAGGCGGCAATTTCTTTCTCTCCGCGTTCAAGTGCAATGTAAACCCGATGATTCCCAGGCTTGCCATTAACGCTTATAAGGGTTTTTTCCTGCATTACAGCGTCCTTATCGTCATCGCCATACTGGGCCTCTCCTGGCGCCGCCCGAATATCTGGCAGGTCTATTTCCTGGCGGGTTTGCTCTTCGCGGCCGCATCCGCGAAAGAGGGATCGGGTTCGATCTATTTCGCCGAGCCGCTCGTGGGACTTCTCGTCAGCTTCGGCTGCGCCATGGGGAGATTGAATAAGCGCCCCGGCAAGGCTTATGCTGTTATCCTGCTCCTCGTCATTGCCCAGATCGCTCTGACGTTTCCCGAGAGCGGGAGGAGGCTGAGGGACTGGAGGGGGCTTCCCTGCGCGGAGGAGGGATTGAGAGAGCTCTCGGCCATGGTGAGATCGGCCGCCGGGCCGGTATTGACGGAGACTGCCGATCTGTCGTTTGCCGGAGGAAAGGATTATTTCTACCAGGGGCCCGGTCCCCGGTTCTGGAACAAGGAAGAGGGCCGGTATTCTCCCTTCGTTCCACCTGAATTGCTCCGGAATATCGCGGGGAGGCGTTTCTCGCTCATCGCCGAGTACTATCTCTACAGGAATCGTGAGCCCGCCCTCATGGAACTGATAAAGGAAAATTATTACGAGGCGGATAAAACATATCCGTCGCCGTTGCGGACGCTGAAGTACAGGGTATGGTTTCCCCGGGAGGGCGGCGCGTGAGAGCGGGGCGCTGGCCGGGCCGGGACTGGCTGTTCGTTACGGCATTTATCGCGCTTCTGCTCTTAACGAGGCTCCCTTTCATGGCGGAGTACCTGTACGAGTGGGACTCGATACAGTTCGCACTCGGCCTGGAGGAATACAATGTCCCTCTCCATCACCCCCATCCGCCCGGCTACCCCTTCTATATCCTCGCGGCGCGGGCGGTTAACCTTTTGCTTCGCGATGCCGCTGACGCTCTTTCCGCCCTGAGCCTTGTCTTTTCCTGCTGCACTATCGTGGCTGTGTACGCCCTGGGCAGGGAGCTGGCCGGCCGGCAAACTGCGATAACGGCATCCATTGTGCTCTTCTTCGCACCCGTCTTCTGGCTGTACGGGGAGATCTCCACCATATACGCTGCCGAGGGGATGTGGTCGGCGCTCGTCGCCTTTGCCTGTTACCGTGCGGCGAAAGGAGGGGCGGGGTGGGCTGTTATCTCGGCCGTCCTGCTGGGCGTGGCCGGCGGGTTCAGGGCGAATATCATCCTTTTTTTGCTCCCTCTCTGGCTCTACTGCGTGCTCAGGGGCGGCAGGGGACGGGGGATGCTGGTTCCCCTCCTCGCCCTGATCTTGTCCGTTCTATCATGGCTCCTTCCCCTCCTGCTTCTATTCGGCAGGGATTATATGGACGCCTCGCGTCTCCTCTACGGCTACAGCAATATAACCTCGGTCTTCACGGATCCCGCCGGGCTCTGGCTAACGAACGCGGCCAAGGCCGTCCTGTACACCTTCTACGGCTTCGGCCCGTTGTGCTGTATCCTCCTCCTGTGCTTGCTGGCCTCGGCCCTGGCGGGCGGGAAGAGGAGGGAGCTGCCCCTGCCCTTCTTTCTCTGGTGGATACTCCCTCCTTTCTGCTACTACTTCCTTCTCCACATTAAGAAGCCCGGCTACACCCTGACATACGTACCCGGCCTGGCCTTGCTCCTGGCCCTGCTTTTCTGCAGGCTGCCCTCCCGGCGCCGGTCGCCGGCCTTGCTGACGGCGCTCGCGGCCTCCCTCGCGTTGAACATGGCAATGCTCTTTCCCCCGAGGAGAGGGGGTATTGCGATGGCCCTCGCGACGGGAAGGGGGCGTTTCTCACTCCGTCGGCTGGAGGATAAGGGGGGCGCCATGGAGGCGATTGTATTATTGAGGGAAAGGGGGATGGATCGGCGAACCGCCGTCCTTTCCCTCAACAACGGCTACACGAAGTTCGCTTCCTATTACCTCCCGGAGTGCCGCGTTTATCACTCCGACTTTGTCCGCCTTAAACCGGTCGTTGTATATCACGGGAGGAAAGTGGTGGCGGCGAGTGATAATGGCGTCATCGCCCTCATTCCGGAGATAGACGAGATCGCCGTTATCGGCCCGACGGAATCGATGGCATTCGACGATCCGGGCATTAAATCCGAGGAGATATGCAGCGAGCCGCCGGTAACCGTCTTCCGGCTGTCGCCCCGCTTCAGAGAGGTCGTTTACGGGCAGGACGGCCCGGATGGAGGCCGGAGAGAGGTTGTCATAAGGAGGGAATGTGGATTATGAAAAGAGGCGTCATTTTGTCCATCCTGGCGCTCTCCGTAGTTCTCCGGCTGTACGGTCTGGGAGGCGAGGCATTCTGGTTCGACGAAGCGACGACGCTTCTCGTCGCGGAGAGAGATCCCTGCTCGCTTGTCGGGCTTTGCTCGAGCGACAATGTCCCCCCGCTCTATTACCTTGTGCTCCATTTCTGGCTGTATGCCGGCACGGGCGAGGTGTGGGTGCGGCTTCTCTCGGTGGCCTTCGGCGTCGCCACTGTTTACATGGTGTGGCGGCTGGGAAACAGCCTGGCCGGCTACCCCGCGGGGGCGTACTCCTCCCTTATCGCCGCATTCTCGCCCGTAAATATCGCCTATTCCCGGGAGGCGAGGATGTACTCAATGGTCGAGTTCTGGGTTGCGGCTTCCTTTCTGTTTCTCTGGGCGTGGGTCCGTGAGGGCCGCAGGGGCCGTCTCGCAGGCTGCTTCCTGTGCTCCGCCGCCGCCCTCTACACCCATCTTTTCGGCGTCTTTATCGTCCTGGCCCAGAATGTCTTCGTGCTTTTTTTCTCCGGTGTCTCCTTGAAGAGTAAGAGGCAATGGCTTGTCTCCCAGGTCTGCCTGTTACTTCTTTTTATGCCCTGGATGGTTGTGGTTGCGAGGCAGGTCCAGAGGATCGGAGAGGATTTCTGGCTGAGCAAAATATCCCTGCAGTCTTTCCTCTCCCTCTGGCACTTTCTGGGAACAGGCTGCGACTTCGGCGACGACTACGTTGTCACAGCCCTTCTCAACACGCCCCTCGTAATACTTTTCTGTTCAGGGCTCTTCTGCCTTTTAAGGCGGCGGAAACGCGCGGCTCTGATGCTCTCTCTCTGGTTCTTTGTTCCCGTCGTGACGGCAGGCGTAATCGGCCTCATCGTCCCCGTCTGGCTGAACCGCTACCTGCTTATTGTCTCACCGGCGTACGTGATTTTAATAGGTTCCGCGTTGGCGGGCCTGAGGGGTCGGCTCCGTCTTCTCGTTTCACTGCTGGTAATATTCATCCTCGCCATCTCCCTGCACTACCGCTGCTCGTTCGTTTCCAGGACAAGGGTGAGGCCGGCATTCGATTATATCGAGGAGCGTTACCGGCCGGGTGACTGCATCATTCACCACGTTCTCAAGGGCGCGGGGAAGCGGCCCGTGATATTTGACGGCGAGGGGTGGGCGACGTTTACTTATTTTCCCTCGGTCATATACCACCGCGGCCGGTATCCGGAGTTTCTCCTCTCCCGCGAGCCGGTTCCCTTCTACCTGAGGGGTGAGTTGCTCGACCCCGGCGAGGTGGTCACGGATTTCGGGATGGCTGCGGCCGGCTACGAGCGGGTCTGGCTGGTCTCATGGGCAAAGTATGAGCCGGTGTACGGGGACGAAGCGGTTCTCGCGCTGGCTGGCCCGGATTTCCACCTGGTGACATCGCTGAAGTTTCCTTCACCCGGCAATGATATCGTCACCCTTTACCTTTTAAGACATAAATCTTAAATGCATCAGAGGAATAGATGAGTCTGAAATCTTGGGGGTGAGAGGTTGCCCATTCATTCTCGAGGGGATATTCGATCACCTTCTTGCCACTGTGTTTCTTTGCTTTTCGATATGTTCCGCGGACGAATAACCAGTTAACATCCTCGTCTATGAGGTTCTTTAGCCAGGTATCGTAATTCCATCCGAAAACCTCGGTGTTTTTTCTGTCCATCTCGGGGTCGTTGACGGCGACCCAGCCCTCTTCTCTGGAGACATATACCAGGCAATTCTCCTCGTCAACTGGGATGCCGTACTTTCGTGGGGGCTTTTTGCCACGAGAAACATAAATTACTTTATTCTGTAATTCGCTTCCATAGAGGGGATAGCTATTGTCGAGGCCGGCATATGCAATCGTTACGCCTCGAATGGAATGATCCTCAACCCATTTCCACGCTTTCCCATCTCCATGCTGTGTAAAAAACAGCCATTCGCGGCGGCTATATTTCTTTTTATCGTACGCTTTGCCAACAGTTAAAACGAGCCAGATAAAGGTGACAATGGAAAGCGTTGCAAACAGGGCTGCTGCCAGGCGCGAACCTGAGCGCCTGTAGCGCAATACAATTAAAGGGAGCAATATTGCCAGGATGCCTGAGATGCATAGCGCGCATAAGGCGAGAAACCCATTAAAGAGCAAGCCGATAGAAAAATGCTCCCCACTGAAGAGATCCCACAGGATATATATGAAGAGTGCAATGATAGTGAACCGTATTAAGGCCAAATAAATTCCACGGTACTTCATCCTTATCCGATCGGCTACCCAGCAAGCACTGACTGCGGAAAGCATCATTCCCGGGTAGAGATATCGAGTGTTCCTCATGAAGCCGAAAAAATAGATTAGAGCGACATAGAGAGCGGGCCCGGCTACAAATAGGATCCCTTTCCTGTATTTAGGACTTCGGAGACTTAAGAAGCCGGCAAACGCGCTGGTCGCGATGATAAACGCCAGCGCGGGGTAGTCCTCTATAGGGTTTAATCCTGTTTGCCATGATCTGTATATGTCTTCTTTTTCAATAGGACCATTGAATATGAGTGTTTTTCCGATCGCTGCCCTTATGGGAAAGATGGGATTTCCCGTGGCTAGAAAATTGCGAACATAGCTTGCGCCGCCAAGTGCAGAAACAATAGCGAGGAAGACGAATAAAGAGCTTAGCGCGGACAGAGACGACTTACTAATTCGATAGAAGACCATGAGTACAAAGAAAAGGAAGAGGGGAAGCCCGTACATTATTCCCAGGCTCTTTGTTCCCACGAGCAATCCGAAAGCGACCGAGAAAGATATAACATTGTAAACAGAGAACCTTCTTGATAAAGCAATAATGAAATTTAGGCTGAGGAGAAAGAGGAAAGCGAATAAAATATCATTCCCCGATCTGAATATTCCTTGAAGTAAAAATTTCGGCAGCGCCAGCGCCAGAAGGCAGGAACAGATGACCGCATCCCGCTTCATCCCGACTTTTTGGGACAAAGCAAATACCGCTGCTAAGGTAAAAAGAACAAAACCGGTTTGGCCGAATTTCGCCAGAAAATCCGATTGCAAAGGAAGAAAGAACCAGAAAAGAAGCAGTTCTCCATTAAAGGGGAAGTAGATCAGCCAGGGATATCCAAACGGCGTCGGCGGGGGCATGGAGATGCTATTGCTCTTGAGCCATTCAACAGGATAAGTGAGATGATACATAAGGTCGTCGTAGCTGGCGGGCGGTGTATATACCCTGTGCGATGCAAGGAGAATAATAGCTATGAGAGCGAGTGAGAAAAGCAACCTTTCTTTATTAAAGCTAAATACCCTTCTCAATGATAGAAATGCCGTATGGATTCCATCGGAAACAGGCAGGAAGGGAAATAATGCCAGGAATATAAGTGAGAAAATAATGAAGCAGTTTTGAAGGGAAAGGAGGCCGAGAAGGCCAAGAAAGGTCAGGCCTGCAATAAGAAGGGCAAGAAACAGGGCGATAACAACCAGAAAGCCGTCAGCTCCATGGCATGAAGCGAAAAATCGCACCCTGAGCGATAGAGTTATAATTAAAATGATCAGGTTTATAAATAAGTAGATCAACAAGATGAAGGGCTTCTCAAAACCTACAAAGGGCCATGCGCAAATGAGGACGAGGACTGTGAGGATGGTGATAGAAAAAGGCCACTTCACTTTCTTTATAATGGAATTCTTCATTTTTCGCAGTCAGTTAAGGCTTTTTATATGGTTATTCACGGATTATTTCAATCAGGTGAACGGCGTAGTCGTCCGTGGGTACCGCTATGTCCAGGATGGATTCTCCCTGCCCCGATTGGATTATCTCCGTGCCGCCGCGGTATTCCTCCTCCGTGACCGCCGTGACCGTGTAGCCGAAGCTTGACCTGATGCCGTCCACTGTTAGATTGTAGCCTTCGCTGCTGTTGTTGTACTCGTCGCAGGCGATGAGGATGTTTATCTTGTCGTCCTTCTTCCCCGCCAGGACAAAATAATCGTCGGATTCGGCATTTATCCTCCGGCTGCTGAGCAGTGAGCGAAACAGCTTATAGGTGTAGAATACCGGATAGCGGTACGCGCCCCTTTTATCCCATAATCCGTAGAAGTCTTTGCCTCCGTCCCACCGGTGTGTTACTTCAACGGGCATATCCTGGGCGTGCATGAGGTACTCCGCTGTGTATGCCGCCGATTTTATCGTTCGATACCAGTGATTGACGTTTTTACCGGAACATGGTTCGCAGTTGCCCTCCTCGTCGGCGCACCAGCAGACGTTGTTCCATTCGGTTATGTGCTGCGGAATGCCGTACCCCCGCGCCCTGAGCCTCGCGCGGGTTCCCGTAATATGTCTGTCAAGCAAGCCGAAATCGAAGAGCGCGGGCGGAACGCGGTAATCGTGCCAGCTGTAAAAGTCCAGCGGGACCCTCCGCTTGCTCATCTCCCCCAGGATCCTGATGTCCAATCCGCCATCGGCGAGCTGCGAGCCCGCCCACGCCCCGATCCGTACCTCCCGGCCGCACAGCTCCCGTATGTCCGCGATAGTCATCTCGAAGATATCGACAAGGCAGGAGTAGCAGCTCCTGGAGTACTTTCTCTTCGGCCAGTACTTGTAGGGGTTGACCCAGTAGATCATGGCGCCGGGTTCGTTCCATAATTCGACGTAGTCGACGCGCGTCCCCATGCCGCTCCAGGAGCTGTCCCTGCTTGTGATGTGATAAACGATCCTCGCGAGCGAGCGGGCTATCTTCCGCCTGTTGTCTATAAGCCACCGGGGGGTCTTGTTGCCTCTCTTGATCCGGTTGATCTCCGCCGGAGAGATGGACAGGAGGATGTACGGCTTTATGCCCCTTTCCGCGTACTCCAGAAGTTTCTCATCGAGCGCGGCCCACCTGTAGGCGGACGGATCGTCCGGGTCCGCCGTCAGGTCTGGGAATATGGCCTTCCTGGACCGCACCCTGCCCGTCAGGCACCACATCCTCACGTAGTTCGGCTGCAGCTCGTAGTCCGGGTCGAAGTACCAGTTCAGGTCGGCGGCGTTCTTTATATTCCCGGTGATTTTATCCGCGTTGACGCGTATCTCCGATGCGGCGAACGGTGGGGGTTTGGGGGACGGGGCCGGTGCTGGCCGCGCCTCGACAGGCGAGGGTGCGAGCCGCGCCGGAACCGGGGTCGCTTCGAGGGGAGGAACGGCGGCGGCTTCCACCGGCGGCTTCACGCCCGGCCGGGGCGCGCAGGACACGAGCAGCAGCAGGAAGATAAAATATACGGCTTTTCTCTTGATAGGAACACCTCCGCGAAAGGCTCACAGCATAACCTATTGCCTTGCCTTTTGGAACCGCTGTTCATATCATAATCTTTCACAGCCTGAACCGCTTTCCATAGGAACCCCGATGTCCGAGAGGAAAAAAACCGCTTTTCTTATATGGATTTTTTTCTTTTCCCTGTACATCCTGACGGCCAAGGGCTTTATCAAGCATTTCGACGGCGAGACGATGTACCAGGTAACGAGGAGCATCGTTGAGGACGGCAGGGTCTCCGTTGAGAAAGAGTTCGCCGGCCGGATAATGGGAAGCCCCGGCCCGGACGGAAATCTTTACTCCAAGTACGAAATCGGCCATTCCGTCGCGGCCGTTCCCCTCTACATGGTCGGCCGTGCCGCGGCGGACGTTTTCCCATCCCTGCCCCGGACCCTCTTCACCCGGTTCGCCTGCTCTCTCCTGGGTCAATTCGCGACCGCTGCGGCCTGCGCCGTGATATACCTCTTCTGCCTTGATCTTGGATACGGGAAGAGGACTTCAGTCTTTCTGGCGCTGCTTTACGGTCTGGGGACGATGGCCTGGCCGTACTCAAAGACGTTCTTCCGGGAGCCGGTAAGCGCTTTCCTCATCCTCTCTGGAGCCTGCTGCGCATACCGGTACCGCCTCCGGGGGCGCCTCTCGACGCTTTTCGCGTGCGGGGCGTTTCTGGGCGGGGCGCTGCTGGAGAGGCAGGACGGCGCGCTTGCCATAGCCGTTATCGGCGTGTATGTTGCATGTGCATCCCACCGGGACGGACGTGCCGCCCGCCGTTTTTTTTCATTTCTTGCGCCTGTTGCCGCGGCGGCGGCGGTCAATCTCGCTTATAACTGGGCGCGCTACGGCTCGATATGGATAACCGGTTACGAGGGTCAGGACATAGACACGGGGTTCTCCACTCCCTTTTTTGTCGGCCTGTACGGCCTCCTCCTGAGCTCCGGCAAGAGCGTATTCATCTATTCTCCCGTGCTAGTCCTCTTCCTCCCGTCGATTTTCTTCTTCTTCGCCGGACATAGAAAGGAGGCGCTCCTTTTCGTCTCACTGATCGCCGTTTACACGTGCTTCTACGCGAGGTGGGGGTACTGGCACGGCGGGTGGTGCTGGGGACCGCGCTTCATGCTCCAGGTCGTTCCCTTCGCCCTTATACCCGTGGGTTCCCTGCTGCGGCGGCGGAACAGCGCTCCCGTTGCCGCCGTTCTTGTCATGGTCATCGCCGCGAGCTTTGCCGTTCAGGTCCTGGCAGTTTCCGTGAGCGAGATGAGGTTTCTCCAGGCCGCCATGGTTCCCTGGGAGGCCGACGACCCTCTCTTCCGGCCCGGGAGAAAGGTCCTTCACGGCGATATAATATTCGATCCCGCCTACTTCCCATTGAGGGCCCAGTGGCGCTCCTACCTCAACTGCTCGTGGAAGAAGCTCTCCGGCGACCTCCGCGACCCGTCCGTGCTGGAGGAGACGTCTTTCCGGAGGGAGCTCGAGCGCGGCCCGGACGTGTGGTGGGCGTATCTCTACCGCCTTGGTCTGCCTCCCTTGCTGCTGCTGTCTGTTGTGCCTCCGCTCGTTGTTTGCGCCGTCTCCTTTCTATTTCTCGTGAGGAGAACGAGATGAGCAGGGCCCGCGTACTTCTCCTGCTTTTGTTCATAGCCTCGCTGGCCGCGCTCGTGCCCTGGCTGTCGATCGACGGGAAGCAGTACTACATGCAGCTGAGGTCGATGGTCATCGACGGCGACCTGAACTTCTACAACGAGTTCGCTTATTATCACCCCTCGGCCTTCCGGATGGACCCCGAGCTCGGCGCGATGACGCCCGGGGGGTACATAAAGACGTGGTTCCCCATCGGCGCTCCCCTTCTCTGCGCGCCTTTCTATCTTGCGGGGCTCGCCGCGAGTCTGGTTCTTTCGAACTGCGGCTTTCCATTGGCGGCGAACGGATATTCTTACCCGGAGGTGCTGGGCTATATACTGGCCTCAACATGCTTCGGCCTGGCGGGCCTGATGATCTGTTTCGAGATCGCCAGGAGGTACTTCGGGTCGCGGGCGGCCCTGCCGGCTGTAATCTTCATCTGGCTGGGGAGCCCGGTCCTGGCGTACCTTTATTTAGAGCCCAGCATGGCGCACTCGGCGTCCATATTCTCGGTCGCCCTCTTCCTCATTCTCTGGCTCGACTGGCGGGGCTCACTTACACCGTTGCGCTCCTTCTCCCTGGGTCTCCTCTGGGGCCTGGCGGTAATGGTGCGGTACCAGGACGCTCTCTTCGTCCTCTTTCCCCTGTATTCGATCTTCGCGTCCGCTTTCGGGTCGAGGCGGTTGAGCACCGGGAGGGTGCTCCTTCTGCTGTCGCTCCTTTTGCTGGGAGGGCTCGTCTCCTTATCGCCGCAGATGATACTCTGGAAGGCCCATTACGGCTCATTTCTCGCGGTACCCCAGGGGCGTGGTTTCTTCACGTTCCTGTCGCCTGCGGTCTGGAGCGTCCTCTTCTCCTCATATCACGGCCTCTTTTCCTGGACCCCCATACTCCTCATCGCTTCTATCGGGGTGGTGGCGCTCCTGCGCGTGGACAGGCCGGTTGCCGTTATCCTTCTCGTGATATTCTGCCTCCAGGTATATTTCAGCAGTATCTCGAAGGATTGGTGGGGGGGGTGGGCTTTCGGCGCCAGGCGCTTCATCAGCTTCACTCCTGCTTTCATCCTGGGTCTGGCGGCGCTTCTGAAGATGCGGCGGCGGCTGACGGTTGCTCTCCTTGCCGTCCTCTGCTCCCTTCTCGTGATCTGGAATATGCTTTTCATTTACCAGTATTACGCGATGAAGCTCCCATTCGGCGGCAATGTCTCTCTTATATCCGTCGCCGGCAACCAGTGGCCCTCGCTCTGCGAGCTGGCCGGGGCGTCGCTTCGGTTTTTCTCGCCCGGCCTACTGGCGGCGGCGCTGGCTGGCCTCCTCCTGGCCTTTGGAGCAGCAGTAGTAGTACACGCTATCTTCGGAAGGCTGGTGTCGGTCCGTCGGAGGTGGATTTACGCGGCGCTGCTTGTTGTTTACTTCCTGGCGTGGGACGCCGTGATGGTTTACGAGGCGGCGGTGACGAAGCGTGTCTTTTTCGTTGACGAGGAACTGGACGGCAGATGGCCCGTCAGGCTGCTGACGCTGGGCGTAAACGGAGTCTTCGAGGGGATGGGGGAGGACCTGGAGCTCGACGGGGGGCGCGTGGTTCTCGACCTGCGGAACGAGAGGCCTTTTTCCGCTCTTACCGTCGTCTCGTACTGCTGCGGGGGGAGCGCCGGAGACATGGTCGGGAGTGTTACCGTGGAGTATGAGAGCGGAGCTCCAAGCGAACACGAGATAGTGTATGGAAGGGATACGTATTCACCGGTGGGGGCGCCTCCGCCGCGCGGGCCCCTGGCGGCCCGGACGTGGTACGAGGAGAAAGTGGAGCTTCCGCCCTACAGGACGCCGCTCCCCCTTCCACTCTGGCTTCTCCGCGCGTGGAAGAGGACGGCTGAGCTGATGGAACACCCGCCCGGGCCCCGCAGGTCCTACGCCGCGACCATGTTCCTGAGCGGCAGGGAAGTCCCCGCAAGGGTGGTCATAGAGGCTGCGGAGGGGCAACCGCTGGTCATAACAGGCCTTGCCTTCGAGGAGTAAGACAGTTACATGAGTTGTATGAGTTACATGAGTGACTTGGTGCTTCAGCAGTAAGATGCAAGACGGTCGATCATGATAGAGCACGCTTCAAAGAGAGCAGGCCCGGCGCTCGGGCTTGTCCTGATAATGGTCCTCGGGGCATGCCTTCTCTCGTTCGGCCTGGGTGGGAACGCCCTGTTCGAGGACGAGGTTATGGGTCTCAGGATCGCGGACGGCCCTACCTCCATGGTGATAAGGCAGGCGATAAGGGACGTCCATCCACCGCTCCATTTTATCCTCCTCAACAGCTGGACGGCCTTTGCGGGAGTCTCCGCTGTGTCCGCCCGCGCCCTCTCCGTCCTCTTCGCCCTCCTCACCATCTGGGTGACGTACCGGCTCGCGGTGAGCGTCTTCCCGGGAGAGGGCGCGTTGCTTTCGGCTCTGCTCGTTGCCGTCTCACCCTATATCATCTTCTACAGCCGCCTGGGGCGGTACTACTCGCTCGTGACATTCCTCTACCTCCTCTCCGTGCTCCTGCTGGTGAGGGCGGTCAGGCGCGGAAATCTCGGCTGGTGGCTGGCGTACGCCGCATCGGCGGCGGCGCTGCTGTACACCAACTATATAGGCCTCTTCGCCCTTCCGGGGGCGCTGCTGTACGCGGCATGGAAAGGGCGGAGGGCTTTTCTGCACTGCGTCGCGGCGCTTGCCTGCGTCTTCCTCGCGTTTCTTCCCCTCCTGCCCTGGATGCTTGCCCAGGCTCAGCGCTTCGGCCCCGGCGAGGGGCATGGCGGGGTGGCGAGGTGTGTTATGGACGTGGCTGCCAAGGTAGCGTTCGCCTGCTACGCGCTCGCCCTGGGCGAGACGGTCCTTTTCTGGAACCTGATCGTGGTAATACCGGCCCTTGTCATTGCGGCGGCGCTGTTTATCTATGGCATTATCAGGACGATTGGAGGGCGGAAGGAGGGTTGGATTGTCTTGCTCTTATTCTATCTTGTTCCTTTCGCGGGGATCGTTATTTTCTCCTCGGTGCCTTCCCTCGGCGTCTTCTCGGCGAGGTCCCCGGCTCTTTTTCCAGCCCGCGTCGTCATGCTGGCGCCATTCTTCTACATGGTCGTCGCCAACGGCCTTTACTGCCTCCTCCCCGCCCGCCGTATTGCTGCCTGCGCAGCCCTGCTCTGCGTGTTTATCTACTCCCTGGTCAACCTGTATTCCGGCAGGGGGTACCTCAACGAGAAGTATGTCTCCCCATGGAGGGAGATTGCCGCGTTTGTCGGGGCCCGTGCCGGCGCCGCCGATTTTGTGGCCAGCCGGGAGAACGCCTTCTGGTTCTATTACCTGGGCGGGGATACGGGCAGGATGCGGTCCGAGGCGGGGAAGACGGCCGGGAGCGGGGTGAAGAAGGTGTGGATCATAGAGAGGATGCGGGGAGACACGACCCTCACGCTAATGCCGCGGCTCGGGCCGTCCTTTCCCTCTTCCTACCGATTGATAGATGTCCATCCCTTTCAGCCGATTGACGAAAGCAAGCGGCGGATGTACTCCCGACTCAGGGGAAAGGATGTCGGCAGCCATTACATCGAGGTGCGTGTGTATGAGCGTGTTGATGACAGGAAGGGAGAGGGACTGACTCGGTGAGCGGGTTTTATCCCTCGTAATCTTAATCTTACTCGTAATCGTAATCGGATAAGTTTAGGCACTGCAGCAGGATTGCGATTAAGATTACGAGTACGATTACGAGTATGGTACGTAATAACTAAAATGGTCATCGGCGAGAGCATAATTAAGGATATAGTGCGGCCGTTCATCTGGTTCGGCCTTCGCCGGCTTGTCCTTCTACTGCCTGCGGGCCGGGAGTTCCTCATGTACAGGGCGATGGGGAGGGCATACTATCTTTTAGCCCCCGGAAAGAGAGCCCAGCTCCTCTCCAACCTGGCCGCCCTGCTGGGGGAGAGGGGTGACCTCCGGTCGATTGCCGGAAAATGCGTCGAGAACCATTTCGTCGACAGGTACCTGAATTTTTCCTTCTCCAAGATCACAGGGGCCACCCTGCACCGGTACGTCTCCATCGAGGGGCTGGAGCGTCTGGACGCCGCGCTGGCCCGGGGAAAAGGCTGTGTTCTCGTTCACGCCCACTTCGGCCCGTCCCAGCTTCCGCTGTTCGCCCTGGGGATGCACGGTTACCGCGTGAACCAGGTGGGAGGCCCGGACGTCCGGGGGCTGAGCAAGCTGGGGAGATACTGTCTGAAGAAGTTTCGCGAGGATGAAAAGAAGATCCCCGTGCGGATTATTCAGTCCGACGAATTTCTCCGTCCCGTGTTCGATTGCCTCAAGAGGAACGAGGTGCTGATGACGGCGGGCGACGGGACGGGCGGGCGCCGTTTTATCGGTAAGAGCTTCCCCTTCAGATTCATGGGGAGGATCCTTTCCTTCCCCATCGGTGCGGCGTCCATCGCCGCGCGGACGGGCGCAGCCTACGTTCCGATATTCGTGGAGCAGGGGAAGAAGGGCAGTTGTTACAGTGTCGTAATCTGCCCGGAGATACAGGTTGAGAAGGCAGGCAGCATTGAAGAGACTGCCGTTCTTATGACTGAGAAGTTTCTCGAGTTGTTCTCGAAAGTGCTCCGGCGATATCCACATCTGTGGCATTTCTGGGACGAGCTCGATTGCCGCTTGACGGATAGCTAAGCCGAAGGGCTATGCGTATTGGATGGCGGCTGGGTATTGCTGCTTCCCAATTCTTCGTAGACGGCGATGGTTTCCCGGGCGGCTTTTCTCCACGAGAACTCCCTGGCGCGAGAGATGCCCCTCGCGGCCAGGTCTTCCCTGAGTTCGCTGTCATCGGCGATGTGCTTCATGGCTTCCGCGTACCCTCCCATGTCGTTTGGGTCAAGGAGGATTCCTGCGTCGCCGGCGACCTCGGGAATCGAAGAGGCGGTTGAGGTGATGACGGGAGTCCCGCAAGCCATGGCTTCAAGGACAGGAAGACCGAAGCCCTCTAGAAAGCCGGGAAAGACGAAAGCCAGCGCCCCGGGATAGAGTACGAGAAGGTCCTTGTCCGAAGCGTAGCCCCAGTAGATCACTTTGTCGCCATGCTTAAGGGAAGAGACGTGCTCCTTTAGCAAAGGGAAAAACCGGTCTTGTTGCCCGGCTATTACGAGTCTGATGTCATGACACCGCGGCGATGACTCGAGAAACTTGGAGAATGCCGTTGTTAGGCCGATAAGGTTCTTGTGGGGTTTGGTGTTGCCGACGTAGATGAAGTACCTGTCCGGAAGGCCGTGGGTTTTTTTCGCCCGAGCGATTTCCGCTGCATCCGGGCGTCTGAAGTGAGGCTCGATCCCATAGTTGATGACATCGATTGATTCCCCGGGCTTGTCGGGGACGACCTTCAGAATGCTCTCCTTGGTAGATTCGGAGGGGGTTATGATTTTGTCCGATTGCCTGATGGCGTATGGGATGGAGAACTTGTGAAACCCGAGGGCCATTTTCTCGAGGATAAGGGGGCGTCCCGAGTAGTACCTGGGGAACAGGAGCGGCGTGATGTCGTGCACGGTTACAACCTGTCTATACGATTTTAACAGGGGGGTGATGTAGAAGTGGGAGTGGAAGACGTCCAGATTCTCGGCTTTCAGGGCGCGGCCGAGCGTGAAGAGCGTGCCCGCCGAGATGGGGGCGGAACGGACGACCACCTCGCGGAAGTTGCCCTGATCGATTATCCTCCCCGTGTATTCGGGACTTCTGTAGAGAATGTATTCGTTTTCCCCGTCCAGCCGCGCGATTTCCTTGAGGAGGGAGTGGCTGTAGCGGCCGATGCCTATGTACTCGTCCGTCAGGAATCTTACGTCGATCCCTATTTTCATGTCGTTCTGTCTTCCTTGTTTAATTGCAGCGATTGGAGATGCGCGAAACCGGGAGAGTATTAAACCAGACTATCGCCGATAATAAAAGCCCGATATTGGCGTGCGGCAAGGGCGGCGTTAACATAAGACGGTCTCTTTCCGGCAGAGCCGGGATGGGGAATCCGTTGCGCCCACCCTCTCCGGATCTTATACTCTTGCTGTAATAAACTTTCAACCCGTTGTATTATATGCAGGGCGTGGTGCCGGAACGGAGAAGATAGTTGTCGTCGATTAAACAAACTTGCAGGGTTTTTCGTTACAAAGGACAGGCATGAAGGTCCTATTTCTCAATCCTCCCTTTCTACCCCGTTTCTCACGCGAGCAGCGGAGTCCTGCCGTGACGAAGAGCGGGACGCTCTACTACCCGATCTGGCTGGCGACGGCCGCGGGGGTTACCGAGGATGCGGGTTTCGATGTCGATCTCATCGATGCTCCTGCGAGGGGATATGACCGCGACTTCATCTACGGGCTGGCGCGGAAGGGCGGCTACGATCTCGTCGTCCTGGACACTTCGACGCCCAGCATCTACAACGACGTCGAGATCGGCTCGAGGATCAAGGAGATGCTCCCGTCCTCGTTCGTTGTCCTCGTGGGGCCCCACGTAAGCGCCCTCCCGGGGGAGTCCCTTAAACTGGAGCCAGCCATAGACGCTGTGGCCCGCCGCGAGTACGACCACACGATTCTCGAACTCGCCCGGACGCTTTCCGGTGGCCGGGACCTGTCCGCCGTCAACGGCCTGAGCTTCAGGAGAAACGGGGATATAGTTCACAACCCGGCCCGGCCGTTTCTTGGGGACCTCGATTCCCTGCCTTTCGTCTCGAAGGTCTACAAGCGCCACCTGAACTACAGGGACTACTTCTACAGCCACTCGCCCTATCCGATACTCACGATAGCCGCCTCGAGGGGATGCCCTTTCAAGTGTACGTTCTGCCTCTACCCGAACACCTTCTCAGGCCATAACTACCGCACGAGGAGCCCCGGGAACGTGGTCGAGGAGATAGCATACATCAACAGGGAGTTCCCCGGCGTGAAGACGATCATGTTCGAGGACGAGACGCTCACGCTGGACGAGAAGAGGGTGCAGCGGATCTGCGACCTGATGGTGGAGCGGGGCCTCGCCCGCAACTGGAGCGGAAACTCCCGCATCGACATAAGCTGGGAGACGCTGGTGAAGATGAAAAGGAGCGGCTGCGGCCTCCTCTGCGCCGGCTTCGAGAGCCTGGACCAGAGGGTCATAGACGGCATCAAGAAGCGGACGGACGTCGAGACGATGAAGCGTTTCCTCATCAACACGAAGAAGCTCGGCATCCATGTCAACGCCTGTTTCATGGTGGGAAACAGGGGCGAGACGCTCGATGGGATCAGGAAGACGGTCGATTTTATCAAGAAGTACAACCCGTACACGGCCCAGTTCATCCCCATGATGGTCTATCCCGGGACGCCGGATTACGAGTGGGCGAAGGAGGACGGGTACCTCCAGACGGAGGACTTCCGGCAGTGGTGCACGGAGGAGGGGCTCTTCAACTCGACGATATCCCGGCCTGGCCTCTCCGCCGCGGACCTCACCGCCTTCTGCAACTACGCCAAGAAGAGGTACTATTTACGGCCCGTCTATTTATGGATGAAGGTCAGGGAGAACCTCCGTCACCCCGGCGAAATAAGACGAAACTTCAGGGCGACGAGGCTGTTCCTGAAGAACCTGGTGAAGGGCTACTGAGCCTTTTTACTTGTGATTTTTTTCCCGGCCCCTATACTTACTTCTTAATATTCTGAAGCATTACGGGGAATTCCAATGCGAGGGTATATGAAATCTGTCACGGCCGTTGTGTGCCTGTTCCTGCTGGGTTGCGGCTCGACCGGTAAAAAGGCTGCCGGTCCGGTAACGCCTCCCGCCGGCCTTGTCGAGGAGATACCGAGGATAAGGGAATTCGAGTTCGGCGTGGGTGACGAGCTCGACATTTTCGTCTGGCGGCATCCCGATTTCAGCCGCAAGGCCATCGTCAACCCAGACGGCAATATATCTTTCGCCCTCCTGGGGGAAGTCGAGGTCGCCGGCCTCACCTACAACGAGTTCCGCGATGAGCTGACGGATCGCATGAGCGGATTACTGCGGGAGCCGCGGATCGCCATAAACGTTATAAAGGTAAGCGACGAGAAGATATACGTGATGGGCTGGGTGAAGAGGCCGGGGGTGTACATCTGGAACAGCCAGATGAACGTCGTCGAGGCAATCGCGCGGGCGGGGGGGACCGTCAAGGACGTTGCCGGCCCGCATAATGTCTTCGTCGCGAGCGGCGACGCCGATAATCCCGAGATCAGAATAGTCGATTACCTGAGCATCATGAGGGACGGGAACCTCAAGGATAACGTTTCACTCCGTCGCGGCGATATCGTTTACGTGCCCAAGCAGTTCATGGCCCACGTGGATAAGTTCTTCCAGCGCTACGGCTCCTACATCCATTCGCTGCGGGAGGGAATGTGGGCGATCGAGCAGTACCCCGATGTGCATGACGTCTTGAGGGGCGACAAGTCGAAACGGTTGAAGATAATAACCGATAACATGGATGATTGATTAAGCGCCATGGAACTTCGCCAAGTCTGGCAGATTCTCTGGAAGAGGAAGTGGATTATTGTCCAGAGCTTCGTTGTCGTGACGCTTATAGCCGTTGTGGGCAGTGAGTTCGCCCCCGAGATCTACAGCGCGCAGGCCAAGGTATGGGTGCCCGAGGAGACGAGCCAGAGCACCATCCTGAGCCTCTTCGGCCTCAAGGCCCTCAGCCAGACCTACCCTCCCAGGATACCTTTGAAGGAGGAGATGAGGAACAGGACTATCCTGGCCTCGCTTACTCCCGTGTTCGAGGAGGTGGTGTGGAAGCTTCAGCTTCGCACTGCCGCCGGGGACCTCGTCAACCCCAGGTCCCTCCGGGGACAGAACGCCTTCTACAACCTCCACCCCTCGCCGAAAATAGGTGTGGGCTCGCCCCGTGAAGCGGCCTTTCTCACGATGAACGGCCTGTCAGCGGATGCCGAGGAAGCGCAGATGCTGGCCAACGCGCTGGCGGATTCCTACATGAAGGGTAACGAGAGGATGCTGAGGAACGAGACGCAGGTAGGCCGGTCTTTCGCCTCGAAGCAGGTGGGGGAGGTGTCGAAGCTCTACGACATCGCCCTCGCCGAGTATCTTGCCTTCCAGGAGCGGGAGGGGACGGTCAACCTTCCCATGGAGACACAGATCGCGATCAGGCGCGTGACGGACCTCATCAAGGAGAGGGAGAGGAGCATCATCAAAATAAACGAGGTCGAGGCCAAGCTGGTCCATGCAAAGGACCAGCTCGACGCGCAGTCACTTGCCCTATGGACGGAGGCGAGCGGCACCACGTCGGGAGACCCGGAGCTCACCCGCCTCACGGGCCAGTGGACGCGATTGAAGATAAAGCTCAGGGACACGCTCATCGAGAGGACCGAGAGCCACCCCATCGTCGATATCATGAGGCAGCAGATCGAGGCCGTGGAGACCGAGCTCAGGGAGAGACTCGAGCTGTACGAAATATTTTCTCCCCTTGTCGTGGGTTTGAAGAGGGACATCATCTCGTATTATGCCCACCTTGAGGGGATCGAGGAGGATATCGCGGCGCACATGGAGGAGCTGGCCAAGCTTCCGGAGAAGGCGCTCCAGGAAGCGCGACTGAAGCTGAGGACGGACTCGTACGAGGCCATCTACAGCTCCCTGCTGAAATATGAAAAGCGGCTGGGCCTGGCCGAGGCGATCAGCCTCGAGGATGTCAGGATAGTGGAGAAGGCGGTCCTTCCCCGCTCCCCTTCCCTGCCGAACAAGTCGAAGAACAGGAACCTCGGCATGCTCTTCGGCCTGCTGATGGGCGTTGCGCTGGCTTTCCTCGTTGAGCACCTTGACGATCGCTTCATCGTCCCCGGCGACGTCGGGGAGCGGGAAACGCTCCCCCTCCTTGGGGTTATCCCGTTTCTGAGGGCACCCCGGAAGTCCATCCGCGATACAAGGGGGAGGGGATTCGAGGCATACCGCGCGGTTCGCCTCGGCCTGAAGAACCTCCTTACCGGGCGCCTCCCGCGCTCGGTCGCTGTTCTATCCGCTGCCTCGGGCGAGGGGCGGTCTCTCGTTGCAGCCAATATAGCGGTGTCGTTCTCGAGGGAGGGCAAGAGCGTCGTGCTGCTGGACGCTGATCTGCGGAATCCCTCGCAGCATAAGATTTTCGGTGCCGGGCGCTCCCCCGGAGTCGAGGAGGTCGCAGCAGGCGCCGCGTCCATCGAGGAGGCCCTGAAGGAGACGGGAATAGACGGCCTGAAGCTGTTGCCCTGCGGGGCGCCCTGCGCGGACCCCGCGGCGAGGATCGAGTCGGGAGGAATGGCCCGGCTCATCGAGGACCTGGAGAAAAAGTTCGACGTGGTCGTTGTCGATACGCCGCCCCTCCTGTGCGTGGCCGACGGGAAAGTCGTCGCGGGGATGATGGAAACGTCGATTATGGTTTACGCGAGCCGTCGCACGACGGCCAAGATGGCCGAGGCGGCGAAGCACGACCTGGCAGGAGCCGGGGTAAGGCCGGCCGGTGTGGTCCTTAACAAGTACAGGGCGGATCGACTCGCATTCGTTTCTTATGGTTATGAGAAAATTTCATAAGTGTATTGCGGCTGCGGCCGCGCTTGTATGGATGGCCTCCTGCGGGGGTGGGGCGGAGGACGGCATAGCCTCGCTGGAGTGGCTGAAGAGCAATAATGCGCTGCTGCAGATGAAGGCCATTGACTTCGCCGCCGAAGAACGCGAAAGCGCGGCCATGCCCGGCCTGATCGTCCTTCTGGACTCGCCCATAGAGGAGGTGCGGCTGAAGAGCGTTTTCGCCCTCGGGCGGATCGGCTCGCAGGAGGCGGTCCCCGCCCTTATCGAGAGGCTTGACGATGAGAGCCTCGATATCCGCCGCGAGGCCGTCACGTCGCTCGGCAAGCTGAAGAACCCCGCAGCCATCCATTCTCTCGTCCTTCTTCTGGACTCTGAAGAGCTTGAGCTGGCGGTGATCTGGGCGATCGGGAATATAGGTGACAGTAGATCGATTCCCATCCTGAACGACCTTCTGGCCGGCGAAGATCCCTATGTCAGGTATAATGCTTCCAGGGCCCTGGCCAAAATCCGCTAGGTATTCGGAGGCCCATGTGGGTGTAAAGGCAGAGCTGCGATTTCCCGGGCCGCTTGTCTGTTATCTCCTCGTTTTCGTTATTGCCTTCCTCTCTTACTCAGATTCGCTCGGCTACTTCTTCGACGGCCGCGACGATCTCACCCTCATTAAGACAGGCCGCGTGAGTTCCTTTGATGACGTTGTGAGGATTCTGGCAACCCGCACCCTGAAACCGTATCCCGCCGAGTACTACCGCCCCCTCTCCGTTTTCTCCTACGGCCTCGATTACCACATGTGGAAGTTGAATCCCTTCGGCTATCAATTAACCAACCTTCTCCTCCATTCATTGATATCGATCCTCGTCTTTTCGCTAGCGCGTGCCCTTGCCCGGGGCGATAACTTTTTCGCGCTGGCCGCGGCCCTTATTTTCACGCTCCACCCCATACTCGTTGAGGTAGTGCCGTGTACCGAGAGGAGGCCGAACCTGCTCTCTACGTTTTTCTTCCTGCTGTCCCTTCGGTTCTCCGTCGCATCCGGGCGCAGGGGGCGCTACTTCCTCTCCCTTCTCTGCTACGTCTTGAGCCTGTGCTCGAGAGAGGCTGCGGTGATCCTTCTACCGCTGATCTGGACCTATCATTCCCTCTTTGCTGAGGGAGGCGGGAGAATAGTGAAAGGGTTCAAGGTGAGCGCACCCTATTTCCTCGTTACCGCGGTCTATGTCCTGTGGAGGATTGTTGGCCCGGGCGCCACCGCCTACAGGTCGATCGATTTGCTGGCGATGGCCAAGGTGTGGTTATCCACCGTCTCTCAATTCTTCGCCTATCTCTTCTACCCGGTCGATTTCATATCTTCTCTGCCGGCCGCCGCCTCTGCCTGCGTCTATGCGTTGCTCGCGTGCGGCGTAGTTACCCTCTTTCTCTCTTCATGGAAAAAGAGCTTCCCCCTCCTCCGTGGCCGGCAGCCCGCGGCGAGATCCGCCGGTCTCTTCCTGCTTGCTCTCTCCGTGATATCGATGCTGCTCCTTGTCACGTTTCCTTTTACGGGCCGGTTCATATCCCACGCCCTCCGGCAGGCGCATGGCGGGGAGTCCTTTCAATTCATCGGGCGGGCGATGGAGTTTCGCGAAATTCAACCAGTGAAGTTCTACGCCGATATAGTCAGCTCGCTTCTCCTGGGGACGCTTTTCTTTTCGTTTTTCGCGACGTGGCTGGGCTTTCTCTTCGTGGCGAACCTGGAAGGGGTGCGGGATGTCGTGGAGGGCTCTCGGAGGGGGAAGGTGGCGGCGCTCTGCGTATCGTGGTTGCTCGCCGCATTTCTCTTCTACCTTGCGACGGTGCGGTTCGGGCCCCAGTATCTCTACCTACCTGCCGTCCCTTTCTCCATGCTGGTATCTTTAGGGATCTCGGTTAGTATCCGCTCTCTTTCCTTGGGCGTTTCCCCGTGGAAAAGTGCGGTCTGTCTCGTGCTGTGCGGTCTTCTCGTCGCGCCCTTCGCGATGTATTCGCCGCTTTTCCGGTCCTACCGGGGATGGGAGGGGAGCAGCAGCGTCCACTCGATGTTCCTGAACGGGCTGTTAGCGATTCTGCCCGGCATCCCCCCGGATGCCACGCTCCACATCAAGGGGCTTCCATCCGGCATCGCGTCCTACGACGAGAAGACCCCGCACGTCAAGAGCGTGGTCTATATCTCCGAGTACAGCGTCCTGTGCTGGCTCATCCTCAACGGCTTGGAGGAGCAGAGGCGCGTCGTCCTGGAGGAGAGGAAGATACTGCCCGTGCCGCCGCGCGAGCTCTCCATTCGGATAGAGGAGGAGAGCACTCCGGCGGACGTGGTGATGACGGTGGTGGCCACGCCCGCACCGGACGGGCGTTGATTTTAGTGAAACTGGCCCTGTACACCCTGGGATGCAAGGTTAACCGGTACGATACCCAGCTCATGGAGGAGGCGCTGGCCGCCTCCGGCTATATTATCGTGCGGTGGGGTGAAGCCGCCGATATCTACCTCGTGAATACCTGCACGGTCACAGCCAGGAGCGACCGCAAGTCACGCAAGGCCATCCTGGAGGCTCACAGGATGAACCCTCGCGCCCCGATTTTCGTTGCCGGCTGCTACGCGGTGAGGTGCAAAAGCCTCCTGGAGGCTCTCCCGGGCGTTGCCGCCGCGGGCGCCGCGGACGATGTGCTCGGGGCGCTCGGAGCCGGCCCGGCCGGGCGCCGGATCACGCGGTTCACCGGCCGCTCGCGCCCGTTCGTGATGGTCCAGACCGGCTGCAACCGGTTCTGCTCCTATTGTATCGTTCCCCATGTCAGGGGGCGTTCGCGGAGCCGGCCACCGGGAGATGTGGCCGGGGAGGTATCCGGACTCGTGGAAGCCGGCTACAGGGAGATCGTCATCACGGGGATATGCCTGGGCGATTACACCTGTGAGGGTAAGGGGCTGGTGAGCCTGCTGGAGACCCTCGAATCGATCGGGGGTCTCGGCCGTATCCGCCTGAGCTCCATTGAACCTGATTCCATAAGCGACGAGCTGCTCGAACTCATCGCGGGGTCCCCGAAGCTGTGCCGCCACCTTCATATACCGTTTCAGAGCGGCGACGAGGGGGTGCTTGCCGCCATGAGACGGCCTTATACCGCCTCCTTTTACCGGGATCTCATCGGCAGGATCAGGAAACGCGTCCCCGGCGCGGGGATAAGCGCGGACATTATCGTGGGCTTCCCCGGCGAGACGGAGGAGGCCTTCCGGCGGACCGTCGAGCTCGTCAGGGAGGCCGTGCCCGTGAGGGTCCATATCTTCCCGTATAGCCCGAGGGAGGGGACTCCTGCGGCGGCTATGGGAGGTCGCCCCCCACGCGATGAGGTAAAAAAGCGCCGCGACCTGCTCCGCGATGCAACCGCGGAGGAGTCGTTCTCCTTCAGATCGGGATTTCTCGGCAGCACGCAGGACGTTCTCATCGAGGACCATAGCGGCTATACATCGAATTACATAAGGGTTGAGGTCGAGGGGACTGAAGCAAGGACGGGTGAGCTTGTCCCCGTAAGAATAACGGAGGTGACTCGCGAAGTGACCCGCGGCGTTCCTGCGGCATGAGGGGGCAACTCGAGCAATTTTTTGCCACAAAGGCACTAAGACACGAAGTTTAAGGAATTTCTAGTTTTAGAAGTTTCATTTCATTCATTAGCTTATACATGAATATTATTTCTTTGTGCCTTAGTGTCTTTGTGGCAGGATAACCCCAGTTTCAATTTGGATTGAAAGGCGAAGAGATTCCGAATAATATACGCTAAAGCCAGAGAGGAATGTATGGGAAAATCCAAGGTCGCTGTTCTTAAAACCTCGCCCGCCACTGTCGTGAAAGATTATGGCAGGCTCATGGATATGGCCGGCTACTCGGACGTTATACGGCCGGAACACGAGGTCATTCTCAAGATAAACATATCCTGGCATAAGTTTTACCCCGCCTGTTCGACCGCTCCGTGGCAGCTTGAGGGAGTTATAAAGAAGCTCCTCTCCGACGGGTTCGCGAGAGATAGAATAATAGGCGGCCACAACAGGACCGTCGTCGTCAGCGACCGCGTGGGGGAGGTGACGAACAAGCAGAAGCCGGTCACGGACAGGTACGGGATACGGTGCGTCTACCTGAACGAGCCGCCTACGGAATGGGTCAGGTACGAGGCTAAAAAGCCATTCCTTGTCCTCGACGGCATCTTCCCGGACGGCGTCAAGATACCTAAGACCTTCATAGGGAAGAGCATCATCCAGATGCCCCTGATGAAGACGCACGTCTTCACAACGATGACGGGCGCAATGAAGAACGCCTTCGGGGGACTGCTGTCGCAGAAGCGCCACTGGACCCACAGCGTTATTCACGAGACCCTCGTCGACCTCCTCACGATACAGAAGGACATCCATCCCGGCATCTTCGCTGTTATGGACGGGACGGCCGCGGGCGACGGCCCGGGGCCCAGGTGCATGAGGTGGTACATCAAGAACTACATACTTGCTTCGGCGGACCAGGTCGCCATAGACGCAGTATCGGCGAAGTTGATGGGGTTCGACCCGCTGTCGATCAAGTTCATAGCCCTCGCTCACGAGAAGGGGCTCGGCTGCGGCGATCCTCGCGATATTGACATCGCGGGGGAGGACATAAGCGGTGTCGACTTTCACTTCGTCGGGCCGTATGAGAAGATGACGCTTGCCAGCCGCGGCCAGAAGATGATCTATCATGGCAAGTTCAAGAGGATAGAGCATCTGCTCCTGCGCACCGCAGTTGTCCCCTGGTCCTACGCTGCCTCCAGGCTGTACCACGATGCTTACTGGTACCCGTGTTTCGGCCGCTCCCGCGTGGCGGACTACATGAAGACGGAGTGGGGCAAGCTCTTCCAGAGTTACTAAGAAATGATATTTAAAAGACTCTTTTCGATATTTTCAATTGTTGTGGTGCCTGAGGTGGTAAAAAGTTTCATGGGGTTCGTAATCTTAATCATACTCGTAATCGTAATCGATCGGTGTTGGCTGAGGGCATATGGATTATGATTAAGATTGCGGGCCATACTTTTCTAAGATGAAAGCTCTTTCAAAATACTGGATCTATATTGCAGTAGTGGTCTCCCTTTCATTCTTGTCCGGGAGTGCGTTGGGTCTTATTGTAAGTGTGCAATCGCAAAAACCGTGGACGCCTACGGGAATCTCCCTGGAGAATGGCCGCTGGCTGGAGATAAAAGCGGAAGGAGAGGCGGAGATCACCCGCCGGACCTTCCTGGGCAGGCATGACTACGATTACATCGTCGGGCCCGCCGGCACGTACGTTTATCCGGACGTGGCAGCTGATAAGCCTTTCCCCCTTGCTGCCGCAGAGAGTGGCCCCGCTCCCGCGTACGCCCTTATCGGTAAAATCGGCGAGGACGGCGAGCCGTTTCTCGTGGGGGAGCGCCTCTCGATCGAGGTGAGCGGTTCCGGCGAGCTCTTCATGGGAATCAACGATTACGACTTCAAGGATAACTCGGGCTCGTTCACGGCCGATATCGGCGTGTCCGAAACCGCTCCGGAGGTAGAGGAGACCCCGTCGCGCCCGCTCCTCTCACCGCGGGGCGAGGGAGAGGCGGTAGAGGACGCGTGCGTGGTGCTCCTCTTCGTGGACGGTCTCCGCCCCGACGTAATGAAGGAGATGACGGCCGCGGGCTACCTCCCCAATATCAAGAAGCTCTTCCTGGACGGCGGCGTTGAGATGCCCCCCACTTTCACGGTCTTTCCGTCGGTCACCGTCCCGTCCAGCACATCTTTCCTGACGGGGTGCTCTCCGGCCCGCACAGGCTTTAAGACCCAGTATTATTTCGACAGGAAGACACGCTACGGATCCACCTTCTTCAAGGCCTTCGGGCCCCGCGAGTCGGCCAATTTCCTGAGGCCGACGGGCCTGCGCCGGATCCTGCTTCACGGCAGGCGTCTATTTACTTTCTCGTCGCGGAAGCGTGCCGAGCTTCGCCGCCGCCTGGACGGCGTCAAGACGGTCTTCGACTACATGAGCGATGCCGGTGTCCCGTGCACCTCCGGAATAGTACCCGTCCAGCCCGGGTTTCCTTCCCGGCGCTGGACGCAGAGGGGGATGAACACGGTCCCCCTCCTGAAGATGTACAGGGGGATATATTACGGCGACCAGATTAACACGGCCTACGCCCTCAGGCACGTCTTCAGGGACCATTTCCGGGCGGCTGTGCTGTGGTTCCCCAACGTAGACGTGATGGGGCACTGCAGCCCCCGCGGCCAGTTCGGGGGGGCCCGCCGTGACCTCGTCCGCCTGGACCGGGACATCGGGAAGATAGTCGAGAGGTTGAAGACGATAGGAAAGTGGGATAAGACCTACCTGCTCTTCTTCTCCGACCACGGCCACATGGGCGGCGAGAGCACTATCAACCAGCGTTTCGACATCGCGCAGGAGCTTTTCTACGCCCCCGTGAGGGACGCCGACGGCGACGGAAGGATCGACCCCGACAGCGGCCTGGAAATGAACGTCAAAGAGTACCGCTATAACCGGTTTCATAAATGGAGGTTCCCCCGCCGCTACACCTATATATGCAGCTCGGACGCCGTCCAGCACGTTTACCTTCCATACGCGAGCGCGCGATCCAAGATCTCAGGGCGCGTCAACGGGCACTCTCAATTAACCGGGTATGTCCTGGATAAAAGGTACGCGCCCGTGGATCTGATCGAGCACCTCCTCAACTACGACCTGGGAAGCCGCAACAGGTACCCCGGGAAGGTTAGCGATCGGCCCATAGACATGGTGATCACCCGTCCGGACGAGGACAGGATCCTCGTCTCTTCCGGCGAGAGTGGGAGGGCGGTAATCGAGAGGAAAGAGGGGGACGGGGGAGAGTGGCTCTACAGGTATATCCCCGTGGGGAACGTGCGGGACGAGGGGGGGCGTGTTGCTTATGATGCGTCGCCGGATGGGCCCGATCCCCTCGGATACATGGTCGATGAGGGGCTGAGGGTGGCGGGCGACCGTCTCGACTGGCTCACGTCTTTCCACGGCGACCGCGAGTGGCTGTCGGCCACGCGCGACACGCGCTACCCGGACGGCGTCGTGGCGATAGCCAACTCCCTCTTCTGGAACAGCGAGATCCGCGACCGGGAGGAGCGCAACCGCCCGGACATGATTATATGCGCCGCAAGGGGCTGGACGATCGATAACGGACGCCACGTGGGAACGGACCACGGATATCCCTTTTACGAGTCGATGAGGATAACGTTCTTCGTCCACGGCCCGAACGTCATCAGGTGTGGCGCGCTCGACGGCGCGAACAGGACTGTCGATATTCTCCCGACGGTCCTGGATATCATGGGCGTCGAATACGATTCCGCCGTCGTCGACGGGAGACCCATACGGTCTTTCTATGAGGGCGCCGCGGTGGAGGTTGATGGGACCATGCCGGACCTCTACGCGGAGGTGCCCGTGTCGCCGGAAGATATCGTCTCGCCCTTCATGGCCGGGTATGAAGTTCTGCCCAGGCCCTTTACGACGTACGACCTGGACAGGCCGTACGACCCTCATATACTGGCGGCGGACATGGTGCAGATTCCCGCCATAGAGGTTCTCGGAATTATCGATTTCCTGCTGGACCTCGTGATTCCGGGAGACAGGATCTTTCCCCTCGGAAAGGCGATCAGGAAGGGCGGGGACGTGCACGACAGGCTGCCCGACGGCAAGGCCAAGAAGATGTCCCGCCACTTCCTTTACTCGCTTCTCTTGGACGAGATCGCGATCTCGGAGGCGTCCGTGGCTCTGGGCGGCCTTCCCATAAACGGGAACAACATTGACCGGGCGCATCACATCACGGACTGGTTCCAGAAGCACCTCATGGCGGGGGACCGCCACCTTGCGGCAAAACAGGGTAAAGCGAAGAGCATCCCCGTCCACTCACATGCGCACCACGGTATAGACGCCGTGCAGTCTTTCCTGGACGGAATGCTCCGGGAGCTCACCGCCGATCTCGTCGCTCCCCTCGACAACGGCCTCTACGGTGCCGGCAGGGGACTCGAGCTGATCGTCCGGCCCTTTCAGAAAGATGTCTCTAAGTAAAAAGGCAGGGTTAAGTATAAAGTGGTGCTTCGGCTGCAAAAGGTATTTCCGTATTACCTTGTTTTCATATTTTTCAGAGTATCGATTAGTCTCCATGGCATTTCTTGACATTCCCGCTGCTGTAGCGGGATCGAAGCGCAGCAATGCTTTTTTAGCCCCATGAGAGCCGGACTTAGATCGAAGCTGATACTCTCCTTCCTGGCCATGGTCTGTCTCACTGCCGTGATAGGCCTCGTGGCCGAGTATTCCATCGACCGGATCGTGGGGGGGAAGAACCTGATGGCGGACGAGATACTGAAGCTCAGCGTCGTCGGCGATATTCAGTCCAACCTCGATAAGTCCATACGGGCGCTGGCCGGCTACGGGGTCACCGGCAAGGAGTCTGACAGGCTCTCTTTCGAAAAGCACGTGGACGCCTGCCGGGAGGGGCTTGACGCGCTCGACGATCTCCAGGCCAAGGGCCGCGGGCCGCTGAACAGGGAGGGGAACGAAATACTGGAGAAGGTGAAGGTCGGTTTCTTCTCCATAGAGAAGAACACCGACCGGTTCCTACGTGTTGCCAAGACCCTGGACATTCCACGGAGGCGGGAGACCATCAGCGACTTCGTCGAGATACTGAAGGAGATGAAGGTGGCGGAGAGGGCCCAGATCTCGCCAGAACAGCTCGGGGGGGACTTCGATAGGATCAGGAAGCTCGGCGCGGAGCTGCTGGATATCTCGGAGATCCTCGGGTCCGGACAGCTGCCGGATCTGGCGAAGGACGTAAAAACGGCGTTCAGGGACGTCGCCGACAACATTGACCTCTACCGCCAGGTGAGCCTCAAAGAGGCCATGGCGGCCAGCACCGAGGCTAACGTGGCGGAGCGGCGCGCCGAGGGGTTCCTGGTCGGCAGCATAATAGCAACCCTTGTCGTTGCGGTCCTGCTCGGCATTTTCTTCTCCCTTCTCATATACAGGCCGATCAAAGCGCTCTCGAAGGGAGCGAAGCTCGTGGGGAAGGGTTCCCTCGATCACAGGATAAAGATCAGGTCCAGGGACGAGATCTGGGAGCTCGCGGGCGAGTTCAACGCCATGGCCGCGAAGCTGGAGAAATCCTACGGCGATCTCGAGTCGAAGGTGAGGGAGCGCACGCGCGAGCTGAAGAGGTCCAACGAGTTTCTCATCAGCCTTTTCGACGGGATAACGGACGGCATCTCGGTGAACGACAGGGAGTTCAGGGTGGTGAACGTGAACCAGGGGCTCGCGAAACTTATGGGCGAGCCGCCGATACAGCTCGCGGGAAGGCTGTGCCACCGCATGTACGGGAACCTGGAACAGCCGTGCACGGGCTGCCCCGCCGTCAGGACGTTTGAGACGGGCAAGCCCGGCGCGGCGCAGATAGGCTGGAAGTGGGCCGACGGCCGTAAGTTCGAGGCCGAGATCTACACCTTCCCACTGTTTGACGAGAACAGGGAAGTTGTGCGGGTGATAGAGTATATAAAGGATGTCACGGAGAAGAAGGCCATGGAGAGGCGGCTCCTGCAGTCGGAGAAGCTCGCCGGAATAGGGCGGTTCGCCGCCGGAGTGGCCCACGAGATAAGAAACCCCCTGGGTATAATCAAGAGTTCCGCCAGCCTGATAAAGAAGAGCAGGCGCGTCGGCGGCGAGGAGCGCGAGCTTGCCGATTTCGTCATGGGGGAGGTGGACAGGCTCAACAAGGTTGTGACCGATCTCTTGAACTTCGCGAGGCCATCGGAGCCCCTGTTGAAAAAGATGAGCATGCGGGAGGTCGTGGAGAAGTCGGTCTCCGTTGTATCGAAGAGGTGCGGGAGCCTGGGGATCGATATACAGACCGATTACAGCGACAGGGGGAGCGTCGCGGTGGACGCGGAGCAGATGGTACAGGTTTTCCTGAACCTCTTCCTCAATTCCATGGACGCCATGGACGGAGTCGGCGAGATAAGGATAAGCACCGGGGACAGCGGGGAGGATCACGTCTCGGTTGACTATTCGGACACGGGGCGGGGCATAGCGGCCGGGGATATCGGCAGGATCTTCGAGCCCTTCTTCACGACGAAGGAGAAAGGCACCGGCCTTGGACTTGCAGTGGTTTACCGGATTATAGAAAGCCATGGTGCGACGATATCTGTTGAGAGCAGGGAGGGGAAGGGGACGAGTTTCAGCATGACCTTCCCGGCGGCATGATGATGGAGAAGAATCGCGTGGTCCCGAGAAAAATAATCGTTGTGGACGATGAGGTGAAGATGCAGCGGATCGTCCAGATAATGCTCTCCAAGATGGGCCACGAAGCCGTTCTCGCCGGCACAGCCGAGGAGGCCCTCGCGCACATGGAGAGGGAGAGGGCGGACCTCATCCTCACGGACATGAAGATGCCGAGCATGAGCGGGATAGATCTCCTCAGGGCCGCCAAGAAGGTCAACAAGGACGTCCCCGTCATAATAATGACGGCCTACGGGACCGTCAGAAACGCGGTGGACGCGATAAAGAAGGGCGCGAGCGACTACATCCTTAAGCCTTTCGACATGGACGAGATGGAGATGGCGATAACAAGGGCCCTGGAGGTTGTGGACGCCAAGAAGGAGATTTACTACCTGAAAGAGGAGCTCGAGGGCAGGTTCCCGTACGAGAATATGGTGGGGCGGAGCCTTTCCATGGCGAAGATTTTCAAGCTTATCGATAAGGTCGGGCCGAGCGACGCCAGCGTGCTCATTTACGGGGATACCGGGACGGGCAAGGAGCTCCTGGCGAGGGCTATCCATAATAAGAGCCCGAGGAGAGACAGGCTCTTCGTGGCCGTTAACTGCGCCGCCATTCCCGGCAGCCTACTGGAGTCCGAGCTGTTCGGGCACGTCAAGGGGGCTTTTACCGGCGCTTACACGGACACGGCCGGAAGGTTCCAGAGGGCGCACGGGGGGTCTATTTTCTTCGACGAGATAGGGGACATGGATCCCGCGCTCCAGGCGAAGCTTCTGCGCGTGCTCCAGGAGAAGGAGTTCGAGAAGGTTGGGAGCACGGTCTCCCAGAAGGTCGACGTCCGCGTCATTGCCGCGACAAACAAGGACCTGAAGGAGTTGATGCGCGAGGGGAAGTTCAGGGAGGACCTCTATTACAGGCTGAATGTTGTTGCCATCGAGGTTCCCTCGCTGAGTGAGAGAGTGGACGACATCCCCCTCCTGATAGAGCACTTCCTCGCGAAGTACAGCAGGGAGATTGGCAAGCACATCTCCGGCGTCTCCCCCGCGGCAGTCGCCTCGATGACGGCGTACGAATGGCCCGGCAACGTGAGGGAGCTCGAGAACATCATCGAGAGGGCGGTGGCCCTGTCGACAACGGAGATGATAGGCGAGGACGATATTCCATCCGAGATACTGTCCCCCGGACGGAAGGGGCCGTCTAGCATGGACATCGAGACGGAGGTCCGGAAGCTTGAGAAGAGGATGATACAGGACGCCCTCGGGATGTCCGGGGGCGTCAAGGCCAGGGCCGCGCGGGTACTGGGTATCAGCGAGAGAAACCTCTGGTATAAGTTAAAGAAATACAGCCTCTGAATCGGCACGGGGATGGGCTGGAAAAGTCCGGCGGCGGATGGTCATATGGATAAAGTAAGGGCGGGGGCGGGAAATGTGCTCTCCGCGCTGTCGGCGGGCACGGTCGCCGGATTCGCCGTGGGGCTTATAGTCGCTGTCTCCGGCATAACGGCCCACCGGTACGTTCCGCAGAAGATGTACAGGCTGGTCGCCCTGGGTTTCCGGGACCCACTGAACAGATGGGTGGCGGCGGGCATCCTCATACCGCTCGTCCTCATATTCCTGTTTGTTCTCGCGGGGCTGTCCCGGCGAGTTTTCAAGGCCGGCAAGCTCAAGACGCGTATCGGGAACGGCGGCAGGGTGCGCTCCGCCATGCTGGCCTGCCTGTTGTTCCCCCTCTTTTTCTTCTGGGGCGGGTGGGCGATTAACCACTACTGGCTGCCGGACGTATTCAGCCCCGTCAGCTTGATCTGCAATGCAGCGCTCCTGGCCCTGGCGGTGCTGCTGGGCGGGCTTATGGCCAGGACAAGGTGGGGGACGCTGGTCCGTATCGCGAACCGCGCCAGAGGTCCCGCGTGTGTGCTGCTCGCTATTTTGCTTGCCCTCAATCTGTGGATCCTCATTTTGGGCGGGGGAGGGATTGACCTGTCCGCGCCCAGCGTGGTACTTATCTCCATCGACACCCTCAGGGCGGACCGCCTGGGGTGCTATGGCTACGGCAGAAACACTACTCCCAATATAGACCTCTTCTCCAGGGAGGCTGCTCTCTTCAAGAACGCGATAACCCCCCGCGCGGAGACCACGCAGGCCATGGTATCCGTCCTGACCGGACTGTATCCTCACACCCATCGTGTGCGAACCCTTGGTATTCCCCTGAGGAGCAGGATACTGACGCTGCAGGAGATCCTGCTGAACAATGGCTATACGACGGCGGCCTTTATCGGCAACTGGGTCTTGAAGAAGAAGTATGCCGGACTGCACCACGGGTTCGAGACATACGACGATGAACTGCCGGACAAAGATTTGAACAGGGACTTCTACGAGAGAAAGGCGCCGGACATAAACGGTGCCGTATTCCGGTGGCTGGACAGAAATCACGATAACAAATTTTTTCTGTGGGTCCATTACCAGGATGTGCATGGTCCGTACATCGCGCCGGAGAAGTACAGGGAGCTCTTCGACGGTGGGGGCGGTGACCCGGTCGTGGAGGAACTGGTGCCGGTGTATCAGAAGCTACCGTGGGTGGAGAGCAGGGACGGCTCGGTCGATGCCGATATCTACAGGAACGGATACGATGCCGAGATACTCTTCTGCGACGAGCATGTGGGCGGCTTGCTTGAGAAGATCGATGAGCTGGGGCTGAAGAACGTCGTGGTTATCATCACAGCAGACCACGGCGAGAGCCTGGGGGAGCACGATTATTACTTCGCACACGGGAAGTACGTGTACGACCAGTGCTCCCGGGTTCCGCTTCTTGTACGGCTGCCGGGATCGAAGGGCGCGAAGGTTATAGAGAAGCAGGTTAACATCATGGACATCACGCCCACCCTCCTGGAGATTGCCGGATGTCCGTTCCCCCCGGAGATCGAGGGGATAAGCCTACGCCCCCTCATCGAGAAAGACGAATCGCAGGTTCCGGAGGCCCCCGTTTTCCTGGAGAGGTTCAATGACATCAAAGCGGTCAGGACGGGCAGGTGGAAATACATCAGCAATCTGCACAGCAACACCGAGGAGTTGTACGATCTCGAAAGTGACCCTGAGGAGACCATGAACGTTCTTTCCGAGAACGCGGATATCGCGGCAGGTTTGAAGAAGGTCCTGCGGGAGTGGATGAAGGAAAGCGATATCTCGCGCGTCAGAAAGCTGGAGGATCGGGATCTCAGCGAGGAGGACCGGGAGGTTTTCCGGGCCCTGGGCTACCTGTGAGCGCTCCGGTCCGGTCCACCGGGCTCCTACTTCAATACCTTGACTGACCCGGCGAGGAACTCCGTCTTCGAGAGCTTAGTCCCCTCGCACTCCACGCGGTCTCCGCGCCTGAGTTTCTGCAGCGAAACGGCCTTGCCGTTTTTCCCGACCACCTTCACCCCCGCGTCGAGCTTAACGATGGTGCCTTTGACGATGAGGATGCGCGTCTTGACGTCGGCGTTCTGCAGAGCTCCCTTTAGCTTGTCTTTGCGTTCGGTTGGCGGCTTCGTGGGAGTGGGGTCGGCCTGCTCCATGATGGGTTCGATCGTGGGTTCTGCATCTTTCCGCGCCTGTTCGGGCCCGGGTTCGGGCGCCTTCAGGGCCGGTTCGCCCGGGGCCATGGCTTCCTCCAGGGTCCCGGTAACCTCGATGATTTCGGTGACCGGGCCGGTCACGACCTCTTTCCCCATGGTTATCCTGGTGGCCTCGAGCTTCGCCGGCTCTATGAAGCGCCCCTCTATCTCCACGTAATCACCGTCCATGAGGTCCCCGGGAGAGGCCGGATTTTTCTGGCGGTCCTCAAAGATGGTCCAGTCTTCTCTGGTAATTACCTCCACGCCGCACACATCGAAGGTCCCGTCGTCGTCGTACGCCGATACGAACCCTTTTAACTCGGATGTGTACCCTGCCGTGGACAGGGTAATCAGTATGCCGGCGGACAGAAGCAATCTTTTCATGCGCGCCCCCTTTCGTCTTATGGCGGGCCGTGTTTGTACTTGGTTATTGAACATTGAGCATTGAACATTGGTTGCCGGTTATTCTTTACTGCGCTCTCTGGATATTGATGACCTTCTTGCGGTGGGAGATAAACAGGCAGGCTGGCACCTTGGTCACCTTTCCCGTCTGTGGATGAATCATGTACTGGAAGCCGTAGCAGTAGGGGAGCCGCTCCCAGGAGAAGTTGAACTCGTCGCCCAGGAAAATGATATAGAGATGAAGAAACTGCGGCCCGTACATGGCGTCACGCCATCGCACTCGGCGGAAGAGTTTTCGGAAAGGGCCCACCGCCAGTCTTAGCCAGAAGCGGGGGCGCGTGCATACAAGCAACTTGCAGAGATACTGCGGGAGGTAGCACAGGTATACGCGGGTGCCCCGGGCAAGCTTTGCGATTGCCCCCGTGCCGAACCTCTTCCCGGTCCGCGAGCGCTGCGCTTTTATCCTGTCGGAAAGCTTGTTTGCCCAGTTCCGGATATCGTACGGGTTGATGCCGGGCTTCAGCGCCGAGTCGAACAGGCTGTATAATTTCCCGGACCAGGTTCGACCGATGAACCCGAAAGATGCGCATTTGGGGTGGAGACAGATGGGGAACTCTTTGTCGATGTTCATGATTCCCATGCGCCGGAGGGGTTCCACGAGGCTGAGGCCCGCTTCCACGGAGATAGTGTAGAGACGGTCGCCGAGGCCTTCCCTGAGTAATTTTTCCACGCACTCCAGCGTAAGCCGCTTTTCCGCCAGGTTCTCCCGCTGAACCAACCTGCCGCAGAACTGCTGGGGGGATATCACCACGTGCTTGACGATGTCGGAGTTCTCGAGCGCGAACTCCAGGCTTTCTTTGAGCGTGCGGTCGTTGAGCCCCTTGACGACCGTTATGGTCAACTGGACCTTGACCCTGCCCAGCTTCCGTAGGTTTTCCAGTGCCTTTGGCAGGGCGTCGTAGGCGGCGAGGCTCCCCCGTATCTTCCGGCAGATCTCGGGGTCGGTGCTGTCGAAGGCGAGCTCTATCCGCTTGAGGCCCGTCTCGCGGAGCCTCCGGCAGTATTCCGGGTCGGCGAGCTTGATGCCGTTCGACACGAGATACGTCTTTTTCATCAGGCCTTTTTCCTTGATATAGTCCAGGATCTCGAAAAGGTCTTCCCTTACGGTGGCTTCCCCCCCGGCCAGGAGCATTTCCCTGACTACGTTTTCATCGGCGATGTGGTCGATTATCTTCTTGATGTCGTCGATGGGCACATCCTCTCCCCGCGAGTCGGAGTCCGCGTAACATACGGGGCACTTCATGTTGCACCGCATGGTGACCTCGATGAATGCCCACTCCGCTTCTCTTGTGAGATGATGCGGGCAAACACCCTGGCTGCATACATGCAGGGTGCAGTTATCGTGGTACGTGCGCAGGCGGCTACCCATCTTGTCCAGGTAGACGCGGGCGTCTGAGGAGACCAGGTCGTTCACCTTCCCGTGCTCGGGGCAGGTCTTCGTCAGGTAAATTCTGCCCCCTTCTTCGTATTCAGTCCCGTTCAGGTCCCGCGCGCAGACGGGACAGCTCGTCCGTATCTCTTTTCTGTATCTTTCAGCCATTTTTTAAGCAACCCCTACAGGTTGATACCGCTATAACAATTACCCTTTGTTTTTCATCGCCCTGTTATAAATCCGTATAATCCGTATAATCCGCGGTTACGTTTTTTCTCTTTTAAATGCATCTTCACGTTCTTCACGTTCTTCGTGTCTCTGCGGTTTTACTCTATTTTTTAATTCGTGTCCGTCAGTAGCCGGATTTTCAATAATTCGTGGACAACTTTTTTTTGTTTTCTTCTTCTTCTTCTTCTTTCATTTGTCTTTTTTTCAATCGTCAATTGTCAATCTTCATTCCTCTCGTCTATTTCAACGTTGAAGGGGAAGTAGAAACACCCCGGATGACGCCGTATCTTCTCCCGTTTTGTATCGTACGAGTAATAGTGCCCCGTGCACGTCCGTATCTTGTCCCAGATGAGGTTGTACTTGTCGCCCGTCGGGAGTATCCAGATCTTGACGCTTGCCGCGCCCTGCACCGCCTCCTTCATGCGCCTCTTCAGTCCGCCGCGGAAGAGCGAGGTGAGAAGGGCCCTGGCGGGCACAAGTATCAGGGACGGCCTGATCATCCCCGCCATAAGCAGGAGGTAGCGGGGAAGAAAGACGGCCCACGCTGTTGCCCGGGAGAGAAAGCCCCTTCCGCGCTTCGCAAACCACTTTTCCTCGTCGCCTATGAGCCTGTCGAATCGTTTCATCTGGTCGTACAGGCGGCCGGGTTCTTTGATGACCCTGTCAAGGACGCTGAAGACCTTTCCCTCCCGCGTTCTTCCTATGTAGGCGAAGCCGTCGCACTGGTTGCTCAGCAGGCGGGGATAGCTTTTCATTATGCCCTTCATCCCCAGGAGTTTCAGGGGCCGGTTCAGCTTGTGGAAGAAGGCTCCGGGGATCGACGTCAGCTGCGAGCCTGTCATTCCCGATAGAATGCTCTCAAGGCCCTCCGGCGTCATGCGCTTCGCGACGAGCTCGTCCGCCCTGGTCGTCCTTCCGCAGAATGTCCCCATGACGATCAGGATCCTCTTGACTATATCCGCGTTGTCCAGGGCGTAGTTGATTATATCGGGGATGTTGTCGTCGTTGAGCCCCTTGATCGCCGTTACGCAGAGGACGACCTGTGTCCTCTTCAACTGCCGCATGTTCTCTATGGCCTGCCGGCTTTTATGGAAGGCATCGATCGATCCACGGGTCTTCATGTAGATATCCTGCGTGGTCCCGTCGAAGCCGAGGCCGATGCGTTTTATGCCCGTCTCGCGGAACTTCCGGCAGAAATCCATGTCTGCGAGCTTCACGCCGTTGGTGACGATGTAGGTCACGCGCTTGAGGCCAAGCTCGACGATCTTGTGACAGATCTTGAAGAAGTCCCTGTGGATGGTCGGCTCTCCGCCTATGATGAGGAGGCAGTAGAGGTCCTCCTCCTTCGCCAGGTACTCGAGTATCTTTTCTATGTGCTCGTAGGGCATGTCCTTCGCCTTGAAGTTCGCGTCAACGTAGCAGATGGGGCAGTTCAGGTTGCACCGGGAGGTGATATCTATGAAGGCCATGGATGTCCGCTGCTCCATGTGGTCGGGGCATATCCCGGCCTTGCATTTTTGTACGGTGCACGTGACGGGTGTGCCGGCCTCGTAGAAATCCCCCTTCTTCTTGTAGATTTCGGCGTTCTCGGAGATAAGGTCTATGGTTTGACCGTGCTCGGGGCAGGACTTCTTCAGGAGTACCCTCCCGTTCTCTTCAACGAGGATTGCCTCGAGGTTCCTCCCGCAGTCGCGGCAGATGCTCGTTACCTTTTTGGTGAATATGTCGCTCTCTCTTTCCATGGGGTATAGATTATATGAGCTTGATTTTTCTCTGCATAGGATATTATCGCTCATCCCGCTTGAATCGATATGGTATAATGACCAGCCTTCTTTAATGATCTCCATAGATATAGGTTTCAAAGCGTTTATTGAAAACCGCTGAGAACACGGAAAATATGGACGAAGCTTCTTCTGTCGCTCGCGTGAAGAACACCTCCACGGTGCGCGTCTCCGGGGCGCTTGCCGACAGGGACGGTGAGCGTCTCGTTGAGGAGGTCTCCGGGATCATCTCCGAGGGAAAAAAGGATGTGTCCGTGGACCTCTCGGGCGTCGAGCACATAGACAGCCGCGGCGGTGCCTGGCTTGCGCTGGCGTCGCTGGCGGCGCAAAAAGAGGGGGGGCGCGTCTCCCTGGAGGGGGCGCGGGGGGAAGTCGCGGAATTCATCGAGATGATCCGTCCCGTCTTCGAGGAGCGCGCAAGGCCCGCCCCGCCGAGAAAGGGCGTATTCGAAACGATAGGCGGGAAGGCCCTGGATGCCTGGGGAGAGTTGACCGATGCCTGCGGTTTGATCGTCGACGCGATTTACTGGTCTTTCATCGCGCCCGTCAGGGGCCGGGGCCTCAGGTGGAAGGCTGTAACGGACGAGGTCAACGAGATGGGGTACCAGGCCATCGGCATCGTCTGCCTTATTAATTTTCTCCTAGGCCTGGTTATCGCGATGCTCTCGGCCACACAGCTCCGCCGGTTCGGCGTCGAGATCTACGTGGCCAGCCTTGTTGTGATCGGCTTCGCCAGGGAGCTCGCGGTGGTGATGACGGGGATAGTCGTATCGGCCCGCACGGGGGCCGCGATAACGGCGGAGCTGGCCACCATGACCGTCTCGGAGGAGATAGACGCCCTCAAGGGGATGGGGCTCAATGTCGCCAAATTTCTTGTGGCGCCGAAGTTCCTGGCCATACTTGTCGTTATGCCGATTCTGACGATCCTGGGGTTCATCATGGGCGTGGTGGGCGGGTTTGTCCTTGGGGTAGTCTTTCTCGACTTTACCTTTGAGCTATGGTGGGAGCACACTATATGGGCGGTCACTGTCGGTGACGTGACGCAGGGCCTGGTGAAGTCCTTCGTCTTCGCGATGATCATCGTGATTGTGGGCTGCCACAACGGCCTGAGGGTCGTGGGTGGCGCCAGGGGGGTCGGCCTCGCCACCACCAGGGCCGTTGTCATGGATATCTTCTTTATCATCGTCGCGGACATGGTGTTCGCGACCATCTTCTACTTTATAACATGACGGGCGCTGAACCTATAATAGAGGTCCGGGACCTTGTGGCCGGCTACGGGGAGCGGGTCGTGCTGGATGGCATCTCCTTCGACGTCTATCCCGGGGAGATTCTCGTCGTTCTAGGCGGCTCGGGTTGCGGCAAGACGACACTGCTTCATCACATGGTCGGCCTGCTCAAGCCGTTATCCGGCACGATACGGTACTGGGGCAGGGACATAGGGAGAATGGACGAGGATGAGCTGGCGACGCTGTTGCACAGGGTGGGGATTTCGTTTCAGGGCGGGGCGCTCTTCAACTCCATGACTGTGGGCGAGAACGTCGGCCTCCCGATGCGGGAGTACGGGAATATGGATGAGGAGATGGTGGAGATACTTGTGAGGATGAAGCTGAGCCTCGTGGGGCTCGCGAATTCCGGGTATCTCATGCCGTCCGAGCTGTCGGGGGGAATGAAGAAGAGGGTGGGGTTCGCCCGCGCTATCGCCATGGATCCCGAGATCATGTTTTTCGACGAGCCTTCCGCGGGCCTCGATCCGATCCTTGCGGCCGGCCTCGACGAGCTTATACTCGATATAAGGCGCCTTCTGGGCGTGACGATGGTCGTCGTGACTCACGAGCTGGAATCCATACGGGCGGTCGCCGACCGGGCCCTCATGCTCGACGGAGGCAAGATAATCTTCATGGGTAAAGTAGGCGAGGCGGAGCAGAGCTCGAACTCGCGGGTCCGCCAGTTTTTCGACCGTCGGCCCGACGCAGCCATAGGGGAGCAGGTATAGCTTAAGAGAAAGGAGAGAGACATTGGCAACCAAGAGACAGAAAGTGCAGGTCGGAATTTTCCTGTCCGTCGGCATTGCAATGATCGTTGTTGTTTTCACTATCGTCTCGGAGATAAGGCGGGAGCCGACGGAGACGTTCTTCATCAAGTTCACGGAGAGCGTCAGCGGCCTCACCAAAGATGCGAACATCCTGTACCAGGGCGTCCCCGTGGGGAAGGTCGAGAACATCCGCGTTACACCGGATAACGAGATAATAGTGAAGGCGGGAATCTTCACCGATAAGGTGGGCCTGAGAGAGGGCACCGTCGCCACGCTCCAGATAGCAAACCTGATGGGTGGAATGGTGATCGAGCTTTCGGGCGGGGACGTCGGTTCTCCGGAGATAAAGCCCGGGTCTTATATCCTGTCCCAGACCTCCATCATGGAGAATATCGCCAGGGACATCCCGAAGATCCTCGACGACATAAGGACGGTGTTGACGAAAATTAACTATGCTATAGGTGATGTCAAAGGGGGCCAGCTGGGCGATCTCGTTCGCTCCACTAACCAGACCGTCCTGGAGGCGGACGTCTTTCTCAAGAGCATGAAGGTGGCGATTCTCAACACGGAGTACGAGGTCTCGCAGACGATGAGGACCCTCAGGAACGCCATCGTGGAGGTGGAGCGGACGTTCACGCGCTTGAACGAGGACCCCTCGTCGATCATGTGGGGCCGCCCCAGGCCGAAGCATCCGTATGTACGGTGAGATGAAACAGTAATCAAGCAAGTTTAAACGTAAGACAGGAGAAATGATTATGAGAGTCCTGCGGACGATTGTGGTTGCGCTCGCTGTTTCCTTTTGCGGAGCGGCCTGCACCTCGTATATCCCGACGTACTATTACGGGATAAATACCGAGCCCGGCGTGAAGCTGGCGGCGAATCCCTACCCGTTCACCATCGAGCTGCGCAGCCTTCGCGCGCCTTCGCGGTACAAGGACCAGATGGTCTACCGCACTGCGGAGTACCGGGTGGGCTTTTACGAGTACAGCCAGTGGGTGGAGCCGCCGGCTGAGATGGTGGGGAGGGCGCTCCTCAACGCGCTGAAGGACTCGAAGCTCTTTGTAAGGGTCGATCCTGTCGGCGCCATCTTGGCCCCCGACCTGGTTTTACAGGGAAACATCACGGGCTTCGACCAGGTGGTCGGCGAGAAAGCTGAGACGGCTGTGTGCGAGATGGATCTGGAGATAGTTCCCGGCGCTGGCGGCCGGCCGGTCTGGAACTATACCGCCAAGGCCACCGTCGAGCAGAAGGAGAAGGGTGCGGCCGGCTTTGTGCCGGCGATGGTCGCCGCCGTGGACGAGGCGATTTTAAAAGCCATAGGCGCTATGGAGGCCTCCACCGAACTCCGTGAATTTGCGGCAGAGAAGAAGGAGCCGACTGTTACGCCGACCGCCACGGCCCGGTGAGAACGCTGCCGGGTCCTGGCGTTGCTCCATCGCGGCTCGCTGTTTCTGTCCTCCATATTGCCCGATAAATTTGCGAGCGAAGCGAGCTAATTTATGGGTAACGTTCAAAAGTTACGGCAAATGCCATAACCATATTTCCCCTCCCCAACGGGGGAGGGGATTAAGGGGAGGGGGCTTTAATGTCCTTATTCGTTCCTGTTTAACCTGTAAGAGATACGAGTAATTGCTTTTTCACCCCCACCTAACCTCCCCCATCAAGGGGGAGGAATTTGTATGTAATGGCAAAATGCCGAACCTTTTGAACGATACTAAATAATTTTGCTTTTGTAGTGCCTTTGCGAAAGTCGGGTTA
>JAVCDC010000042.1 GCA_030765135.1 Candidatus Tritonobacter lacicola | reverse complement strand
TTTTCTGGTGGTTATTTTTGGCGTTATTGCCTGAACTGCAAGGTGATATAGTAAAATATGCCACTCATTAAGTCAAGAAAATTGTGAGGGAAATTGAAAACAATTTGGTGTTTAACCAATTGATATATAAGCAGTTACTATTTTACAGGAGCCTTATTCTTTTTCCTGGCTTCTTAATTGTTAAAGGGTGTCGTTATACCAGCGAATCTTCCGCCGCAATATGTAGCAGCCGAGCAGAACCTCAAGAAGGCGAAGGACCCGGAGGAGAAGATCGCCATCCTCGAGGAGATGTGGGCCCTCCTCCCCAAGCACAAGGGGACGGACAAGATACAGGCCGACATCAAGCGTCGTCTGTCGAAGCTCAAGAAGGATGCCGAGAAGAAGGGGAAGGGGAAGAAGGGCTTCTCCATGAGGGTCGAGAGGATGGGGGCGGGCCAGGTCGCCGTCATCGGCCCCCCGAACTCGGGGAAGTCCAGCCTGGTTTCTCTCCTCACAAACGCCGAGCCGAAGGTGGCGCCCTACCCGTTCACGACGGCAATGCCTTATCCTGCCATGATGCCCTACCTGGACATCCAGGTCCAGCTCGTCGACCTTCCCCCCATCGCGCCCGGCCATCTCCCGTTCTGGGTCGTCAACATCGTGAGGAACGCCGACGCGGAAGTCTTCGTGATAGACGCCTCGGCGGAGGACTGCCTGGACAGGATGGAAGAGGTTGTATCGGAGCTCGACAGGAGGATGATAGGCCTGGCGGGGGGGGAAGGGCGGCGGGACGCGCCTGCCGGCTATCTGGATAAGAGGGTCCTCCTCGTGTCGAACAGGATGGACTGCGATAACGCGCCCGCCAACCTGGATATAATCAGCGAGTTTTACGCGGACAGGTTCGACGTCTTCCCCTTTTCCTGCGCTGCGCTTGACGAGGGGGAGGTGGAGAAGCTGCGGAAGGCCATATTCGACCTCCTCGGCGTCATCCGCGTCTACTCGAAGCAGCCGGGGAGTAAGCCCGACATGGGCAGTCCGTTTACCGTGAGGGCGTGCTCGACCATCCTTGACTTCGCTGCCCACGTACACAAGGATTTCGCGAAGGACCTGAAGCAGGCCCGTGTCTGGGGCTCCGCGCGCTTCGACGGCCAGGCCGTGTCCAGGGACCATGTCCTCCGGGACGCCGACATAGTCGAGCTGAGCCTGTAAAACTCACCCATTTTTTCTCAGATAAATAATGTAGCTCCGTAATTTTGGCAGGGAGTGCCGATCCCGTGGTCAAAGGGAGAAGGCCGCCGCTATCAGTTCAGGGACAACAGGCAGAGCTGATAGGGTCCCCGGAGTAGCAGGAGCGACCTGCAGGAGAGGTCGAACGGTGAAGCTAATCGGGCATCCCGAAAGCTTTCGGGAGAAACGGCGGATACGGACAAGTGAAACCTGAATCGGATCCAGCCTGCTCGCTACTCTACCCCCATCTTATTTCTCAAGGGCCTTTCTAACTGCCGGCTCCAGGCGGTGGCCTCGCAACTTCTTTCCGACAATCGTTCCCGCGCGGTCCAGAAGGAAAACGGCAGGTATGGAGCCAACGTCGTACTTCTTGGCGATACCCGCATCAAGCACCTTATCGGGGATATGGCGCCATGACATGCCCTTCGAATGAACGTACTTTCGGAACTCGTCGAACGCCCGGCCCTCCAACTTTTCCCATTCTTCCGGTTTCATATCACGCAGCTTCCTGCTCAGGGCACGGTTCTCTTCGTATTTGGGGTCGCCACGCTTCAGATTACAGTTGAGCATCGAGCTGACCCGATCCCGGCTGAGGCTGACGACGACAAAGTCCTCGCCCTTGTATTTCTCCCACACCTTGACCACGTCGGGTATCTCCTTCACGCACGGCCCGCACCAGGTGGCCCAGAAGTCCAGGAGCACCACCTTTCCCTGCAGGTCCTTAAGGTCAAGAGTCTTGCCGTCGATATCCCTCGCGGCGAACAGCGGTGCGGGGTCGCCGATGGCCACTTTGGGAAGATCCGGCCAGACGGGAGGCCTGGCTGCAACTTTCGATTCCTCGATCGTGATGGTGCGGCCCGGGGGGGAGATCTTCGTGATTACCCAGCTCTTGCCCTCCAGGAGAAAAGGGGCGGAGACGGTACACTTGCTTTTTTCTCCCACATGCTCGGGCAGGCGACGATCCCTCTCTATCTGCCCGTTGCCGTTGAAGTCGACCATAAGGCCGGCGATGAGCTTGTTGACCGGCTCCTCCAGCATGTCGTCGAACAGGCCATCGGCCGTGGGTTCAACCAGTGCGATCGGGTAGGCTTTTTCCCCGATCATCAGATCTCCTCTCAGGGCCGTGTCGGAAGTGAAATGGATGTTCTGGAGCTTCTCAGGGTCATCACTCTCGGAGTAATGGTATATTTCCAGCCAATACGGCAGGCAGAAATCCTCGCCGCCCTCACTGTAATTGGCGTTTACCTTGGCCGAAGCACCTTTTGTATGGTATATATACTTTCCGTCTTTGTCCCTCCTCCCACGGAATTTCCACCACTTGAGCGGGCCCCCGTCATTCGTCAAATCCTGGTCGTTATTTTCGTCCACGTAGAGGTGGACCCCATCCTCCGTCTCATCCAGCACTACTGTGATCCTGTCGTCCTTACCGTTGCCAATCTTAAGCGTCGCGTAACGCGGCCTCCCCTGATACTCGGGCTCCTTAAGCAGCTTTTCCTCCGTCACCTCTGACAGTGCGGCTGGCTTCGCCATTGAGGCCGGCACTTCTTTCGGAGTGCGTCCCTCGCCAGTCGCCACCTCCCTTTTCGTCATCCGCTCCATTTTTACCTCGATGGCGTAGGCCATCCCCGTCCAGGCTACCAGCAGCAAAACTCCAATGGCAGCTATCGACTCTTGTTTCATCATGCGCCTCCTTTTTCTATGCCCTTCATAGATATATACGAATGGCGCACTTTCTTGTTCAAGTTTGGAAGGGATTATTTTAGATTTTTCCTCTCCCCCGATCGAAGTAGATTATCCCGGTACGCACCCTGCTGCTCACGTTAAATCGTACAATTTCGGGAAGGCTTCGACTGAGCTCAGCCGAAGTCAACTGAACGTACGGTTTGATGAGGGGGAGCAGGGGGACTGACACGGTGAAGCTGAATGGGCATCCCGAAAGCTTTCGGGAGAAACGGCGGATACGGACAAGTGAAACCTGAATCGGATCCAGCCTGCTCTCTACTCTACCCTTACCTTATTTGTTTTACGCAATCTTTTTACCGGAGAATGAGTTATCATCTTTACTTTAGACGAAGACCTGGAGAGTAAGTCCAATCTCTCATTGGCAAAAGAAGTAGGGATGAAGAAATCTCCGGCAAACACTTTTGACTTCTGGTAAAGTGTCTGGGAACATTGCTTATCAGGTAGCCTGAGCAAGAACCCGGCAAGGCAAAGAAGATGAAGCAGGTCGGCATATGAGACGCTGCTACCGTGCGTCTCCGATCTCGAAGAAGCGGCCAACGCCTATGAGTAAGAAAGTAATTCCATGCGCGTATTCTTGATTTACATTCGTGACCCCCAATTTTACGTGATTCCGGAAGAGCCCCGTGCCGAGAACGGTAATATTCGGGTTATAGGCTTTCCTCCGCTCGGAATCATGATGCTCTCTGCTGTGCTCAAACGCCACGGCCACGAGTGCGTCATGTTCGACCAGGCTAATCCGGAAACGCCTAACGAAGTTATCATAGAGGAGATCCGCAGGCAGCGCCCGGACCTTGTCGGCTTGAGTTTCTTGAGCACGACCAGCTACCCGTATGCGAAGATTCTCGCCCGCCAAATCCGCGCCGCGGATGCGAAGGTGTTGCTGGCGTTTGGTGGTGTGTTTGCCACGCTTAACGCCGAACAGGTAAAGCTCCAGTGCCCCGAGGTGGACTTCATATGCCGCGGTGACGGCGAGCAATTTATCCTCGATCTCGTAGAGCGTCTGGACAATCCCGTAGATGTCGCGGGGCTGACCTGGGCGAAGGACGGCAAGGTGGTAAATAACCCCGTCCGCGCAGTGGAGCGCAACCTCGATCAGTGGCCGTTTCCCGACCGCGAAAGCCTGCCTTTAGACTTCGTCGAGTCGATGCCTCTCGACGTGCCGATGGTCTTATCGATGGATCGCTTCACGACCATGCAGACTTCCCGCGGGTGCCCGTGGAAATGTGCATTCTGCGACGTTCCGGTCTTCAATGAGGGCAAATGGCGCGCCCGCAACCCGGGGCAGGTGGTTGACGAGCTGAAACATCTGCAGGAGCTTGGCTACGGCGCGGTCTACTTCGTCGACGATAACTTCCTTCTGCAGCCCAAGCGGATCGAGACTATCTGCAATGGGATCAATGACGCCGGGGTCACCATCCGGTGGGGCTGCGAGGGACGGGTCGACTCGGTGGTCCGGGATCTTTTCCCCGCCCTGGCAAAGGCAAACTGCCGCGCGCTGGTTTTCGGCATCGAGAGCGGAAGCCAAAAGGTGCTCGATCGGTTGGGTAAGGAGCATACGCTGGCGGAAGTTGAGACTGCGGTCAAGGATGCCAAGCGGGCAGGTATCGAGCACGTCCACGGGTTCTTCGTCGTTGGCAGCCCGGACGAGACCGTCGAGGATATGAAGGCAACCTTCAAATTAGCGTCAAGACTCCGGCTGGATACCTTCTCGTTCAACCGTCTGTGCGTCTACCGCGGAAGCCCGCTCTGGAAGGAGTACGTGAAGCGCGGATTGATAAATGACGAGACCGATTGGTACAAGTACTTCAAATGCTCGGAGATCGATCCCTCCTGCCTTTCCGGCGAGGTGATCAACCGCACGCGCATTGCCGGCATCCTGCGGATTTTTCTCTACAAGCTGACGCATCACCCGATTCAATCTTTTAGAATACTGCATCGCTTCACCCGCTGTATGCCGGTGCGCGACGTTCTGTATCTCCTCGTCAAGCCTTTCCTCGGAAGTAAACGCGGGGCAACAAGGGCGGAACAGGTGTCGCGCGCCGTCAAGTAAATTGGGGGTCAGACCTGCGCTATCAACTATTGTTTGTTATTAAGCCGTGTTAATAGTTGATAGCGCAGGTCTGACCCCTTACCTTTGACCCCTTACCTTCCCCTTACCTTACGGCTTCCTTCAGCCTCCTCTCGGCCCTGTGGTATAGATAGGATGCGCCGATCATCAGGAGGCCCAGGACGAAGAACGTGATGATCCGGTAGATCTGCCTGAGTGTTGCCAGGTCAACCAGGGCGAGCTTCGCCGCGGTGAGGGCGAAGAGGCCGAGGGCCGCGAGCCTGAGCGGCCGGGCCCGCCGCCAGAAGCCTATTGACAGCAGCGCCGAGGCGTACACGCCCCACACGATTGTCACCGACATCTGGGCCAGCCAACGCGCCCGAACGGGGTCTGCCACGGTAGTACCGTACCACAGGCGCGGCTCCGAGCTTAGCAGCGCGAGGAGACACACGATCGCGCACCAGAAAAGGAAGGCCGCCAGGGACAGCTCCCCTTCTCCCAGCATCCCCCTGTAGCGGCGGCGGACAAAGGAGTGCGCGAAGAGGGCGCCGCAGGCGGCCAGGGTAACGAGGAAGCGCGCGTTCAGGACGGGCAGGTAGTCCGTAAGGTCGAAGCCGAAGAGGCTTACTGCGTACACGGAGCCGAATAACAACGCTGCCAGCCCGGCGTTCCGGGGGATACCGCTCCGGCCGCGAATCCCGCCCGCCAGCATCGCCAGGGAACCTGTCACCCATAATAGCGACAGGAGGCAGTCGGCTACGTAACCGCCCTCACAAGCCCACTGCGATGACCGGAGGCCGATCCACTGCTGCGTCTCTGTGTGCAGTAGGGCAAGAGCCGTGAATCCCGCACCGGTTGCTATCCACGCCCTCAGGTCATGCCCTCTCGCGGCTATGGAGAAGGCGAAGAGGAGGGCGCAAACGAGGAGGCCCGCTCCGAAACGGCCGTTCAGGAAGATCATATACTCGTGGGAAAGCGGACCGGAATAAAGGCCTGCGGCCAGCAAAAAAGCTATGAAAAGCGGCAGAGCCCCCGCCCAGCGTACGGCGCGCGACTTACCCCCCAGGCCTCCCCCCAGGAAGCCGGCCGCTCCCAGCGCCCAGAGCACCGTCAGGGCGCAGCCCTTCAGGTAGCCGGCGTCCAGCACCCTTCCTTCCGCGCGGTAGGCCAGCCACTGCTCAATCTCCACGTGGAGGAAGAAGAGGGCCAGCAGTCCCGCCCCGATGGTGCACAGCAGCTTCAGGAACCGGTCGTCGTCCTCGGCCGTCCTGCGCCAGGCCTGGTGGATCGCGGCGAAGACCGCCGCACCGATAGGCGCGCACATGAGCATTAAGAACTCGTTGTTCAGGAAGGGGGTGAAGGGCCCGGCGTGCGTGGCGCCCCCCAGGTGAACGACGAAGACGCGCCCTACGCCCAATAGCAGGACGATGAAGCCCCACACACGGACCGGGTGATAGCAGAATTTATATCCCAGGTAGAGCAGCACCGACGCCTCGCCGAGCCATGCGAGCGTGATGCCGTTCATGCCGAACCGCAGGGGCACGGAGATGGTGAGGAAGAGGACGGCCATCGCGATAAACCCGAAGAGCGCCCGCTCGTCCCGTGGAATGCGCTTCCGTGTCAGCACGCCCATCACAAGGTACGCGGCGGCCATGCCGAGCGCGATCATGGACAGGGCCAGGTCGTGTCCATCGCGCAGGATATGGAAGGCGAAGCCGAATGCGAACGCGGCGTTCGCGATCGCCATGACGAAACGCTCCACAGTAACTGGTGTCCCGCGTCGCAGGTGGTTGACGAACGGCAGGACAAGGAATACCACGAAGAAGGCCCCCAGCCAGAGGAGGGTCGGTGCCATGGCATCTGGTTCGTAATAATCTAAGAACCAGCCGGTAAAGAGGGCGGCAGTGCCGAAGAAGGCGAGAATATCGAGGGCCCGCCATCTCCGGTACAGGGCCACGGCCATTACGCCCAGGTCGAGGAGCAGGACATAGGCGAAGAGTGTGTCGCGGGCGTCCGTGCCCGTGGAGACCAGAATCGGCGTAAGGAAGCCGCCCAGTGCCGCCAGGAAGCTGATGGCTATGGCGTCGTGCCTGATCGCCAGCGCCACCCCCGCGGCCGTCACAAGGCACATCATTGCGAATACCAGCTTCTGGTTGGAGATGACCGGCTCGCCGTAAACGTTCGGCGAGAAGGCGGCGAAGAGGGCCGCGTACAGGATCATCAGCCCGCCTCCGATCAGCCCCTGCCCGAGGGCCCTCATATCTTTGCGCAGGAGATGGTGTCCTGTCCCGAGGAGCGCGATGCCGCCGGCGCATGCTATGAGGATCTGGGTCCCCGGACCTATCCAGTCGCGGTCGAAGGCGTACTTCAGGAAGAAGCCGGCGCTGAAGAATAGGACCAGAATGCCTAACCACGTCATCCAGCGCTTGCCTACCGCCTCCTCGAACCTGGACCATGTATCCCGGCCGTCCACGGCAGGGACGGGGGGTGCCTCCCCGGTCGGCTTGACCGGTGCCGGGGGCCGGGGGGGCGCTGGAGCGGGGACCGTGGGAACCGCTTCCCTTTCTCCAGGGGGATGGGCGGGCTTCGCCTCTCTTGGATAAGTGGCGGCCGGGGGAGGCATTTCCTCTTTTATGGGTGTGGGCTGAAGCTCGTGTTCCTCCGGGTGCTTTTCGAGCCGGTATATCCTGCGCGTAAGCCCCGCGAGGCGCTCGTCCCGGTCCTCGAGGCTCTTCCGCAGCTCCCGAAGGGCCTTCGTTGCCTCGCCGGCCTTCGCCAGGGCCACTATTGCAAGGATAATGCCGATCAAGAACAGGATTATTTCCATAGCTTACCTTACCTATATTTTGAATTGCGGCCCAACCCCGTACAATTTATCACATTCCCGCGCCCGTAAAATTTGATTGTACAGTATTAATTGTACAGTATTAAAGGTTGCCGGCGCAGCATTATGCTCCCTGTGAAATTCACCGTTTCTAATGAAGTGGGCGACCTGGTCGATCACATTCTTATTCTGCATGATGAAAGTGTGACTGCTGCGGACCACAATGAAATCACTCATCCCCTCGATCCTTGCGCTCTCGACCGACACCGTGCCGTCGTTTGATTCATTGATGAGCCGGGAGAAATACGGGTTCAGCGAAAAATCTCCGGTAATTATCCCCAGTTCGAAATCAGCAGGGCCGAGGTGATTGGGCACGCTTTCGGGCTCGGTCCCGAGCTCCTGCCCCGCGGGGCCGGTCAGGGCCTTATAGAGGAAGTTGTCCTTGAATCTGTCCGTAATCTCGCTTCCGTTATTGGGCGGGCTCAGCATGACAACGCGGCCCAGGTTCTCCATGGCGTGGTCCTTCAGGTACCGGCGCAGGATGATGCCCCCCAGGGAGTGTGTCACGAAATGGACCCTCCGCTCCCGGTCGCATATCCTGTCCCGGATGATCCCGGCAAGGTGCTTTTCGGCCAGCTCTTCGACAGAGAACCTGCTGGAAGGATATGTGATGTTGATGACATCGTAGCCGCTCCGGGAGAGGACCCTCTCCAGCTTCTTCATGGACATGTTCGTGCGGTTCAAGCCGTGAAGAAGGATCACGTAATCTCCCGCTTCCTCTACGGCGCGTTGCGGCGCCGTAGAGCAGCCGTGAATCAGGATCAACATGGCTGTGGAGGCAACCAGCCTGGATAATATTTTAACGCCGCACCGGTTCATCTTTCTCCTTTGAAGCTGCTGGCTGTGATTTCAAGATAAAAGCGCCTCCCAGCCGTGGTCCAGCCCGAGTACGAGATAAAGGAACAGGGCGCCGAGGATCCCGTGCGCGATTCCGATGGCCCAGATGTTGCGGTATCTTTCATAAATCCAGGTGAGACCCAGACCCGCTATGAACGCCAGCGGCATGATCCGGTAGTCCGGGAAGTGAACGGCGCCGAAAAGGGCCGCCGCGGCGAGGACGCGGAAAGGGATTCCCGGGATCAACTGCCGCAGGTTCCTGGTTACGAGCGCCTGGAGGCAGAACTGCTGGGCTATTCCCCACACCGTATAGAGAGCGGCGACAAGCCAGAACGTCGGCGGCAGGGGAAGCCTGGAGTGCAATTGCCCGTATATAAACAGTGGCGCGCCGGCGGCGAGGACGAATACCGCGCTGCTCCCGAGCGCCCGCAGGAAGCCCGCCCGGCGCAGTCCCCACACCTCCAGTGCGCAGGGCGTGACGATCGACCGCCACAGGAGGTAGCATCCCCAGCCTGCCGCCGCGGCAAGCGTATAGCACCGCAGGAGAAGGCCCGGCGTCATCGCGTTGCTTCCCAAGCCCCTGGTTGCCAGCTCCAGGATGACGTGGACGGCCCCGCACAGGACGGCCAGGACCAACTCCGGGTAACACGCCCTTTTTATATAATTGTTATCTGTTGCGCCCAATCTATTTTCCCTCCGCTCTTATATCTTACCCTCTCGTGTAAACTTGCGATAGCCAATGAAGATGAGGATTGCCAGGGCGGCCAGGAGGGACACGAACCTCATCCAGTCCTGCAGCTCCGACCAGTAGCACCAGTAGCCGTCGGTCAAAGTGAAGATGCCTCCGAACATGAGACCCGACCCGATCGCTTGGATAGCCAGCATGGAACCGAGAACGAGAGCGACGATCCCGATCGGGACGGCTACGGCGAACATGTGTTTCTGGAAGAGCTTGAGCTGTTCCTTGTATTTCTTCTCAAGCTGTGAATTCTCCTTTTCGAGCTTCACCTGCTCTTCGGGAGTCGCCCTCTCGTGGCGCTCGTAATAGTTCTCGATCCGGTAATCATCCCACCCGGGCGACGGGCTGAACGTGCTCACGCCGTAGTGTACCGTCATGGGGAGCAGAACGGCGATTCCAAACCCTACTGCGAATTTCTTTGCGATCATTGCATTTCCTCCATCAGTTATAATTTCTTGCTTTTAATAGTGCAGGTCTGTCCGGTGCATCTATCCCGGCCCCGGCCGACGAAATAGTCGCTCTGCCGCATCTCGTCCAGCGCGACGGGGTCCCAGAAGGGGTATCCGTGCCGGGCGTCCCTGATTCCGCATATCGGTCCCGTGACCGGAGAGGTCACGGTTACGATGGGCCATATGTTGCTCACCTCCTCGCCCCTCAGCATTGAGAAGGCCGGGTTGAAAAAGAGGACGGTTGTGTTGGAGACGATGTCGGGGACAACGTTCACGGCAAAGGACAATTCATCAGAATAGAGCGTCCACAGGGTTACCCTATGGGGGTTGCCCCCGTGAAGGGCGGCACTGCAGACGAGAACCACGACCAGTACAACCACGGCGAGTATGCTCACTGCACGCTTAGTCATTTTCAGCCCTCCATATGATGCGCGACGCTGTTACGGTATCGTGTCTCTTCAGTTTCATGGTAGGGCTCCTTCCATGTCGGGGGTTTCCAGAAACGACCTCTGCCCTTTGAGGAGAAATAGCGCGAACGAGACGATGCCGATGGCGCCGCCGACTATGTGCGCCAGCGGGACGGGGACCAGGGCCGTACCCCGGGGATCGGCGAAGAGCGTCAGGCCGGTATGGAATTCGTATATGATCTTGAATGCGAGGGCGCCGAAGGCGGTGCACATCAGTGTGAAGGTCAGCGGCCTCTTCTCCTCCAGTGCCGTCTTCAGGATGTAGCACGCGCAGAGCGTGTAGGCGGCCGTGTCCAGGCCCGAGAGGCCGCAGTAGTAGATGAGGTCCGGCTGAAAAAAGAAGATCGAGACGGGGATCAGGACTGTGGCGCCAATTAGGCTGATGGCGAAACTCTTCCCGAGCTTCACTTCGAACATGAGCCCCAGCGCCAGCAGGGCGGCGAGGTCCCAGATAAGGTGGGAGAAGTTGACGTGGACGAAGTGGCATGTGACGATCCGCCAGAGCTCCCCCGCCTCGACAGCCGCGCGGTCGTAGCATAGCCACCGGCCGGCGGCCGGGAGCCGTGCCAGGAGCACGGCTCTCAGGCCGATGGCCAGCGTTATGAAGGGGATCGCCTTCAGGCGTGCCTTCAGCTTTGTCGAAAGGACCATCTTCAGCCCCTCCTCTTCCTGTTGCGGGCCGCGAGCAAGGCGCTCGAACCTATCAGGACCGAGTAGAGCGCGGTCAGTGGGTCCAGGGCACCGCCGCCGATCCTCGGGGCGGACCTGTTAAACATGGGCCTGCTCCGGTCCACGCGGTAGTTTCTCGGGCCACTGGAAGACCGTTCCTCGCGCGCCGCTCTCTCCCTGGAGATCCTGTCCTTGTTATTCCTCGCTATGCCCAGCTCCTCGAAGCGCTCGGGCATGACTACGATCATCGAGGTGTAATCCGTCACGAGCGAGTATTGCGTGCCCATATCCACGACGGCGGACCTGAGCTCCTTGCTTTTGCCCTCGTAGCGGATCGTCTGCATGATGTCCTCGATCGTGGCGTAGGCCCAGAGGCGCTCGATCTCGGGGTTGTCCGTGTCTACGTCGGGGAACTCGATATCCGTGACGTACGTCTTTTCATCGCCGGATATCTTCGCGGTGAAGGTCACGCGCGCGCTTCCTCCATGGGCGTAGTGGCCGAAGAGTGCGAGCTGCTCTCCGCGGTAGAGGTTGCCTATCTCCTTCGGCGTGACGTCGTACGTACGCACGCCGTCTATTTCGAAACTCGCGCTGTGCATCGCCTCGTGGGTTATCTTGCTCTTGGCGAGCAGTATCCGGCCTATGATGTCGTCGTCGTTGGAGACGGCGGTTGCGATGCCGTTCGTCTCGTCGGCGATCCGCTCCATGAGGGGCCAGTTCGCGCTGTTGCCCATGACGTAGATGAAGCAGCGGAGGTCGTGGCCCTTTAGAAGCTCCACGAAGTCCCTGTGCTTGATGCGGCCGGTGTTCGTGACGCCGTCTGTGACGAGTATGAATGTCGTCGTGCGGTCGCTGTCCAGCCCCTTCAGGCCCAGCTTGATTCCCTCGTAGAGGTTCGTCGAGTTGCCCGTGTTGAGGCGCGTGAGCTTTTCAGTGATGCGCTCGACGTTCTCCGCCGTTGCCGGAATGTAGCCCTTGGTCAGGTTCGAGGCCTTGTTGTCGAAGGTGACGATGCGGAACCTGTCCTCGGGGTTCATCCTCTGGATTGCCTTCGTGACGCCCTCGGCCAGCGTGTTGATCTTGCCCGACATACTCCCCGAGCGGTCCAGGACGAAGACCCAGTCGGATCCCTCCGTTATTGGCCGCAGGTCGACGCCGGGCGTGACCAGGAGAAGGAACGTGCCTGGCTTTCCGGTCTCTTCCTTATACGGGATAAGCTCGATCCTGGCCGGCGAGTCGTCCGCCAGCTTGTAATAGAGTACGAAGTCCCGGACAAGCTCGTACCCTTCCTGCTTTTCCAGTGCTACGGTATAGACGCCCTCTTCGACCATCGTGACGACGGCGTCCGTCTCGTGGCCGGGGACGCGGACGTCATCGAGAGGATAGGCGGACTTCAGCGTCAGGTTCAGGGAGAAGGCCGATTCGACCTTCGGGTTGGATGTCCAGAAGGCCTCCCTTATTTCATCGACGCCTCCCTCCTCGAGAGGATATACGTACCGCCCTATGCCGGTGTCCAGCTTGACCGGCTGGTAATACAGGAGGCGGACACGCGTCCTGTCGTTTGCCCTGACTGGATAGACGTAGACATCAAAGGTCCTGTAGTCGTCTTTTTCAGCCAGCGCGGTGTCCCGTCCCGCCTTCTTCTCCTCTTCATATATCTTGCGCGCTTTCTCCTTCTCCACGACCTCGCCCGTGACCTCCTGTCCGTCTATCCAGAGGCTCAGCTCCGAGAGTGACGCGTCTTTCGGCAGTGGGAAGGAGTAGATTGCCTCCAGGTCCACGTCGTTCGGGTTGTGGAAGACCTGGTCCACTTCCGTAACGGCGTATCCGTTGTTGATGGTTATGTTGACGTGGTGCTCCTCCATGGCGAGCCTCGGGTAATCGCCGTTCTTCGGCGTCATAAGGCCAGTGGCCCGGCATATATTGCTGATACTGAGGAGAAGCATTGAGATGAGCGATATAATCAGTGCTATTTTCTTCATCATGGATATCCTCCTTTCTTTTTGGTCCGTGTTTCTTGCTTCGTTTTCCATCGCCGCTCTTTTTTGCATCTTCCATCACCTCCCTTTCGGTGTTTGGTTTCTGCGGCTCACGCCCCCCTTTAGAGCAAGGGCCGTGCCAGGGCCCGGTGCCGGCAGCGGAAAAAGACCGGCGGGATTCACAAGAAGCGTGTTTGCAGTAAGTTGCGGGGTCAAAAAAAATCAGGACGGGATTCAGGCAGTGAGTTAGGAATTGATTACGGGTGCTAAGGTGCTAAAGGGACTTAGCACCATGTAGGTTATAGCCCTCAGGGTAATAGTTATTTACTATCTCCCTGTAAGGGTTGGGGAGCTGTAATTCATGGAGCGATGCGATCGCTATCTGAAGCCTTCCCCGGGCCTGTAGGGCGATTGTGTAATCGCCTCTACAATTTTTCGGGTGCCGGCTGAAGCTGGCGGTTAATATCGGCTTTTTTACAGGTCTAGTTTCGGGCGCAGCAGAAAATTCTTGATTCTCAGGAGCCTGTTGCGCCATCTCTTCTGCCTCCGCAGCCGTTTGCAGATCCCTGCCAGTTCACCGCGCTGGATGGATACTTGCTCGCATAGATAATCGAGGGACTCATCGGGAACAGATTCCCTCCCGGTATGCTCCGCAAGCAGTTTAAGCGCTTCTTCCCGTGGCAGGTCTCCCTCGCGGACAAGCACGCTGAGTTCAAAGCTTACCATGGGATAGCCGAAGACCTGTCGGTAAAGGTACTCGGCCGCATCGTGAACGGCGCAGTCGGCATGGGTGAGAATTCCCGACCTGTCGGGCCGTTCCCATCCGAGCTCTTTCTCGAGCTCGTCCATCATCGCGCCTTCATCGTAGTACTGATAGAGAAAGTAGCCGAGGAATTCAGGAATCATCGCGGCATCCCGGAGTTCGTCGGTGGGGGGGAAGAACTCGTCATAGAATCGCTGGCGCATGACCCGGTTAGGCATGGCGATGGAAATGAAGCGCTCGATTTTCATCCTTGCCTCTAAAGTGGCTTGAAGATTTTTCTCCCGTTCGTACGGGGAGATATTGAGTTTAACAAAAGGCAGGAAGGCGTCGGGGCTTCCCGCCAGAAGTTCCCGGAACATCTGTGAGCGGCTCCGCCCGTGGACGACGAGTGGTATCTGACGCTCGAATGCAATCTTGTAAGAGAGGGCGTAGGATGAGTAGGAACAGCCCGGGCATGGTGTCCCGAACCATCTGACGGCTTGTTCATAAAATCTCTTATGGATGTCCCAGTCGACCTCGTAGAAGAAGTGCTCGATGCCCAACCGCTCTGCCACCAGGCGGATATTACTCCTGGCGTAATCGGTTAGGAAACCATTGTCGAAGGTGAAGCCGAGACACTTGAGCTTCTTCTTTCTAACCAGCTGAAGTGCGATCCAGGAACTGTCTTTGCCGCCGCTCAATCCTATCAGACAATCGTAGGGATACCGGCCCCGCACCCGCTCGAAGCGCTCATCTCCCAGGGCGGACAGGGCCTTGAAATCCGTAAGCCGCGTCCGAAGCCGCTCGTAGGTGTGACAGTAGTTACAGATACCGTTGGCATCGAAGTGGATATTCCTGTAGATGCCGGGCAGCACGCATCTCGTGCACAATCGCATGCCATTTCTTCCTTATTGATCGGTCGTTTCCGATGGTGCGGAGGTATGAATTACCATAGCAGAAAAAGGCTGTCGGGCCAAATGTCCCGGATCCGTGTTCGATTCACGGTGTACCGCTCCGGCGCCGGCGCAACAAGGTCCTGTAGTGGCGGGCTTCCTCCATGGTGGGAAAGCGGCGGGGTTTGTCGACCGGCGTCTGCGTCCTCGGGCGGAATTTATCCCGGCCCAACAGGTCGACGGCTTTCCACAGCAGGGCGGGCGCCTCCGCAAACAGGCGCCGCGCTACCTTCGGGTACGGCCAGGTAGAGGGGATATTGTCGAACTCCTGCTGAAAGATTATATCTCCCGTGTCTATTCCGTCATCAACCATATGGATCGTGACTCCGTAGCGGGGGTTCTCGTCGGCGTGTGCCCAGAAGGATGCCAGTCGGCCGCGGAAGTTCGGCAGCAGCGATGCATGCCGATTGATAAAGCCCAGCCTCGGAATGCTAAGAACTTCTTTCTTCAGTATCTTCTCCGACTGGTTGAGCACGACATGTGGAGCAGTGCTCCTGAGCAATGTGAGAAACTCCGGATCATTTGGATCTTTGACATGGTAAACCGGGATTTTCAATTTCCGGGCTAGGCGCTCCACGCTGCGCGGGTCGCGGCGGCCCAGAAACCCGGCACGCAACCGGAGCAGAAGGCCGGAGAAGAAATACCTTGGCTCCAAGATCAGCCAGAAAATCCGCAGGGAGTTCAGGCGCTGCCTCTGCGTTTTTATCTTCTCCCCCGCGCCGCGACTGCCGGCAATGAATACCGCAACAATCCTGCCCGGCTGCCTTTTAATCACCTCCTGCAGAAAGGGGCTCATCAAGACGGGCTCCTCCTGGCACAGGATAGCTATTTTCATGCGGAGTGCTCCCACCGTTCCCGCGTCTTGAAAATCCTGCCTGGATTCAGTCCCCATATAGTACCTCTTACCGTGGAATGTGTTCCTGCAAGAGACAGTACAGACATATCGGCTGCGTTGTCAAGACCCTCGCCGGGATGGTGTACCGAGCGGGAAAATCTGTTCGAAACCCCGTAGCCCGGTATTATTGACATAGCTGTTATGCGTGCCGTAAGATTGCTGGAGGACACCGCCTGCGGTGCTTATCAACTGCCGTGGTGAGCAAGTAGTCTGAAATGAAGAATCCCACAGAGGTTAATGTCGCGGACCTTTTCTTACGACACACGGTTGAGCGACCCGAGCGAATCGCGCTCGAAATCCCCGCCGTCTGGGAGCAGGGCGAGGTCGTAAGCTTCCATCGGGTGACATTCGGCGAACTGGGAGAACGTGTAGCCGGACTGTCGGCAGGGCTCAGGGCCAGGGGCCTGAAATTCGGGGATAGGGTGGCACTGATGTTCCCGGTTTCCGTAGAACTCTACGCGACGACCATCGCGCTTCTGGCCAGCGGGATGGCGGTTGTCCTTGTTGGCACGGGAGCGGGGCTGCCCCGGGTTATGAAGGCTATCCGAGCAGCGCGGGTCAGCGCCATCATCGGCATGGACGCCCTGCTCTGCCACCGCTACTGGATGCCCTCTTTATGGGGTATCATGAAATTCTCTATTGATTCCAGGGGACTTTTCTTAAAGCCGTTCGAACTCCTTCAGGGGGAGCCTGACCGACCACTTTCTGTTGTTCCCTGTCGTCCAGACGACCACGCCCTCATCACGTTTACCTCGGGTAGCACCGGGGTACCCAAGGGCGTGGACCGTACCCACGGTCTGCTCCTTGCCCAGCACCGGGCCCAGAGCGGCGAGTTTCCCGAAAGAGAGGACGACGTGGATATGCCAACCTGGCCCGTGATGGCTCTACACAATCTTTGCTGCGGAATCACCACGGTGATTCCCCCGATTGACCTGGGGGCACCGGCAACCGCGAACGGTGCGCTGGTGCTTAAACAGATCAACGCCCGGGGCGTAACCCGCATTAGCGGTTCTCCTGCATACATGGAGCGGCTTGCCGATCACATGGAGGCCAGCGGAGATCGCGCACCTACTGTTCGACAGCTCTTTGTTGGTGGAGGCCCCGTACCGCGTCCCCTGATAAAAAGGATTCGCGGGCTTTTTCCCGGTGCGGAATGCAGGGTGCTTTACGGCTCTTCCGAGGCCGAGCCGATAGCGACCGTATTAATGGACGAAATCCTGGAAGCCGATGGTGAGGGCTTCCTTGTCGGTTATCCATCGAAAGCGATAAGCATGGCCCTCATCAAGCTGTCAGACTGCGCCATAGAGCTGGACGGGGGGGGGCTCGAGTCCTATCTCGTCGCGCCCGGAGAATGCGGTGAGGTAGTGGTTAGCGGTGCTCACGTTTGCGGGCGTTATTTTGAAAATACCGCCGCGGACAGAGAGAACAAAATCAACGACCCGGCCGGTATGGTCTGGCACCGGACAGGCGATGTTGGCTACCTTGACAAGGAAGGCCGTCTATGGCTGACCGGGCGGCGAAAGGATATTGTCCGTTGTCGGGGGCGCCTCGTGCACCCGTTGCCCCTGGAGGCCTGCATGGACAGCGTGCAGGGAGTACGGCGGTCCGCCCTTGTAGCATTGAACTATGAGCCGGGCGGGGTGGTACTGATCCAGCTCGTTCCAGGCGCCCCGGAGGCCGGCACAGTGAGGAGGGTCAAAGCGTTTCTCGAGGAGAGGGGCCTTGCCGATATCGATGTCAGGACAGTCTCAACTATCCCTGTGGACCGCCGGCACAACACCAAGATCGATAGAGGGGCCCTGCGGAACATGGCGGCAGCTGGAAAATGAGCAGTCACGGTTAAGGAAAGAGGAGAGCCGGATGTTGTCGGAAAGAAGATGCGGTACGCTCACGATAAGCTCGCCGTTTTACAGGCGTCTATATGCCTACCTGCGTGAGCGGTTTCCCCCTCTCCGTTTTGGCCTTCTGATCATCTGCTTTTACTCCGCAAACCAGTTTCTTGCGTCCGCGCTCGCTCATCCGGGCACATCCATGAGGTATACCGTTGACTCGCTCCTCGGTGCCGTAACCGTTTTCTGCATCTTCTTCCTGCTGCGCGTATCAGATGAACACAAGGATTATGCCGAGGATGCACGTCTTCACCCGGGCCGGGTTCTCCATAGGGGACTGATCAGTCTCGCCGATTTAAGGATGCTCGGCGCCCTGGGAATGGGCACGGCGTTCGTTCTGAGCGCTGCCCGCGGGGTGGCGCCCTTCGCCGCCGTGGTGATTGCGCTCGGCTTTTCGTTCCTGATGCTCAAGGAGTTCTTCAGCCGAGACTGGCTGAGGGGTCATTTCCTTCTGTACGCCGCCGCCCACATGCTGATTATGCCGTTGATAGCGCTGGTTGTGTACAGTTTTACCACGGGGGACTATCCGTGGACTGCGCCCGGCTGGTTCTGGCTCTACGCATTCGTCCGCTTTTTCCTCTTTTTCGACTGGGAAATCTCCCGCAAGGTCCGCTCTTCGGCTGAAGAAATAGAGGGCGTGGACGGCTATAATAAGACATTAGGACCCTATGGAGCGGTATATGCCGTGCTGGTGCTGAGATTGATCAGCACTGTAATGGTCGCAGCCGTTGGCTTCCATCTTTGTCTGAGGCCCTGGTTTTATCTGATACCGATTACACTATATGGGCTTTCTCTGGTAAGCTGTGTGCGATTTCGTTTGAGCACGGGCCCCAGGGCCGCGAAGATCATGAAAGTATACGCCTCCGTGTATTTGGTCGCGTTTGACTTGGCGCTGATCTTCGGGATTGCGGGCCTGTACGGATTCGGTTTGAGGCCATGATTTCCGACGATCTGATCATCTACTGCGGTCATGAGGATTTAGCAGCTGCGGCTCCTTTGATAGGTGCCAAAGGTCTGAATCTGCTTCGCCTGCAGGCGATGGGCCGGCCCGTTCCGCCCTGGTACTCCGTTACGGTTAGGGCTTTTCGGACTGCCATGAGGAAGTCCGGCATTGATCGGCGCATAGGCGTTGCGCTCGATATGGTGGAGGGGGGCGAGGGGACCGGGGCCGCGCTTTCGGAGATTCGTGATGAGATCGCCCGAGTGCCTTTACCGGAGAAGTTGAGGTCGTTAATCCTGGAGGCGTACCGCCGCTCCATGGGCGAGGACGCCTACGTGGCAGTTCGCTCTTCGGCCTCGGACGAGGACAATCCCGGGCAATCATTCGCCGGCTTGCATGACAGTTTCCTTTATGTGAAGGGCGGGGAGGAGGTTCTCTTTGCAGTGAGGAGGGTATGGGCGTCGGCGTACAACGAGAGGGCTATCGCCTACCGCCTGGAGAACGGCCTTTCCTGCCGGTCTATCGGCGTGGCTGTGATTATACAGGAGATGATCGAAGCCTCGGTCAGCGGGGTTATGTTCACGGTGAACCCGGTCTCCGGTGACCTCCATGAAATCGTGATCAGCTCGGTGTACGGGGCGGGGGAGGGTTTGGTCAGCGGGGGGCTCGATGCCGATACCTTCACGGTCAGGAAGGAAGACCTGTTCATCACGCCTCAAATAGCCGATAAGCGGGAGCAGGTGGTTCCGGACGGCGATTCCGGACGCGGCGTGAAGACCGTGCCGGTGCCGGAAGACAGGCGTCGCGCAGCAAGCTTGACGGATGAACAGGTCCGGCAGCTGGCCCGGGCCGGCCTTGCGATAGAGAGGGCTTACGGACGGCCGCAGGACATCGAGTTCTCGCTCGACAGGGACGACGTCCTCTATTTGCTCCAATCGCGCCCTGTCACCACCGTTGAGGAGTTCGGCCCCGCCGCCGGAAATCGCCTCGTCTGGGACAATTCCAATATAATCGAGAGTTACTGCGGCGTTACCACTCCCATGACTTTCAGCTTTATTCGCCACGCTTACACGATCGTTTACCACTGTTTTGCGGAGGTGATGGGTGTTTCTCCGAAGATAGTGAGGGCCAACAAGGTGATGTTTGAAAATATGCTCGGCCTCTTCCGGGGGCGGGTGTATTACAACCTGTTGAACTGGTATCGCCTTGTACGGCTCTTTCCCGGTTTCAACTATAACAGGCAGTTCATGGAATCAATGATGGGTGTCAAGGAACCGGTCAAGTTCGAAGAGGAATATCTGCACCACGGTTTTTTAAGGAAGTATTTCATGGAACTGCCGAAGCTGGCCCGCCTGCTGGCCCGGTCCATTGCTAACTTCGCCCGTATCAACTCGCTGACCTCCCGCTTCGAAGACCACTTCCGGAAGCATTACTCCAGATGGGTGGAGATGGACTTCAGGCAGAAACGGCCTCACGAGCTGATCGCCATATACCGGGATATGGACAGAACACTGCTATGGAACTGGAGGGCCCCGATAATCAACGACTTTTTTGTGATGTTTTTCTACGGAGTTCTCAAGAAGCTGTGCGTGAAATGGTGCGGGGATCAGAGGGGTTCCCTGCAGAATGACTTGCTCTGCGGCGAGGGGGGGATAGAGTCAACGGAGCCCACGAGGATGCTGTTGCATCTGGCCGGCCTGGCACAGGGGAACGATGACTTACGTACCCTGATTTTGGGCGAGCCGGCCGGCAAGCTTGTCGGACTTATCGCCGGAGATTCCCGGTTCGGGGAGTTCTCGGAGGAGCTGGAACGCTACCTCGCGCTGTATGGGTTTCGCTGCATGAACGAATTGAAGCTCGAGGAGTACTCGCTGCACGACCGGCCGGAATTCATTTATACGATTATAAGAAACTACTTGTCGCTGGATAATGCCCGGGCCCTGGACATCGAGGTGATAGCTCAACGGGAGCGGAGGATTCGGCGGGATGCGGAGGAGAGGGCTTTTTCGGCTGTCGGAAAATTGCCTTTCGGATTTTTCAGGAAAATCGTCTTCCGCCGGGTCCTCAGGAACGCGCGAGTGGGTGTCAAGAACCGCGAAAACATGCGTTTCGCCCGCACGAGGATTTATGGCCTTCTGAGGGAATTAATCCGGGCGCTTGGCGGATGCCTTGCCCGGGAGGGCATATTGAAGGACCCTGAGGATGTCTTCTATCTCACCCTGGATGAATGTGCTGATTACATCCAGGGCACAGCCGTCACGACAAATCTTTCCGCGCTCGCTGAATTGAGGCGGATAGAATTCGATGCATACCGTGCCGAGGAGGAAAAAGCACCGGATGACCGTTTTGAAACGTACGGCATGGCGTATAACAGGAACTTGTTCAAGGGTGCCGTCGATGACCTTCAGCCGTCCCGTGACGGAGTGCTGCGCGGGACAGGGTGCTGCCCGGGGGAGGTAACCGGACCCGTCAAGGTGTTGAGGACGCCCCGTGACGACATGCGTTTGTCGGGGGAGATCCTCGTCGCGGAGCGCACCGATCCTGGCTGGGTCCCCCTCTATCCCTCCGTTTCCGGCCTGCTGATCGAGCGCGGCAGTATTCTCTCCCATTCAGCCATCGTTGCGCGCGAGATGGGGATACCGACAATCGTGGGGATCCCCGGTCTCATGGCCGCGGTCACAACGGGACAGACAGTCAGGATGAACGGCGCGGCGGGGACGGTGGAGGTCGTGAGGGGGTAGGATCAGGGTCGCCACTGGGGTGTGAGCCCAGAGAGCTGCAGGCAGATGATTGTGCCCGCGGCTGCAAAGGTCAGTATAAGTCTCGAGGCGCTCCAAGCATAATGACGGGCTGATGCCGCGTTCCCTCCCATTAACCTGTCGTTTATAAAAGCTGCCGGGACGGTCACCAACAGCAGGGCCGCCGGGGCGCTCGGCGGCACGCCCGGCGACACCAGCCACGGTACGACCGCCACTGTTCCCCACGCGATCGCTCCGGTACAGAGCGCGCCGATGGCCCGTCGCGGTCCCTTGTGTGGACGCGCAATCATGAGGTGGTTCCACAGGCTGAAGGAGAGAATGACCGCCAGCGCGGCGATGAATGGGCCGTAGAACAGGGCGGACATGTTCAGCATGTTGCCGGCCATGAGCAGGATGAGAGGTATTATCAAGGCGCGGGAGGCGAGTCGCACCTTCAGGGGGGGCCTCGCTTCCAAGGGGAGCGGGAAGAAAAACCATGAGCCGAGGTATGCGAAGATTCCCAGTAGAATAGGCAGGGCCCAGAGCTCGGAGCCCAGCGACCACGCACCGTAGGTGAACAACACCAGTGCAATAGTCGCTCCGACGTTGAAGGAGCGAACGCGCCACACCAGGAGGCTTACACACAAACAGAGTCCGGCCAGGCTCAAGTTCTGATACACGACCTCGGTCAGGGGCTTGGATGTAATTTTAGAGAGAATTACGCAGACTCCCAGCGGCACAAAGAGGTTGTCCGCCCCGCCGAGCGAGATCGCCTCGAAGCCCGTGACCAGAACGGCGACCAGCAAGGCGGCCAGAACGCAGGTTGCGCGGGGAATATCCGTCATGAGCAGCATCGGCAGGTGTATGGCGAGAAAGGCTAATACCAGAAAGACCAGTGAGCCTTCCAGGCTCTTGTGGTCGTCCTCGACCTCGTAGTACATCGATCCGTAGCGGCTCCCGATCAGCCCCGCAAAAGCGTCCGCGACGGCCAGGACGAGCACGGAGGCAGTGTAGAGCCATGGCTGGTTGTGTGCAATGAGGAAGATCAGGAAGATAGAAAGCGGGTAATATTCACTGCCCCTGGTTTTTCTGCTCACCCCGTGGAGGCTCTCGAGCAGGCGTGTCCTTTTGCCGATCGCGAATGTCAGCGAGTACGCTGCAGCCATTACCAGCACCACCAGGGGGGATTGGATACACCATGGGAATGCCAAGCATATCATACCCCCGCAGAGGTGAACCAGCTTGCGCGTCCATTCGGGGTTGGCTTTCCCGAGCCGTCTCCATGATTCAGCGGCGATAAGCAGGAAGAGAAAAGCCGCACTGAGGACGGCGGCGCTTATCAGGTCGTTTCGTAGTGTCATCGCACGATATATTAATGCTTAACTTCTTCGACCACGAAGGCCGTATAAAAGAATGCCCTGTCGCGTTGGAGCAGCTCGCCGGATATATCTGCCAGCGGCGTCACTCTGTCATTGAATTCGCGGGGGCACGAACGCGGTACCAGCATGTTCCAATAGGCCAGTCGCGCGCCCGGGCGCGCGGCGCCCAGCAGCTCTCCATATATTGTACTGCACGTCCCGGCATCGAGATATTCAAAGATATCCGAGAGGTTGAAACCGTCGAATCCCCTCCCCCGGTGAATTAACGCCGCCTTCTCCACCGGTTCCCGGCAGATGGTCAGTCTTTCCAGGCTGTCCCTGAGCCTATCGAAGCGTTCAGCTTCGAGGTAGGGGGGCAGACAACGCGTGAAGTTCCCGTTCAGTATGTAGTCGAGGTACGGGTTCTGGTCTGTCGGCAGTTCCGTGAGCGCGTGGCGCGTTCTCTGCAGGATGCGGTCCGATACTGAGCCCTCCACGTGGCGGAAGAATTCCGGGTCCCTTCCGAGCCGCCCCATGACAAATCGACCGAAGAATACACGGAACAGCAGCCGCCACCGGAGGTTGTTCCATACACTGTTGTAGAAGTCGTGCCTGTCGGATTTCACCCTGGGTTCCAGGAGACGGGCGACCTTTCTGCGGCTGTGAATTAGAGGGAGGATGCACGTTCGAAAGAGGCGAAAATAGTTCTCGAACTTTCCGGCATGAATGATGCCCCCGGTGATACTGTTCTGGTTTCTGTCCCAGTAGTCGCGGGAGGCCTTCGAGATGTCGGATTTGACCAGCTCATATACGGCAAGGCGGTTCTTGGAGGGGCGAACGCCCAGGAAAGAGAGGACCTCTCCGTGGTCCAGTTTGCGGATGGCAGCCGCCTTGATTTCCACACATGCCACCTGCGGGGCGCTCATGTCCGTTGCGACGACCTCCGCCCCATCGGCTAGAAGGGCAAAAGAATTGTCGCCGCCCGAGGCGACGGAAAGGATACGTTTTCCGGGGGCGGGATTCAGCGCCTCTCGGAGAATGTCGGCGTCCTCCCAGCAGTTTGCATAGCGTATGAAATCAAATTGAACGCGATGATCGAGACGCTTCATGTGTGTCAGGTGCGCTTCCTGCCGTATTTCGCGTGAGCAGAAGCGAATTCCCCCGTTGCAAGTGCGCTGATAATCGACAGCTCTCCCGCGAGCACGGCCGCCGCACAGATTTCCGCGAACTTACCGGCGCGCCCGTCGCCGTAGCAATCAATCATTTCCAGGCATTCGCGCGCGGTGGGAAGATGCGTTCCGCCCCCCACGGTTCCGACAATCATGTTGGGAAGTGTGACGGACATGTAGAGGTTTCCGCCTGATGTGATGTCAATCCGTGTCAAACCAATGGACGCTTCGGAGACGCATGCGACATCCTGCCCGCAGGCGATAAAGATGGCCGCCAATGCATTTGCGTAATGGCCCTGCACGCCGATTGAGCCGCTCTGGGCTCCTCCGAGAACAGAGATATGCCAGTAGCGGAGCATCTCGTCCGGTTCGATGTGAAGAAAACGTTTCATAATCGAGCGTGGGATTATCGCCTCGGCCACTACCTTTTTTCCTCGGGCATACAAGAAAGAACGCATTGTCGCCTTCTTGTCCCCTGAGAGGTTGCCTTCTACGTACCATCTGGAAGGTTTAACGGGAGCACGTTCGACCAGGTGTCGGCAGATCGCGTCTGTGGCGAGCGTCACCATGTTCTGCCCGGAGGCATCACCCGTAGTGAACTCGAAGTTCAGGTAGACCTCCTTGCCGATCAGGGATGTGCGGATGTCAATCAGCCTGCAATGGCGTGATGTCCGGCCAACGACTTCCTGCAGCGATTCAAACTGCGGCAGTACCCACGCAATGAAGCGCCCTGCCTCGGCCATCGAGTTGAATACGAAACAGGGCGCGCGGCCGACGGATTCCGTGAGTAACAGCGCCGAGACTCCGCCGGAGTGGCTGGCCACGTAGGAGCCACGGTTGTACGAAGCCACGAGGCTCCCCTCGGTTGTTGCCATGGGAACGTAGAAATCGCCGTGGGCATTTGTGCCGTTGATACGGAGCGGGCCGATAACGCCCACGGGTATACGGGCGAAACCGACGAGATTTTCGATGTTGCAATCCAGTTTGGCCGGCTCGATTTCGGCCCCATTGCCGGATAACTGCTTCAGGCGGATGTTCTGATTCCTCAACACGTCCCGCCTTTTCCGGAGGCCTTTCTTCGTGTGATCATTTCCTGCAGGGAGCCGGGGAGGCAGTGGTTCATCTTCCGGCAGCCGAAGGGCAAGAAGTTTGCTCCACTCTCCGGGTGTGGATCCTTTTAACAGTCGATCATGGATCGACATTGCTGTTTTTCTCGATACACTCATTAATAAACCCCCGCGAAGTCTCCTTGTGGATGAATCGGTGCCTCGTCCTTGTTTCTGGCAGCCTGCTATCCGGTGAAAACGGAATCTGTTCTTTTGTAATTAGCGGGAATCTGCTGCTCCCGTCTACCCCCTATACATTATAAGACCCGGCTCCAGTTGGGACAAAGGATAGTTGCCGACTGTCTTTCAAAGGCCGGAGAATGATCTGTCCTCTCACGGCTGTGCCTCATGCCTTTCCAGGCTTGGTGCCGGAAATTTCCTTCCGCTTGCCCTCGAGAATCTCAACGACCATGGCCCGGATGTCGTCGTAAGCCGGCTCGCCCTTGAAAAAGCCGTACGTGCGGTGCTCGCAGCCCCACTCTCTGAAGAATGAGCTTCCCGCTCATTTCACTTCCTGTGCGTCCCGGTTCCCCGCCCCGCCTGCGCGGCCGGAACCGGCATCTTTCAGCATCGTGGCGATCTCTTGTGCACCCAATTCTTCCGCTATATCACGAGCCGTCCGGCCTTTGTTGTCCCGTATTTCTAAATCAGCCCCATTTTCAATCAGGAGCTCGACCATCTTCATGTTCCTGGCCCTTACCGCGTACATGAGGGCTGTCCAGCCGTCGCTCTTTTTCCCCCTAAAATCCGATTCCGGAATTTGTGTCAGGTCTTTGGCCACCACCTGATGGCGCTGTATCGCCGGAGACCCCCAGTACGGCCAGCACCCGCTGTTCTTCGCGTTCACGTCCGCGCCCTCTTCGATAAGGAGCCGCGCCACGCCCAGCCGTCCCTCTCCCCGGCGCAGTAAAAGTGAGGTGAGAGCTGCGGCCATCAGGGGCGTACCCCCTTCCTTCCCCATTGAGTTCACCTCCGCCCCGTTCTCGATCAGGATTTTCGCCGTGTCCTCGGCGCCGCCGAGTGCCGCGTCCATCAGAGCTGTGGTGCCGTCCCTGTCTCGCGCGTTGACGTCGGCCCCCTTTTCGATGAGGAGCAGCACCACGTCCGAATGTCCGCGTCCCGCTGCGGCCATCAGGGGCGTACCCCCTTCCTTCCCCATCGAGTTCACCTCCGCTCCGTTCTCGTCCTTGGTGCCGAGCATCGCGTCCATCATGACTGTCCCTACGAACCTCTCGCTGCCTTTTTTGTTCACGTCCGCCCCTTGAGCCAGCGCCCTTCGGGCCGCCTCTACATCGCCCTCCCGGGCTGCCTTTCTCAGGTCTTCATCGGTGTCCGCATAAACCGCCGCCGCCGCGAAAACGACTGACAGGATAATTGAAAACACGGCGCTTAAAGCAATCGTAAAAGTTCCTCTTTTGCCTTCTCTCATAATTCCGACTCCCTAGTTTTAAAAATTACTTAGCCACCGTATACCTCTATATGGTCTATTTATCCATCGTCTTACAAATACTCCATATAAATTAAGTATCCCGCACGAACTCCTTGTTAATTAAATCCAGCAAGCAGCCTACCCCGGTATTTACCGGGACGTATTATACTATTGGTAAGAAACGCACTTAAAAGTTTACCCGCCTCAGGAGGGTGTGCGCCTACCGGAAGAAGACCCGCAAATCGATGCCGCCATGTGTTGTACAATCGTTATTGTAGTGAAAAAACATCAGTGTAATCTGTGCGGTCATATGCCCTTATACCAGATATATCGGCCAATTAAAAATAACACCCATGCGGCAACAAGCAATATTATGATTACTAATGAGAGCCTATAGCGAACGCTTCGATGACCCTCTTCTGTTCCCAGTGAAATAATCCCGGCAGATACACAACTGAGCGCTCGTGAATTATATTGCAGTGACGGGATGGAAAATTCGAGGGAGTTATCAGTCCTGGATACGATGGTCACCTGCTGTTCGCGGATGGCCTCTGCGATGACGGAAAGCACATCTTCCTCGGTATCCGGGAGCCTAACCGTATCTTCGATCTCGTATATCATTTTACAGCACCTGCAAGATTCCCCGGCCAGCGAACGAACTACATACGTTCCGGCGGTTATTTCGTAACGCAGAGCTACTTAAAGAGGTCGCGGAGGCTGTACTTCTTCATCTTCTTCTGGAGGGTGACGCGGGATATGCCGAGGAGTCTGGCTGCATGCGTGACGTTTCCGCCCGTCCTCTTGAGGGCCATCACGATAGTGCTCTTTTCGGACTCCTCGCCCGCGCTCTTGAGCGAGAACTCACCCTCCGCGGGAAGCTCTTCGAGCGCTATGTCCCCCGGCGAGAGAATCTCCGACGAGGCCATGAGGACGGCCCTCTCCAGGGTGTTTGAGAGTTCCCGGACGTTTCCCGGCCAGTCGTGGTTCACGAGGAGCTTCAGGGCGGCTTTGTTAAGGCCCCTGACGTCTTTTGAGAACTCTTCGGAGTACTGCCCGATGAAGTAGTCCGCGAGCAGGGGAATGTCTTCCTTCCTCTCCCTCAGCGGCGGCACCGTTATCGGGATGACGTTGAGCCTGTAGAAGAGGTCTTCACGGAAGCTCCCTTCCTTCACTTCCCTGGCCAGGTTCTTGTTGGTGGCGGTGATTATCCGCACGTCGACTTTGATCGGGTCTTTTCCCCCGAGCCTCATTATCTCCTTATCCTCGATTACCCTGAGCATCATCGACTGGGTCGTCAGGGGGATCTCCCCTATCTCGTCCAGGAAGAGCGTGCCGCCGTGCGCCTGCTCGAACCTTCCCGTCCTGCGGGAGACGGCGCCAGTGAAGGCGCCTTTCTCGTGGCCGAAGAGCTCGCTCTTCAGGAGGTCCCCGGTCAGCGTCGCGCAGTTGACCGCTATGAAGGGCGCGTCGCTCCTGCCGCTCAGGCTGTGGATCATCTGGGCGACCAGCTCCTTGCCCGTGCCGCTCTCTCCCTGAATGAGGATCGTTGAGTCGGACGGGGCTATCTTCCTGATCGTGGAGTAGATCTCCAGCATCGGGCCGCTACCCCCGATGAGGGGACCGAAGCGGTCGATCCGGGCATGAGGGGCGGGGAGTTCCTCTTCCCTTTCCGCGATGCGCGCGAGGGCCGAGGCGAAGCTCGTCGTGATTATCTCCAGGAACCGCTTTTCTCCCGCTGTGAGTGCTTTTTTACCCCCGGGGCCCCTCAGGAGCAGGAAGCCCTTGCCCGGACCTTTGCCCAGCGGAAGTCCGGTGAGATCGTCGTTGGAACCTGAAACCGTTTCAGGAATATTCACGAAGCCCCTTCCTTTGCCGAGCAGTGAAACGATCCCATTTATTTTCTTATCTTCTATTATGACGGGAGCTCCCCCTCCCGTGTAGCCGGCGACTGAGTAGTTTTCTCCGACCTTCAGATAGAGCACGCCCGAACTGAGAGGGAGGCCGGCTGTAATGTTACCGAGAAAGAACGAGATAAGGCCCTCCGTGCTGTCGAGGTTTTCCTGACCCGAGACGAAGCGGTTGATGACGTCCACGAGCGTGACCTTGTCGGGGAAGAAGAGCCTGTGCAGGGCCTCGCGGGGGCGCCGGGGCCCTATCGGGCTCAGGAGGAAAGCCGCGCCGAGGATGCTGATTATGAATACCAGGGGCCTCATGCCGGGAAAATCCTGGAAGAGGCTGGAAATAAGGAGGTAGATGAGGTAGACGCAAACGAGGAACGCCGTCGTCCAGGCGGCGCGTACCAGGGAGTCCCTCAGGTCGAGTAGATGGTACGTGAAGACCGCCCAGGCGACGGCTGCGGAGAAGATGAGGCCGCCGAGAATGCTCAGGAATGGGTATGTGTCGAAGATAAGGATAAAGAGATAATCGAGGACGCCGAGGCCCAGGAAGGCCAGGAGACCGCCCAGTACGACGATCTCGCATTCCTTCCGGACGCCGTCGGGGGCCGTTCTTATGGACCGGGCAAGCAGGATAATACACCAGAGGAGAATGGTTATCAGGCTCGCGCCGAATATGAGGACGCAGGCGGCGCTCTCGATAAGGCCGGTGAAGACGAAAACGGCGCACCAGATAATGCTGACGGCGTAGGCTGTCAAGAGGGCGGGTGTCTTCCTCCCCGGGTCTGTCAGCCGGTAGATGAAATGGAGAAGGACGGAAGGGATGAGCGCCAGCGAGCACTGAAAGAGGACGGGATAGAGTGGCTCGGAGATAAAGGCGCTGCGATGGCTGTAATGGCTGAAGTTCCAGAAGAAGAGTACGGCGTTCATCATGAAGAAGGATCGGTAGAGGGAGTTCCTGCGGGTATGGGTCAGGGCCAGGAGGCCGAGGAAGAGGTTTAAGAGTATCCCTATGAATGAAAGATATCTCTGCAGTTCGTAACTCATTGTTCTGTTTAGAAACTGTTACGGTAGCCGCACTCTTTAGAGTGCGTTTTTCTAAGCGATCCGGTGCACAGGCTACCGTCGACTGAGTTTACTGAACTATATTAAGCCGTTTACCCGCCGTGCACAATACCCAAGAGGGGGGTCTGACCCCCTGCATTCCTTTGCAATTCCCTAACTGGATGCTGATTCAATCAGTCAAATGAATTAGTATCTTAATAATCCCGATGATCCGTGTTTATCTGCGTCCCTTTTTTATTTGCGTTGAGCCCTGTAATCAGTGGATAATTCAATAGAAAGGAGGGTTTTTGATATGAGGAGAGGATTCGTAGTTCTGTTGTTGGCCGTTGCATGTGTTTTTATCGCAACTTCCGCCATGGCCCAGATTTTTTCCGAGGCCCTGGGGAACCAGGTGTGGGACGAATACATTAACCGCTATATGAGGATAGCCAAGGAGAAGGGCGCCGCCGCAGCCACTGCGCGGAACCAGGAGACGCAGGGTCTTATCGCCCAGCAGCACGCCTTCCAGTCGTGGGGCGAGCTCAACACGCAGGCCGTCAAGGACCTGGGCGCCGAGAAGTGGAACGAGATAAGCAAGGCGAAGATGGCGGAGCTCAAGGCCAAGGTCGAGGAGTTGCAGGCCGGGTCGGGAAAAAAGGCCGCGGGTGCGGCCAAAGAGGCAGTCAAGAAGTTGCCACTTTCTTTCTAAAACCGGTTGTCCCTTTATAAAGGGTAATTGATCGAGCGCTGCTCCCCTGCGGGGAGCAGCGCTCTTCATTGCGTCAGACGGAGACGACTTCCTTGACCTCGGGGACCGATTCTCTCAGCTTTTTCTCTATCCCCTGCTTCAGTGTAATTTGAGCCATCGGGCATCCGCCGCAGGCGCCTGTCAGCTTAACCGAGACGATACCGTCTTCCGAGACGTCTACCAGCTCTACGTCGCCCCCGTCCGCCTGTAACATCGGCCTGATCTCTCCAAGGGCAGCTTCTACTTTCTCTCTCATGATTCTTCCTCCTCTTATTTGCTGCAATAGATTATCTGCGAACAGCCATTATAAGTGTGTCTGCATCAGTTTCAACAAAGAATAAAGCGAAAAACGAGAGCAGTGATTCGTTTTTCGTATCTCGTACGGCGTACAGCGTACTGCGTTAAAAAAGAAGTAGAGAATAAGAATAAATCGCACCTGATTCCTCTGATTATTATGTTATTTTTTTATTTTCAGGTAAATCAGGTTAATCAGGTGCTCATTCTATTTTTCTTTGGTCTTTATCTTATTTTTTTGTTTCTTTTTTCCGTTACACATTACACGTTACACGTCACACGTTCTTTCTTGTTTCTTCTTTTTCATTGAACATTGAGCATTGATTCTTTCATCCCTGTCAATTTTAGTATGAGGTTATACCAGCAAAGATAAGTGTAAGTGGCGAGAGGATGTTCTTAAGCTTTCAGGGATGAAAGAATATCTCCATCCCAGGTGAGCTTCAGGCGCGAGCGATTCTTTCCCAGGCCGCGCTTGATGGCGTAGGCGGCGACGAGGGGGAGCGATACAGAGGGCTCGACGAACGCCATCGCCCGGGTAGCTTTCTTGCTCACCTTTCCCCAGGACGTGGCCTCGGACAGGGTGCTGCCGCTCAGTCCCCCGTCAGTGGGCTGTGCGGTGGTGAGCTGGAAGGCGTACTTGTGGCCCCCGGTGTCCCGCCCGAATATGTAGGTCATGACGACGGAGTCGTTGATGTAGTTCTTCGGCACGCCCCCGGCGATGTAGGCGGCCGACGTTGCTTGCGATTTATAGACGATCTGGCTGATCTCGTAGTTGTCGCGGATGGGATCTATCGTGAAGCCCTTTCGACCGTCCTTGACCTTCCGGTGGTAGTGCTCCGTAAGGCCTATTCCGATGGATGAGTCGTTGAGTGCCGGGCAGAAGATTGGGACGCCGTACTCCGTGGCCGTTTTGAGTATCGACTTCTCATCGTCTATCTTGCCGCTCAGCAGCGATAGGAACTCCCTGCTCGAGTAATTTCGTTCTTCGAGTGTGTCGGCGAACCTGCCGATCCAGCAGTCCGTCTCCCAGAACTTCTCCTCGTCGACGTAGGTGTCGTAGATCCTGTCTATCAGGAGGTCCCTCAGGACGGAGTCGTCGGCATCCGGCGTCCCGGCGTAGTGCTTGAAGCCCCGCGCCTGGTAGATGTCCTGGTAGATGATGGCCCCCGTCGATACTACAACATCGACGAGGTTGTGAACGATCAGCGAGCGGAGTACCTCACGAAGACCGGCGGCGATAAGCGGCCCCGCAATGCCAAGGAGTATCGTGGGCCTGTCGGGATCGGTGAGCATTCCCTCGAAGACCTTCGCGCATCTTCCGACGTTCCGCGCCTGGATGGACATGCCGCTAAAGGCCTCGACGAGGTCCTCAACCGAGGACACCTTCTCCAGGTCAACGGCCTCGATTGGAGTTGAGAGGACGGACTCCTTCTCCTCCCTCAGCTTCTCGTCTATTCTTAGCTCGAATCCCTCTTCCATCGTTTCTCCTTAAAGGCCCTTTTCTACACCAACATAACTGATAAATCAATACTTCAATATTCGGAGAAGGGGGATATGCTGTTTTGAATTAGCAAGAAAGGGGTCAGACTTGCGCTATCAACTATTAACATGGCTTAATAACAAACCGTAGTTGATAGCGCAGGTCTGACCCCCATGTGAGGCGTTAGACGGGATTAACAGGATAGAAAAATATCCTATTGCACGGTAGATTGAATTGGTAAAATGAAAACATGGAAACAGGAAAGAACGTGTAACGTGGGACGAAAAGAAGAAACAAGAAAGAACGTGTGACGTGTAACGTGTAACGGAAAAAAAGAAACAAGAAATAAGATAGAGACCAAAAATAGAATTAGCACCTGATCCGTTTAGCTACGCTCAGGACAAGTTGAACCTGATTACTCCGAAAAAATAAGAAATCAGGAATATCAGAGGGGCCAGAAAGAACGTGGAATGTTAAAAGGCTTACGGGATACGCTTCACGATTCACGAACAACGAATTAACAGGGAGGGGGTTATGAAGAGGATATTGGTGGTTCTGGCAGTTTGTATTATATCCGTAGTTGCGACGCAGGCTTTTGGACAGAGGGGGCAGCGCGTCGAGCGCAGGCAGGGTGCGGTACAGCGCGGCCGGCACAACCGTTACGAAGACCAAAGGAGCGATATCAAGGATCGGCAGGCCGCGGATGAAGCAGCGGCGGAAGCCGCGAAACTGCAGAAGAGCGCTCAGACGAAGGCGACATCACAGCAGACATTGCAGCGGTCCGCTACCGGGGCACCGCAGATGACCTCCGTCCAGATGCAGCAGAGGATGATCCTCATCAACACCCAGCTCAAGAAGCTCGAGCAGGACAAGGCGGCGGCTGTCGGGGCGGCCAGGTCCGCGGAGGAGATCGCGGCTTTCGACGCGCAGATGGAGAGCCTGAAGCAGGAGGCTGCCGGATTGAGGGCGTCTCTGGGCCTTCCGGCGGAGTAACCCCCATCACTATGAATGAAGATTGACGATTGAAGATTGACAATTGAAAGAAAAAGAAACAAGAGAGAACGTGTAACGTGGGACGGGAAAAAAGAAACAAGAGAGAACGTGTAACGTGTAACGTGAAACGTGGAACGGGAAAAAAGAAACAAGAAAGAACGTGGGACGAAAAAAAGAAACAAGAAATAAGATAAAGACCAAAGAAAAATTGAATTAGCACCTGATCCGTTCGGCTATGCCCTTCGACAAGCTCCCCTCGGCGGAGTTTATACTGAGCGTAGTCGAAGTGCTCGGGATCTTTGTCAGGACTATAGCTTCCCTTCGGCTGCACTTTGCATAAGCTCCGTCAAATCCACCAGGTGCTATTTTTTTCTTTTTTTCAGATAACGCAGTACGCGATACGCAATACGCAGTACGAGGAAAGTCATGGTAAAGGCGATCGGGCTTCTATCCGGCGGGCTGGGCAGCATGCTGGCCGTGAAAGTTATACAAGAGCAGGGGATAGACGTCCTCGGCGTTTCATTCAGAACGCCCTTTTTCGGCGCGGATAAGGCCCGTTCCGCCGCTGAGGTCCTGGGTATAGAACTCGAGGTTATGGACATCACGGGGGAGCACCTTGAAATGGTCAAGGACCCCCCTCACGGCTACGGCAGGAACATGAACCCCTGCATAGACTGTCACGCGATGATGTTCAATCACGCGGGCGGGCTGATGGAGAGGACCGGCAGCGACTTCATCTTCTCCGGGGAGGTCTTGGGGGAGCGACCGATGTCCCAGAACAGGCAGGCCCTGTCCGTCGTGGCCCGGGGGTCGGGCTACGGCGATTACATCGTAAGGCCCCTCAGCGCGCGCCTCCTCCCAGTCTCGGCGCCCGAGGAGAAGGGACTCGTTAACAGGGATCTCCTCCTCGATATCAGCGGCAGGTCGAGGAAGCCGCAGATGGAGCTGGCGGCAAGGTACGGCTTTACGGATTATCCGAATCCGGCCGGCGGGTGCCTCCTCACAGACCCGGGGTTCTCCGCGCGGCTCAGGGAGCTCGAGGAGAAGGAGCCCTCCTTCACCGCCCGCGACGTCGAGTTCCTCAAAGTCGGCCGCCAGTTCAGGCTCCCGGGAGGCGCCAAGCTCGTGGTAGGGCGGAAGCACGCCGAGAACGAGAGGCTCCTGGAGCTTGCGCGTGTCGGGGATATCGTCATCAAGGCGGACGGCTACGCCGGCCCGGTTTGCGTGATCCCCGGGGGAGAGGCAGGCGGGGATATCGAGAAGGCGGCATCCATCTGCCTCAGGTACAGCGACGCGCCCGGGGACAAGGAGAAACTCGCCGAAGTAAGGCGCGGCGGGGATGTCCGCATGTTAAGGGTCCGGCCGTGCGATCAGGCCGACGTCGACTCCGTCCGGATAGGGGTTTAACCCTCTATCTTGATGGCGTCTACGGGGCAGTTCTCCGCCCCCTCTTTGGCATTCTCCTGCGCTTCTGTCGGTATCTCGCCCACCTTGACTACGGCTTTGTCCTCGGCCATTTCATATACCTCGGGACAGGTGTCCACACAGAGTCCGCAGCCTATGCAAGCATCCGCGTCAATAACAGCCTTCATGCCTCTACCTCCTCGGGAGTTTATTTTCCGTAAGTGTAGGAAAAATCCCGCTCCCGGTCAATTCGTATCTCGTTGCCGATTTTCCTTGTTATATCGCAACGCGGGCATAGAATTGGAATATATGAACGCCCGCGAGAGAAAGCTCATAGACAAGCTCGTACGGATAGCCGGCGAGATATCCCGGGGTGAGTACTCCAGGAAAATGACCGACATGACCCGGGACAAGTACCCTGCCGAGATCGCCCGGCTCGCCGAGGCGTTCGGCATGATGATGGTGAAGCTCGGGGCCCGCGAGCTCCAGCTCTCCCGGCTCATCAAGTTGCTCAAGAAGGATAAGAAGGAGCTTGCGAAGGAGAACACCAACCTCCGCCAGGGGCTGGAGGAGCGGTACTCCCGCTCGAATATCGTCTTCGAGAGCGCCCACATGGCCGAGGTCCTGAAGCTCATCGACCAGGTCAAGGACCTTCCCCTCGACGTCCTCATAACGGGCGAGAGCGGCACGGGGAAGGAGCTTGTCGCCCGCGCCGTACATTTCACGGGAAAGAGGAAGGCGAAGCCGTTCGTGGTGCTCAACTGCGCGGCCCTTCCCCACTCGATACTGGAGAGCGAGCTCTTCGGTATCGAGAAGGGCGTCGCGACGGGAGTGGAGAAGAGGGCGGGCAAGATAGGGCAGGCCGACGGCGGGACGCTTTTCCTGGACGAGATAGGAGATATGAGCCTTGAAATACAGGCGAAGCTCCTCAGGGTCTTACAGGAGCGGGAGTTCCAGACAATAGGCGGCGCGAAGACCATCAAGGTCGATATGCGCGTTATCTCGGCCACAAACAAGGACTTGAAGGCGCAGATCGAGAAGGGCGATTTCCGGGAGGACCTCTTCTACCGGATCAATACCATCACCATAAACCTCCTCCCCCTGAGGGAGCGGAGGGAGGATATCGTGCCCCTGATTAAATATTTCACGGAGCGCGAGAGCGCCGTCCAGGGGAAAAGTCTCCGGGGCTTTACCTCCGGGGCGCTCGACGGGCTCGCCCTGTACGACTGGCCGGGGAACGTGCGGGAGCTCGAGAACGAGGTGAAGCGCAGCATCGCCGTCTCCATGGGCGAGATGATAACGCTCAAAGAGCTCTCTATCTCCGCGAAGGCGGGCCGGGCCTTGCTTTCTTCGGGGAAGCTATCGGATGAGGTGCGTAAGCTAGAGGCCAAAATGATCCGGGAGACGCTGGAAAAGACCGGCGGCAACAGGTCCAAGGCCGCCGGGGTACTGGGCCTCAGCCGCGAGGGCCTTCGCAAGAAGATGGAGCGCTATTCCATTTAATCTCGTACTGCGTCCGGAAAAACAATCTGCTCAATCAGTATCCGTCAATAAGCCGGATTTTCAATAATCCGCGGACAAATTTTATATTTTCTGCCTTTTTATAGTTCCCTCAGCTTTTTTTCCTTGCGAGCAGTGCCGTGACGGTAGCCTCCTTTTCGCCATGGCCAGTCGCTCACCTGCCTGCTCAATAGTCCCACCTGCACCGCCTGCAGGAGCTTTTCAAACGTGAAGGGCTTCTTGACGACGGTGAAGGGCGTATAATCAAGGGCGCGTTCCATAAGCGCCGACTCGCCGTAGGCGGTTATAATCGTCACGGGGATTTCGGGCCACCGTTTGCGGACTTCGCCGAGCGTGGCGGGGCCGTCCATCCCGGGCATCCGGAGGTCCAGGAGGAGGATGTCCGGGACGTTCTCCTCTATGCGGGCGAGAGCCTCACGCCCGTCGGCCGCCACCCTGACGCGGCAGCCCACCCCCTCGAAGTAGCGGCGGCACATATCGCGAATGTTCTCCTCGTCGTCCACGATGAGAATCTCACCGATTCCCTGGTCCGGGCTGCTCTCATCGGTCCATTCGGCAAGCTTCTTCAAGGAAAACCGCCACTGCCTGCCGACCTTGAAGCAAGGCATTCTGCCGGCGAGCGCCCACCGGCGGACAGTCATCGGGTGAACCCTGAGATACTCCGCAGTCTCTTTCAGTGTGAGAAACCTATCTTCTTCCATCTTCCTATCTCCCTTTGATTCTGTTTATCCATTATATAGCTTTGTATTACATTACATAATGTAGAGTACCACTCTGTATCACATTATAACATAAGTGAGATATGTTTCGAAATGAAGATGAGGGGGAAGGATAGGTCGCAGCTTCGCGAGGTCATCGGCTTCATTCTGGGCGTCCTGCCTCCCTGGGCGGGGTGATCGTGCCCGCAGTCACTCGTCGGCCGTCCTGCCTCACGCGTTCAGGGCGAGGGCTTTTCTTCCGCCGCCGCCCAGGGCCGCGTTGATGTTTTCAAGCAGGGAGCCGAAGTCGACCGGCTTGGGGAGGACGGCCTCCGCCCCGTCAGCGCACCGGACACCTGTTCCCGTGATGAGGATGACCTTAACGCCGGCGTGTTTCCGCCTGATCTCCGCCAGCAATTCCAGCCCGTCGAGAACCGGCATGTTGATGTCGGACAGTACGAGGTCGTAGGACCTGCCGTTGCTCATCAGGCCGAGCGCCTCGGAGCCGTCGGCGGCGGTTTCAGTCGAGAACCCCTCCAGTTGCAGGATCTTGCTCAATATATCCCTGAAGTCCGCCTCGTCGTCGACGACCAGGATTCTTTTTGTTCTATCCTCTCCTGCCGCGTATGTATTCATCGTTATCTCTCCCTCCTCCAGCCGTATTCAAGGCTGAAAGCTTCCTGCGGCCCGTAGGGCGAACCGTCGTCCGCGGCGTAGCCTTCCGGGACTTCCGAGCCGCCGGGCTGAAAGTTTATCCTGATGATCGTCTTTACCCCCGTGTACTCATTGTAGTGCTCCTCGATCTCTTCGGCACTCAGGGCCCTGTCGTGGATCATGGCCGCGTCGATCGTGCCGCTGAAGAACTTCTGGGCCCCGCCGTTCGAGCCGATAAACGCGTCTCTCTTGTTGATTTTAAGGCTGCCGATGACGTCTGAGGCGCTTACCTGCCGGCCGTCCACGTAGAGTTTCAGGGACTCCCCGTCGTAAGTGACGGCAAGGTGATACCATCTTGCCAGCTCCGGCCGCCCTTCGCCCCAGTCCAGTGAATAACGCCTGTCGCCGTCGATATACACCCCGCCTTTCCAGCCTCTCCACTTGTCCAGGGCCAGGCCGTGTCCGTCCCAGTCACCCTTTTCGACTATCTTTGCCGTTTTGTGCTCCTCCGCCCTCGCCCACGCCATGATGGTTATCCCGTTTCTGATGTCCAGGCTCGCGGAGCACGGCACCTCGACGTAATCGTCGATGCCGTCGAAAACCAGTCCGCTTCCCCTTATGCCGTCCGCCCAGCCCGCGCCGGATATTGTGCCTTCGTTGCCGTAGCCGGAGTCATCGTAGATCTTCGTGCCGGAACCCTCGTCCATCGGCCACCGGCCGACGAGTTCCGCCTTGCACGCGCCGGCAGCCGCCAGGAACCATGCCGCCAGTGCCAGCGAGGCGATTGCCTTGAGTGAAGCACCCCTGTTTTTTCTTCCGCTTGTCATCTTTTTTGGTGATCTTTTCATCTCACTTCCTTAATAAAGCATAAACCGTGCCAGTGTGCCCCCCGGGTGATATATCACACAACACCCTTAAAAACAGGGAGTTACGGTATGAATCGATGGCCGGGTGTGCGAAGGCGGTGTTCTCATAATGAGAATTCTTTATATTTCGAAAAAGTTGTTTCTCATTTAGAGAAAAGCGGCTATAAATGGATGTCGCGGAAATGAACACCGGAGGCCGTAAAATGAAATTCGGCAAGGTTGGCATAAGCGTGGCGACGATCTACAGGAAGATCAAGAAGTACGGCATCGATGCAGGTTAGGAGATCCCGCGCTTCTTTCGTGATTAGTTGTTTGTGAATCGATAGGCTTAAGACATGGAAGTTGAACGCTGCTCGGGCACTATAATATCCATCCCCTTCGATCATCACCACACCAGCGGGCTGTATTACCACGCCCCCGATCACGAGGACCACGTGGAGTACAGGCCCGCGATTCTCAGGCTCCACGGCATCCTGGGCAACTTCCTGGAGGAGGCCCGGGAAAGCCCGCCGGGCGATCTCGGCCGCGTCGGCTACTCCTCGCTGATATTGAATACCCTTCTCGCGAACCTCGGCCTTTTCTACGGGTTCGGGATATTCGATGACGCCATGTCCCAGATCGACGCGGCCTGTGATTTTCTGAGAGGTGTGGGTTTCAAGAAAATAGTAATCCTCGGGCACGGCATGGGGAGCTGCATGGCCGTGAGGTACGCGGCGCTGAGAAGCGATCCGTCGAAGTACCATGATATAGCGGGCGTGATAGCGCTTGCGACCCCCTACTCGATGCCGGAGACGGTCAGGCGGAGATGGGAGAGGTTCGGCAGCGAGCCCTCGTACGACGAGGTTTACGGGAGGGCGAGGTGCGTCTCACGCCCGGGGCCGGGGGAGGAGCCCGCCGGTGACAGGACCATCGTGGTGAAGAGGGCCCACGGGGATTCGCTCCGCCCGGAGCACACGGACATATACACACTGAAGACGTGGTGGGCGCTTGCCGGCCCCGAGGCGGAAGGGGCGATGACCTACAGGCACATCGGGGAGGTGAGGGTGCCGGTTCTTCTCATCCACGCCCTGCGGGACGAGTTCATCGAGCAGCGCGAGTTCGAAGACCTGGGGCGGATTGCCCGGGCCGCCGGGAACGGCGACGTGACCCTGCACTGCCTGGACACGGTCCACACTTTCGAAGGCAAATACAGAGAGCTCGGGGAAATAGTGGTGAGATGGCTCAACGACAGGTTCGGGAGGCCCGGGCCTGAACCTCCCGGTATGCAGAGGTGACGGGACATGGGCATGTTAAAGCTGCCTGAACATCATAACCTGGTGTGGTTCAGGGCGTCGGACGGGTTCCTGATCAGCTCCTTCATGGTTACGAGGGATTATAAGAGGGAGGAGGAGATCCTGGACATCCCGGTATTGCTTCAGATTCACGGCCTCCTGGGCAACTTCCTCTCCCGCGGCACGCCCCGTCTCCTCCCCCACGCGCTTTTCAAGCGCGGCTTCAGCTCCCTCTCCATAAACACCAGGCTGGCCTTCGCCGGCCAGATGACGAGCACCGGGATCTTCGACGACACCATTAACGATATAGATGCCGCCGTCGGGTTCCTCGCGCGCGAGGGCTTCAGGAATATATTCATCCTCGGCTACAGCCTCGGCGCGAGCATGCTTGTCAACTGGGCGGCGAAGAGGGACCACACGAACGTACGGGCGCTGATCCTGGAGGGGCTCCACTACTCGCTCCCCGACACGAAGCGGAGGATTTTTGAAAAATGGGGCAGCTCCCCTTCGTACGATGAGGTGTACGGGATGGCCAAATCGGTGCTGGGCGACGACCCCTACAGCAGTCCCCGGGACGAGACGATCGCCGTGTACGGGTGCACGGGGCCGAGCATGGAGCCTTTGCACGACGAGGTTTACACCTTCAAGAGCTGGTGGTTCATGATAGGCCCGGAGGCCCGCAACGCGATGTCCTACAGGCAGATGGGCGGGGTAAAGCTCCCCGCGCTGATAATCAGGGGGGAGAGCGACTTCCTCACCGAGGAGTGGGAGCCGGGCGAGCTGGCGAGGATCGCGCGGGAGGGCGGCAACCGGCACGTGAGGGTCAGGGAGATACCGAACGCCCGGCACGAGTGCATGGAGAACGCCGACGCAATGCTGGACGAGATCGTCGATATGATCTCGGACTACTCAAAAGATTGAGCGGCCGGCGGAAAGCGTTTCACTGCCAGCCGTAGCCGCGGCCGTCGCTCTCCCGGCCGCTGTCCGGGCAGTATCCGGAAGGCCTGGATGATCCCGAGGGCTGGAAGTTGATCTTGACGGAGCTGCATCCCGTGCCGCTGTCGAGCGGGTCGCCGCCGCACGTTGCCTCGATTAAGTCGCTCCATCCGTCGTCGTCGGTATCGGGGTCGCTCGTGTCGGTGTCCCCTCCCGCCGGGTGCGGATCGTAGTCGGCGAGGCCGTCCCACATGATCTCGTCATAGTCGGACATGCCGTCCGAGTCGCTGTCCTGCGCGCTGAGGTCCACGCTGTATCTGACGACGAGCTCGGGCCTGTTCGTGTTCTCGCGGGAGTGAAAGTCGGCGCCGTTGCTGTCGGTCGGGAGAATGACCAGCGTGACCTTGCCGTTCTCCGTGACGCCGTCCGTGACGTCAACCTCGCACCATGTGCCGGCGGCCGGGTTTGTGATGTATCCCACCACAGCGCCGTCCTCCGGGAGAGGGCTGTTCCACGTCGTTGCGCCCTCGTTCCAGGTTGTGTCCGTGCATGTGCGGACCTCGCCCGTGTTGCCGGAGTCGAAGCAGTACATGCGCAGTGTCGCGCTCTCAACCTCCCCCTCCATGCCCGTGACATCGAACCGGACGTAGGTGTGGTACTGGTGCGAGGACGTGTCGAGCAGGAGCACGTTATTCGATCCGTAGTTGGTGCCGGGGTTGAGATCGTCGATGTACGTGTCGGCCTCGGGGTAGAAGGTGAGATCCCCGCCGGAGGATACAGAGGCGAGGCAGAAGTCGGGCGCGGACCAGTATGTCCCGTCGTTCACCATTAGCTGGAAGACGTACTCGCCGGCGATGTATGTCGTGAAGTGCGGCTGGGACGTGTTTGCCCCTGAGAGTGTCACGTCGAGGCCGGCAACCTGCGTCCACTCGTAGGTGATGCCGGAGGCCTCCGGGTCCTCGCTCGCCGTGCCGTCGAGGTCGACCTGCACCCCCGTCGATCCCGGGACGTTCGCGCCCGCGTCTGCGAAGGGGGGCCTGTCCGCCGGCGTGCCGCCGAATGTGACGTAGTCAAGCCTGTTGCCATCCATGTCTATGGCGCGCACCGCCACGACGTCCGCCTCCACGTCCACAACGCAGAAGTGGTGAACCTGTGCCGATGACTCCAGCGTTCCCCCGGGCCACGGGGTGTAGCTTCCCGTGTGGAGCTCCGCCCCGGCTCCCCCGGCCGTGATGTAGCTGACGCCGTCGATGGGGGCGTAGCGTGCGTATATGTGATTGTGCCCGCCGAAGGCGCAGACGACCTCCTTGTCCCGGAGGATCGGGTGCAGGTACGTCCGGATGTCCGGATGCTCGTTCTCATCGTGGGAGCCGAGCGACCACGGCGTGAAGTGCATGGTGACGAAGGACCAGTCTGTCTGTGCATCCAGACGGGCCGCCTCGAGGTCGCTCTGTATCCAGTCGTACTGCGCGCCCGAGGTATATCCGCCGTCGTCCCAGAGGGCCATGGAAGTCATGTGGACGTTCCCGTAATCGAAGGAGTACCACTTCTCGTCCGTCGAGCCGGATTCGGCGTATGGGAAGTCGAAGTAGCCGTAGATGAACGCGTCGCTGGCCGCCGTGTTCCTGTCCTCGTGGTTGCCCAGGCCCACGTAGAGGGGGAGTCGCGCGAGCGCATTCTGAGCAGGGGGCACCAGCTCGGCCCAGTCGTCGTACTCCCTGCCGTCCGTCACGATGTCGCCGTTGTTGATTACGAACGTCTGGTGGTGCTCCGGGTACTCGCTCATGTCCTCCAGTATCATGTCCATTATCGCCCCCCAGGTCACGGGGTAGGAGCGGTTGTCGCCGGCAACATAGAACCTGAATCCGCTGACGCTGTCCTGGAGGGCGGTCTTGAACGTGGCGTCGTCCGACTCCGACGAGCCCGACGTGACGCGGTAGTGGTAGATGGTATCCGGTGACAGGCCCGTGATTTCTGCTGAATACACGGGGTAGCCGTTCACGGATGAGTGCGTCGCCTGAACGGTCCCGCCGCTGTAGCTCGCCGTCTCCCCGTAGTCGACGGTGGGAGTGGTCGTCTCCTGCTCGTTCGCCTCCCACATTACGACGATGCCGCTCTCCGTCACGTTCTGGACCCAGGGCCCCTTGATAAAATCGGTGGCCAGCGTCACGGGGTACCCCCCGTACCGCACGATCGGCCCGTTGTCATAGGCGATGTAGAGGTCGGTGGTTGTGAGGGGAGAGGAGGGGATGAGCGTCACTCCCTCGTAGCAGCAGCCGGCCGGAAGCGTGTAATCTGCGATGAACGTCCCGTCTGCCTCCATCTCCCTGAGTATCCCTGCGTTGCGGAAGAGGACGTACAGTGTCTCGGTCTCGCTGTGGTAGTGGAGGCCGCAGACTGGGACTGAAGAGGGGGCCGGCGTGGGCGTGATGGTGTCGATGAGGGTGACGCTCCCGCTGACGGAGAGATTTACGTCGTAGACGTAGATATTCCCGTCGTACTCGAGGCCCCCGTAGAATAGGCCGCCCGAATCGCTGTCGGAGTACGGGTGGGCGCCGTTCGGCACGAAGGTGAGCCCCTCCATGCCGGCGTTGCCGTGGCCGCTCATCTCGCTGAATACCCACGTCTTGCCGGAGAGCTCGCCGGTGGTAATGTTGAACTCACTGATCTGTACCCCGGAGCCTCCCTGTTCGTAGCCGACGTATATGTAGTCGCTGGAGGGGTTGGCGATGGTGACGCCCTCGAGGTCCCCTCCGATGTACCAGTCGTATTCGAGCGTGCCGTCCGTGTCCATCTGCCGCACGTAGCCGTTGTCGTGCACCCAGAAGAGCTTCTCGAGGCGCTCGTGCCAGACGATGCCGCTCGGCTCCCCCCCGCTCCAGATCTGCGTGCCGGAGTCGGCGGGCCAGGGATTGGCGGCCCTCGCGGCGCCCTGTAAAAACGGCGTCCCGAGAAGTGCCGCAGCAGCCAGGAGTGCGGCAATAACTTTAACGTTCCATCCCATTTCAGTCCTTCTTATCAACGAATGAAATATCCTTTTTGCACATTTATCCGTGAGTAATAAAAGCAAGAACCGTGCCATGACGGTATTGAAGATTTACAGGTAAAAAAATGCCTTATATACCGGCCCTGCCGTGTTAATCATGCCCACAAATGCCCGATAAGGCAACAAAGTAGGCGTGCCGGCACCGCGTTAAAAAAAGAAGTAGAGAAACGTAACTACGGTTGAAGGTAATTACTTAAAGGTTACAGGAGGCCACGAAGGGGACGACGGTTAAAGGTTCAAAGAAAAAATCGAGTTTCATGTCATTAATCCTTTTTTATTGCGCACTTTGCAATATGTATTTTGCCTTTTATCTTTGTGTTTTCACTGGTTTCTTTTTCTGTTTTCTATGTTTTCAGTGTTTTCTTTTCAATTGAATATTGGTCATTGCCTGTCCCGTGCTTTGTCTCGGGGAACATTCGTCTTTTCTTTCGTCCATCGTCCCTCGCTTTATCCTGCTTCACGACCTGTAAGGTACCCGTGTATAATACGATCGAACTTAACAGTGCCTCGTAATGATGGCCTCCCGGAGGCCATCATTATGATGGGTGAAAAAGGAAAGGCGGTCGCAAATTTCGACCGGATAGAGAAGATAGGAATGCGAGTGGAGAAATGAGCATGCCAGACAGCAAGAGGATCACCATACCGGTCAAGGTCGACCGGAGCCATATCATTACCATCGGCAAGAGGCTGTACGCCGAGAGCCTCGAGCTGATACGGGAGCTCGTCAACAACGCCTATGACGCCGACGCCGCGGAGGTCAGGATAACCATCCGGGAGGACGAGATCGAGGTGGCCGATAACGGCCTGGGCATGGACATGGAAGGGCTAGTGCAGTACTTCAACATCGGCTCCCAGGAGAAGCTTGAGAGGCCGGCAGCGAACCCGCTGCCCCCTGGCAAGTAGACGGCAAAAAAGAAATCCGGTATAATAAAGGGCGATAGCACTTGAAAGGAGGCGCGGCATGATTGAGGTTATGGCGGAAAGCAGCGGCAATATTCTGGCGGTGAAGGCGAGCGCCAAGCTCACCGACGCGGATTACAAGGATACCTTCATTCCAAAGCTGGAAGAGGTGATCGTTGAACACGGCAAGGCACGGTTGCTGTTTGCCTTCGATGAGTCTTTCGAGGGCTGGGAGCCCAAGGCAATGTGGGACGACGCCAGCTGGGGCATCAGGCATCTGAACGATTTCGAGAAGATAGCCATGGTGGGCGCCAAGAAGTGGGTCGAGTGGGGAGCGAAGCTCGACGCTCACTTCATGAAAGGCACGCTCAAGACGTTCGACAGGGACCAGCTCGATTCGGCCCGGGAGTGGATAAAGGAGTAGTTCCGCGAGTTCCAGGTTTGCATCGCGGCCCCGCCGGCCACCCGGCGGGGCCGCTTCCTTTGTGTAGTACTATGTACAAGTTCTCTTCGAGCACCTGGTATCAAGCATCATTTTCTTCTTCTTTTAACCTTCAACTTTCAACCGTTGTCCCCTCCGCGCTCTTTGCCTGCCTGTGCGTGTCCGCACGCAGACAGGCGACTTTGCGGTTTATCATTTCCAGTTTCTTGTTGTCTATCTTCTGCCTTTTCATTGAACATTGGTTATTGGATATTGGTCATTGCCTGTCCCGTGCTTTGTCTCGGGGAACATTCGTCTTTTCTTTGCGCCTTGACAAAGGTATGAATATGTCGTATATACCATAGTAGATATGCTTTATAAATCATATTGCACTGTTGAGGAGCGGAATTCAAATGGCGAATAGAGTACAGCAGATCCAGGCAGAGGTTCTGGAAGCTGTCGCAAGGGCGGATAATTTTCCTTTTGCCCTGGCGGGTGGGACTGCCCTTGAAAGGTACTACCTCCACCACCGGTTTTCGAGGGACCTGGATTTCTTCTCGCCGGTCTTCGAACCGGCCGGTGTGGAAGAAGCTGTAGAGTGCATTCGGGACCGGCTTGGATACTCCATTTCGAAGGATCAGGAGTTTATTGCCGAAAGGCATGCCATGGTCATCTTTTACTCGCTTTCAACCGCCGGATTGGAGCGTCCTTTGAAAATAGATTTCGTGGAGGATGTGATCATACGGGATCCTGCCGTTCGAAAAATCGAGGGAGTCCCAGTGTACGGCGTCGAGGACATCTACTTTCACAAGATCGTTGCTGTCACGGGCGTGGGCGGTGTGAGCAATGCAGCGGGAAGGCCGATGCCGCTGGGCAGAAGCGAGCCCAGGGACGCGTTCGATCTCTATGCCTTGTCCAGAAAGGTCAGGCCCCTGCACGTCTTCTTGCGGGAAGTACCCAGGATGTACCAGAGATTGTTTGTCCGGTGGGCGAAGACCTACTCGCGCATTGACATGAAGATAGGCTTGCTGGATCTGGATATCTACCTTGAGGGGTTTGATGCGAGGGAGATGATCTTGCACATAGATGATGAAGTGGGTGAATTCATGAGAGGTGTGGCATGAAATCTGATATTGCGAAATATTTCTGGAGCATGAGCGACAATGCTCTTGAGGAGACGGGTAAAATTATCCGGGAGCCGTCCCATCCTTATTTCCGTGACAGGGCGATCACGCTCCTCTCGAGGTGCGATGAACCGGACGAACTCTTCGAGATAATTCCGAAAGAAACGTTCAGGCAGGAGTGGCCGGCGATAAAGCGTGCCTGGCGAAAAAAGGGAGTGGGCCTGGATTACCTCAGCTGGTGGGACGCCATATATGCCAACCTCATCCGGGCCGGTGCGGCCGGCGGTAAAAGGCTTGCTTCCTCTTCGCGGTCCGAATACATGAGGTTTATAGGAGAGCAGATAAAAAAGGCCCGCCTTTCCAGGGGATGGACCCAGAAGGAGCTTGCCGACAGGATCGGCGCGGCCCAGAGAAATATCTCGGCTATGGAGACCGGCAAGAGTAATATGACCATGGCGACTTTCGTGAAGGTTGCCAGGGCACTGGGGATTGAAAAAATAGATCTCAATTTTTCCCGATCACCGTAGTCTTATAAAAGCGATGTCGAAAGAATACTATTTCATAAGCGACCTGCATATCGGTGGCGATGCCGCCCTCGATTTCTGCGATTTCGAGAACGAGCTGATAATCTGCCTGCGTGAGCTCGAGTCCAAGAGCGGGGACACCGAACTGATCATCAACGGGGACATTTTCGGCATGTGGGAGCTGACCGGTGTCGAGGTCGGCGACAAGCTGAGGACCATTATCTCCAGCCACCGGGATCTCTTCGACCAGTTCAGGAAGACGGGCGAGAGGATCAGGATAACAGTCATCCCGGGCAATCACGACTACGAGCTCGCGTGCTATCCCGATTTCGTTACGCTGCTCGGGGAGTACAACATAACGCTCGAGCAGAAGGAATACATCACGAGGCCTGTCGCCGGCAAAAAGATCTGGATCGAGCACGGCAACCAGCACGACAGCTTCAACGCCATAGCGGATTTCGGTAACCCGTATGTCACACCGTTCGGGTACTATGTCACGCGCCAGGTAGTCAGCAACGCCGGTAAGTATTCGCTTTTAGGGCGGGGGAAGTGGCTGAAGGACATGGAGTCGGTTTCTCCCAACGAGCAGGTCCCCGACTGGGTGGTTTCCAATTACTTCTACCGGGAGATGAGCCCTATCTTAAGATGGATCCTGCTTCCTTTCATCTTTCTCTTCGCCGCCACCTTAGTGACGTTCATCGGCAATATCCTCGAGAGGACGGGCATCATCGGGACGTACATTTTCAGCAGGAACTACATGATGTCGCTGGGGATCTTCGGGCGGCTTTACTGGATTATCTTTTTCGTCAATTCGCTGATTCTCGGGTTTCTGATTATTTTCTCTATTCCCATTGCCTTCCTGTACCGGGACATCATGAAGACGCTGGCTCGCTACGGCCTGAGGACCGGCGCCGGCCTGAAGATTCAGAAAATCAAGAACTACCTGGATGCCGCCAGGCGTGTGTTCGAAAGCCACCCCGATGTGGCGGTGTACATATTCGGCCACACGCACGACGCGTTCCTCGATCGAGTTGACGGGAGGGTGATTATCAATACGGGCACCTGGCTGAAAAAGCTGACGAGGGTACCCGCGCATTTCAAGCTGCTCCCCGACGTCTATTATCCGTCGTTCCGTCTCAACTACTTCCGGATCGGTGAGGAGGACGGGAAGATCGTGATAGATTACGTGCGCCTCCCCAAAGAAGCCCCCTCCGGTCTGACCCTGCTTCAGCGCTTCGTCATACTCGGCAGGAGCCGGGGCGTCGCTACCGATATCCCGGCGCGGACCGTTCTAGATTAGGGGACGGTGTTTACTTGTTAACTTATTAATCGGCCGGTTTGAAGTGCATTGTTTACACCATCGCCCCTTTTGCATTCTGCCTTGGTGTCTTCGTTTTCTTTGCGGTTTCTCTAATTCGTGTTAATTGGTGTCATTCGTGGACAATTTTTAGTGGTTTCTTTTTTCCGTATTTCAAATGAACATTGGATATTGGTTATTGGTCATTGCCTGTCCCGGGCTTTGTCTCGGGGAACATTGGGTCCTTACCCCCGCCCCTCTTCCCGCGATGCTTCCATGAAGGCCGTCTTGAAAAAATACTGGGGATTTGACGATTTCCTCCCCCTCCAGGAAGAGGCGATAAAGTGTGTTCTCTCCGGACGCGACTCCATTGTCGTGTTGCCCACGGGAGGAGGAAAGTCGCTCTGCTTCCAGGCCCCGGCGATGGCGATGGATGGTCTGGCGATAGTGGTCTCTCCGTTGATCTCCCTGATGAAGGACCAGGTTGACGCTCTTTCGGAGTGCGGCGTGGCGGCGGTCCGGATTGACAGCACCCTGACCGGACGGGAAAAGTCGGAGACATTTTCCCGGATCCGCCGGGGCGAAGTGAAGATTGTTTACCTCTCCCCGGAACGAATCATGACGGAGGGATTCACCGAATTTCTCCGGGATACCCCGCTGTCATTTATTGCCATTGACGAAGCCCACTGTATCAGTCACTGGGGCCATGACTTCCGTCCGGAGTACAGGCAGCTGGGAAGATTGAAGAGATGTTTCCCGGGGGTTGCCCTCCATTCTTACACCGCGACCGCAACCGAACCGGTGAGGAAGGATATCGCCCTGCAGCTCGGCCTGAAAAACCCGGAAGTTCTTGTCGGGTCATTTGATCGTCCCAACCTGATCTATCGGGCTTGCCGCCGGACTTCCCGTCTAAAACAGGTCTGCCGTGTACTGGATAAACATCCGGGGGATTCGGGGATTGTATATTGTATTCGCCGCAGGGATGTCGATGATCTCTGCGCGGCCCTGCGTGAGCGCGGCTATCGGGCGGTGCCTTATCATGCCGGGATGACCGCTGGAGACCGCAAACAGAATCAGGATGATTTCATTGCGGAGAAAATCGACATCATCGTGGCCACCATCGCATTCGGGATGGGCATCGACAAGTCGAATGTCCGCTACGTCATCCACACCGGGATGCCCAAGTCCCTGGAGCACTACCAGCAGGAGAGCGGCCGGGCCGGCCGGGACGGACTGGATGCCGAGTGCCACCTCTTCTACTCGGGAGGAGACTACGCGGTCTGGAAGAGCCTGATTGGCGATCTCGAGCCGGAAGTCCACGCGATCGCGCTTGAAAAATTAAGCCGGATGTATGATTACTGCACCGGAATAACCTGCCGGCACAAAGCACTGCTGGAGTACTTCGGGCAGACTCTCGAAGGGAATAATTGCGGAGCCTGTGATGCCTGCCTGGATGAACTGAGCCTGATCGAAGGTTCCCTGGTGATCGCCCGGAAGATCCTCTCCTGCGTGGTTCGTCTCCGGGAGCGTTTCGGGGGGGATTATACCGCCCAGGTCCTGACCGGTTCGCAGGATAAGCGGATCCTGCAAAATTCCCACGACCGGCTCAGCACCTACGGCCTGCTCTCCGAATTTTCCCGAAACGTTGTCCGGGGCTGGATCGAGCAGCTCGTCTCCCAGGGATATATCCGCAAATCGGAGGATTATGGTGTTTTGAAGGTCCCGCCCGCGGGCTGGAGGGTTATGAAGGGCGAAGAAACTCCCCGGCTTCTCAAGCCTCCGGAAAAGAAAGCCCGGGCAGCTGTCTCCCGTGCGATAAAAGACTCCTGGGAAGGGGTCGATCGAGGGCTTTTCGAAGCTTTAAGGGAGCTGCGCAGCGGGATCGCCGCAAAAAAGGGCCTGCCGGCTTACATTGTTTTCGGTGATGCCGCGCTGCGGGACATGGCCCGCCGGCGTCCGTCAACCCGGGCCGGATTTCTCCAGGTCACCGGCGTGGGGGAGAAGAAGTGCCGCCGGTACGGTGATGATTTCCTCGAACTCATCAAGGATTACTGTGTCTCGCACGGCCTGGAGGTTGAATAGAATCGGCAAGAGCGGTTCATAATTCGTATATCGTGAATTGTCGTTCGTGATTCGTGAAGCATATCTCGTAACCCGTTACACGTTCCACGTCTCACGTCTTTTCGGTTCAGTATTTTCATACTTCTATATTTCCATTTTCTCCGTCTTTCTGCTTTTCTCTTTTTCTTGTTTTACGATTCACCACTCACTGTTTTAACCATTCATCGTTTTATTGTTTCAATGCCATGAATTTCGTATTAGAATCTCATCTCGATGGCCAAGCGGTTATTAAACCGCAGCTTTATGCGATTGCTCAATGAAGCTTAAGTCAAAAGCATATAGGCAGACTTCTCCAACCCGAGATCCGCTCAGCCAGGTCGGTGCGATTAATTATGGTGGGCGCTGGAATATAAAAGAGGCATTCGGTGCGCTTTATCTAGCCCTATCGAAAACTGCCCTTAAGGCAGAAATTAAGAGCGCCATGAAAAGAGCTGGCCTTGAAGAAAGTGTTTATTTTCCAAGAAAGATTGCTGAGACAAGTATTATTCTTTCTCGAGTCATCGATTTTAGGAAAGCTGAGACTCGGAAGAAATGGGGACTTACTTTAGCGGATATTCAAAGCCTGGATTGGCACAAGTGCCAAAGTGTAGCCGGGAAGGTTAGAGAGGCTGGTTACGAGGGGATAGTATTTCCTTCCGCCACCGGGGTTGGAGCCAATATAGCTGTTTTCCGGGATAGGCTCTCTGAGAAATCGCTGGTGGAAATCATGAGTACGCGTGAGGTGGCATCTCTTAAAGAGATTGCCTAGGAAGAAATCCCGTCAGCAGCTCTCCCCAGGACTTCGCGGACTTCCTCGATTCTGCTTGCCTTCAATAGATTTATTGGGCGTCGATTATTCAGAGTGGGGATTTTCTTATGTAACCATTCCCTGAGAGATTCCTTTTCTCTGAAAAGCTCGTTCATGAGGTCGAGGAGGTCGTTCATTTGTTCTAGCCTCTTCTTGTGAGAGGGCTGGGGCCTGGACTTTCCTTTTCTCCACCGGTGAATGGTTCTTTCTGTGGCATCGAAAACGTCAGCGACCTCTTTCCATGAGACGTTTAAAAGATCTTTGGTTTTTTCAAGCTCTCTTTGTATTGCTGGTGCAGGGCTCATCTTTTTACCTCCATTATGCAATATACCATGAAGATAGTGATATGTCAAGTGTCATGACAAATGGCATTCTGCCAGGGAGGATTCCAGCTGTCAAGGTCTGGTTTTAAGTTTCTTCTTCTTCCAGTTTCAAATTTCATTTTTCATTTTTCAATCGTCAATCGTCAATTTTCGATTATCAATCGGTATACTGGGAGATTTCCCGGAAATTATCGGCCTTACAATTAATGTATTTGGTGGTAAATAAGCTGGTTGCCGATTGAATCGATAGGGAGGCTTATCTCCACTTATGCCCCCTCTCCCCCTGGAAAGGGGAGAGGGATGGGGTGAGGGGTTGTATCCGTGCACTCTATAACTTTAACATACTCCCCTGCAAGTGGAAGCG
>JAVCDC010000137.1 GCA_030765135.1 Candidatus Tritonobacter lacicola | reverse complement strand
GCAGTGAGAGTGGCCAGTTCTCATCACAGACAACGGCGGATTGGCGCGATGTGTGGGTGGTGAGTGTGGAGCCCGCTGACCTCACCGATACCTACTACTACACCCTCGGCACCCTTTTTACGCCCACACCGACGAGCACGCCGACTCAGCACCCACGATAACGATCACGCCGACACCCCTGCCCTGGCCGATGTTTCACTACAACGCCCGTAACACCGGGCTGAGTCCCTACACCGGCCCCTCGGTGCCCGCGCTGGCCTGGAGCTATGTGACGGGGGACTACATAGATGACTCCTCGCCCGCCATAGGGAGCGGCGGGGTGACATATGTGGGCTCACGGGATAACAGGCTGTACGCCTTCAGCTCGTCGGGCTCCCTCGACTGGAGCTATGTGACAGGGGACAATGTGGAAAACTCGCCCGCCATCGGGAGCGGCGGGACGATATATGTGGGTTCCTACGACTACAACTTCTACGCCCTCAGCCCGGCGGGCTCCCTCGAGTGGAGCTATGACGTCGGGGGCAGTATACGCTCAAGCTCAACCACCTTCGGGCAAGGCGGTGAAATACTCCTGACGAACGTCTACGGCCGTGTTTTCGCCCTCAACACCGACAGCTCCCTGGTCTGGACCTACTACCTCGCCACAAGCGTATACAGTTCGCCGGCGGTAGGGAGCAATGGAGGTATTTACGTGGGCGGCTACGATAACAGGCTGTACGCCTTGAATTCACCGGGCTCTTTCAATTGGAGCTATTTGACGGGGGATAATTTGGCATCCTCCCCTGCCGTCGGCAGCGGCGGGGGGGTCTACGTGGGCTCACAGGATGACAGACTGTACGCCTTCAGCTCGTCAGGCTCTCTCGACTGGAGCTATGTGACCGGCGGCGATGTGGACTCCTCGCCCGCCATCGGGAGCGATGGAAGGATATACGTGGGCTCCGATGATAATTATTTATACGTCATAAGCTCGTCGGGTTCTCTCCGGTGGAGCTACTCGTTCGGATGGGCGGATCTCTTTACCGGGCCCGCCATCGGGAACGACGGGAGGATATTTGTAGCCCCCGCGCTTTACTGGACGCAGTTGTACGCCTTGAACTCCGACGGCTCTCTCCAGTGGACCTTTGGTTCGGGAGGAGCGTACGTGTATGGATCGCCCGCCATCGGGAGCGACGGAGGTATATACTACGGCGGCACGAACAACGCGATGTATTGTATCCGGCAGGCGCCACCGACACCCACGAATACACCGACGATCACGCCGACTCCCACCATCACGTCAACGCCGACGCTCACGCCGACGCCCACTATCACGCCGACTCCCACAGTCACACTGACGCCGACGGTCACGCCGACGAACACGCCGACGCTCACGCCGACGCCCACGAATACACCCACCAGTACGCCGACTTCCACACCGTACGCCCCCTGGCCGATGTTCCGTTACGACGCGAGGAACACAGGGAGAAGTCCATACCAGGGCTCGCTCGGCGCGGGGCTCAGGTGGAGCTACGAGACCGGAGACGATGTATATTCTTCCCCCTCCATCGGGAGTGATGGAGGAATATATGTGGGCTCCATGGGGAATAGAATATACGCCCTCAACTCGATAGGTTCGCTCGACTGGAGCTATATGACTGGAGGTGATGTGGAGTCCTCGCCTGCCATCGGGAGCGATGGAAGGATATATGTGGGCAGCGACGGCTCACTCGACGACGGCTACCTGTATAATTTTAATTCGGATGGAACACTGGAATGGAGTTACGAAACACCGAATTATATCAATACCTGCTCACCCGCCATTGGAACCGACCAGAGGATTTACATAGGGGCGCTCGGATTATACTGCATTAACTCGGACGGCACCCTGTACTGGGAATACGGGACCGGGTGGTATGTCACATCACCCGCTATTACAACCGACAGCAGGAGCTATATCCATAGCTGGGACGGCCAAGTGCATTGCGTCAACTCCGACGGCTCATGCCTCTGGACGTACGATACGGGTCTCGATGGTGCTTATAGCCATTCCTCTCCGGCTATTACAGAGGACGGGGTTGTCTATGTCGGCACGCTGGATAATAGCCTCTTCAGCATCGACTCCGATGGCTCGCTCCTGTGGAGCTACGTGACCGACGATGATGTCCTTTCATCACCTGCAATAGGCGAAGAAGGGAACATATATGTGGGCTCCCGGGATAATAGGATATACGCCCTCAACTCAGTCGGTTCGCTCGAATGGAGCTATCTGACCGGAAACAACGTGGACTCCTCACCCGCCATAGGGAACGATGGCGGGATATATGTGGGCTCCGAAGATGACAGCTTATACGCCCTGAGCTCGGCAGGCTCCCTCAATTGGAGCTATGTGGCTGGAAACGCCGGCGTGCGCTCCTCGCCCGCCATCGGTCCCGACGGAACGGTCTATGTGGGGTCTGATGACAACAGGCTTTACGCCATCAACTACTTTTACGACAACTTCCACCAGGACATACCGCTGTACGACGGGTGGAAGCTCATCGGCCTGAGCCCCGACGCCTGCTACTATGTCACGGGGCACGAGCCGTCGTCGGCGGTGAAGGCGAAGATACCGGCGACAAGTTACTCCGAGATTCCGAGTATCCAGAGCTTCCTCACCGACATGGGGATATACGGCAACGTGGAGAAGATAACCGGCTGGAACCCCGACCCGAGCGACCCGGACAGCATGGAGGTGTACACCTACGAGAAGGATGTGGGCTCCTCACTGGACTACATAGCCGGCGGCTACGGCTACTGGGTAAGGGCCAACGCCGGATGCACCTGGAGCATGAGCGGGCCGAAGCGCCTGAAGATGGTGGACGGCAGCTCAACGACAGCGCTTAACAAGGGCTGGAACCTATCCGGTGACGTATTTGCCAAAGTCCACTACCAGGGCAGCTTCCCGACTGCGAAGTTCGGCTCGGACGATATGGGGAGCCAGAGTCACGGCGACATAATCGCCTGGCTGAAGGGCCTCGTCGTTTACAGTGCGACGGGCGACCCGGCGGGAGACAAGGTCGAGGCGATGATAGCGTCGGACGACGTCTTCCCGTACTACCACACCTACTACAAGGACATACCGGACTTTCTCCAGACACTCAAGTACGTGGGGCCGGGGATGGGCCTGTGGATAAAGCTGGAAGATGGGACGACGGGCGTGGAGATAAGGTTCCCCTCTGAATGACGATTGAAGAGTTGATTACAAAAGATCGTGTTGAGCCCTTATTAAAGGAAGCTGATGAACTTATAGCCATATTTATGGCATCCAAGAAAACAGCGCGGCGGAAAAAATGAATATCAATCTTCAATATTCAATCTTCACTCGTCAATCTGCAATCATCCTCGCCATCGTGGTTCTCTTGCCGGCCATCGCCGTGGCAGATCCGTACTACCCGTCACCGGAGCGCGCGGCGGGGAAGGGGCGGATGCTTTACGGCGCGAGCTTCTCCATAAACGGCATGGAGGCCGAACCGGGGGACGAGATCGGCACGTTCGACGGCTCGGGAGCATGCCGGGGCCGCTTCACCGTGGAGGAGCCGGGCAGGTACGGCTTCATGCCCGTCCACGGCGAGAGCAGCGAGCTGCTCCACTTCCGCATTGTGAAGAAGGCGACGAAGAGGGAATACGTTGTCTCAGGCACCTATACTATTGATAGAGCCACGTCCCAGTTTGACTCGATAGAGTTCGACCTCGTTACGGGCGAGGAGTACGACAGCGACGGTGACGGAATGTGCGACTACTGGGAGTGGTTTTACAGGGAGCGCGGCTTCGATGCCGGTTCGTGGAATAATCCGGAAGTTGACACTGACGGGGACGGCTGGGTGGACATCCTGGAGTATGCGGCCGGGATCAGCCCGGTTGACGCTGGGGTCAAACCGGGAACTGTCCAGGTGAACTTCGGGCCGGTTGGTTCCGTGCCAGGGGGATATCTCGAAGACAGCGGCAAGACTGGTTCAGGGAGGGGTTACGGCTGGCAGTAGTATAGAAATAGGGAAATATGGAAATTCAGGTCATATAAAACGGTAATAGTGCGTACTCATGTCAATAGACAGCTGAAAACTGAAAACATATAACAATGAAAAATAGTAGGATCACGAAGTATCCATCCACGGGAGTGCGGGTGCGAAGCGTTGACAGGATCTTCAAGGTGCTGGTCCTCGTCTCCGCTGTTCTCGCCATGGTTCTCTTCGCCGCAGTTGTCGGCCAACGTATTTACCGGGGAAGCCGTAATTCGCGTGCATCCGGTTACTTCTCCGACGCTGTCGCGAAATCAAGAGAGGGCGATTATCAGGCCGCCGTCTCCTCCTACGAGGAGATCGTAGAACAGGAACCTGACAATATCAATGTCCTCAATAACCTCGGCATCCTACACGCTTCTCGCGGGGATGGCGATGAGGCGCTGGCTTGCTTCAAGAAGGCAATCAGGCCGGAAATCAACGTCGAGAAATCCCACTACAACCTGGGGAACCTATATCTCTCCAAGAGCGATATTGCTAGTGCCGTCAAGCATTACAAAAGCGCCGTGATACAAAGGGCCGATTACGCTAAACCCCACATCATGTTGGCTGCCGTTTACGAATCACAGGGTAATAGGAATAGAGCGGTCCGGGAGTACGAAGAATTGTTGAGAATAGAGAGGGAGCAGCAGAAGCGACTGCTGGGTGACAGGGGCCTTTCACGGGAAAAATATATAAAACTGAAGCATTCGTTTGATGTGAGGAATCTCCTGAGCAAGGGGTTTATACACGAGAGGATGGGGGAGTCCGACAAGGCCCTGGCGAAGTATGAAGCCGCACTCGACGTGGAGCAGGACTTCATCCCGGCCCGCATAAGACGGGGGATAGTCTATTTCAGCAGTGGTGAGTACGAGGAGGCAGAGAGGGAGATCCGGAAAGCGCTCGGGGTCGACCCGGAGCTGAAGGGATTCGAGGTTTCCCTGGCCGACTTTTACTTCATGAAGGGCAAGGGAGACCGGGTCCGAGATATGTTCGGGCGCCTCGTAGAGGCGTATCCCCGAAGCATTGTCCTCAAGGATTACCTCGGGGGATTGCTGCTGAAGGAGGAGGAGTACGGTGAGGCGGCGGAGGTATTCAAAGAGATACTGGCAATCGACCCGGGGTATGCAAGGGCGTACGGCGGCATTGGCAACGCCTGCCTGCGCCTCGGGATGGACGAAAAGGCGGAGAAGCAGCTGAAGAGGGCGGTTGAGCTATCGCCGCGCGCTCCGGATAACTACTACAACCTGGCGTGCGTCTTCAGCAGGCGGGGTGATATGGAAGAAGCCTTGAGGTGGCTTACGGAGTCCATGAAGAGGGGGTTCAGCGACAGTAAGCACATAAGGAGCGACCCGGCCCTGGAGAACCTGCGCGCGTCGGGGATGTTATCGAGGGTGGGAATCTGACATGAAGCCGGCGGCAAAGATTATAGTTTCACTTCTCGCGGCGGCGGTGTTTTTCCCGTTGGCCTCTCCGGCCCTCGGCCAGCACTGGACCCCTCCCGGATGGTGGCCTGGCCCGTACGGGCACACGGTGTGGGGCCAGGTAACCTTCTGCGGCACCCTTGATACGAGCGACCAGGCTGCGGCCTTCCGTGTAAGCGACGACGCCCTGGTCGGCCTGTGCTACATTACCGTTAACGGGGGCTTCTGGTACAACATGGTCATACACGCCCTGACCACCGCCTCCGTCGAGGTGTATTTCCTCGTGTGGGACGGGACTCAGGAGCTGAACGCCTACACGAATTTCACGGCCGGTCCGCAATCGCCCCCGCCCGAGACACAGCACGGTCTGTCCTGTTCCGAAGGCGCGGTGCCGGAGCCGTCAACCATAATGATGTTAATTGTCTCCTTCGGCTCCGCTTACTTCTTCAGGAAGAGAATACGCTCACGCCCCGTGTAGATTGACGATTGTCGATTGTAGATTGCTAATTGAATCGTATAGGAATTTGTTATTTGGACTGGCCACAAAGGCACGAAGGTATGAAAATATGGAAATATGAAAGTATGGAAATAACTGACTGGTGAACAATGGCTGAACTTTATTTTCATATTACCTTGTTTCCATATTTTCATACCTTTGTGCCTTAGTGTCTTAGTGGCAAAAGTCCCCGGCGAAGCCGGGATAAGTGCAAATTGCGCGGCCGGGAGAAGTCCGGATATCGAAAGATGGCGACCAAATCTCTCTACAATAAAATACGGTATCTCAGGATCCCTCATTGGGTGCGGTTGGAGTACAGATGTTTCAATCCCAGGGACCCGTTTTTCGACGTTCATATAAAGGCGCATGAACACAGGATAAAGCGAGGGAGCCTGAGCGTACGAGGTATTATTTTCGACGCCGACGGAGACATTCCTTGTTCGGCTTTTGTGGCGATAAGAGTGAACCTTACGGAGGAGTCAATCCCGTTCGAGTTTGATTGCAGGATCGTTCGTAGCAAGAAGATGGAGGAAGACCACCAGTACAGGATAACGGCCGAATTCATAGCCAGGACGGAAGTAGAGGTCCAGGATATCTCACGTTTTGTCAGCAAATATTATTAGTTCGCTGGCATTTTGTTTTGCCCTCCTCCGTCTGGCTTAAGGGCGGCGGCCGTGACAATTCTCATGGCCACCTGGTGGATTACCGAGGCCATACCCATCCCGGCAACTGCACTCGTACCTATAGCGCTTTTCCCTGTCCTGAGCGTCATGGATTCCCGGCGCGTGGCGCTTCAGTATGACAACCAGAACATCTATTACTTCATGGGGGGCTTCTGCATAGCCATGGCCATGCAGATATGGAACCCTTAGTGCACACATTCACAAATATGATAATATATTGCGGAGGGTACAAAATAGGTTGATATGCCATTGCGAGGAGCCCTTCGGCTACGCTCAGGATAAACTCCGCATAATACGTCACCGAACTTATGAGTCAGAGCACTAAGTGGGCTCCAATTTGCACTATTTAGAAGGTTCTTATGCGAGGCCGTAAATTCAACGCGGTATTCATAGACAGGCTACTCTATTGGCAGATTAGAGACCAGCGGTTTACAGGGCGGGTCCATTCGATCTTCGATCAGGCGATCAACGTCGAGTTTGATGGCCTCGGCCTTGTCACGGTCATCTCTCCCCGGAAATACAACGGCCCCGCCTTCATCAAGGCGTGCCCTTTTTCCTCCCTGAAGGGGATGCTGCGCGTGAGGTCCCGCGCGGTTCTCACGGGTGAGGAACTTGTTTTTCCCTCGCCCGGCGTCAGAATCCCGCTAGATGGCGCGCGACCCTGGAGCGGAAAAACAAAGATTAACCGTTTCGCGGGAAACGATGAACTCGCGGCGAAGGTGTCCGTCTTTCAAGAGGTAATTGTTTCACACCGCGACGGCCGGGAGGCTGTGGAGCAGCGGATCGATAAGCTGGAAAATTCCATTTTATCGGGCGAGCCCCTGCAGATCAAGAGGGCTCTCGATACCATCATAGGACTGGGCGACGGCCTCACGCCGGCCGGCGACGATGTCCTGCTCGGTTTGCTCTGTTTCATCAGTTCGGTGCCTTCGGAAATAAGGGGTGAGCACTTTAATAAATTTCTCGAGACCTTTTCGCTCATGCTGGAAGACCATATTAATTCAACGACCTTTATCAGTTATTCCTTACTTAAGTACGGATTGGAGGGGAGGTTCGTCGAGCCGCTTTCGGACCTCTGCGTTGCCATTCTGTCGGACGGCGGGGATGGTTTGGGAAAGAATCTTGAGAGGTTACTGGGAGTAGGCGCAAGCTCGGGGATAAATATGCTGAAGGGAGTCGTTCTGGGTGTGGATTTGTACTTAGCACCGAAGGGATGAGGGATCGAGGAATAAAACTAAATGAAAAGTATAAAAGGATGCTGGATGCTCGATTCTAGATGTTCGAAATGAAAGAAATGATCGCAGAACCAATACCATGAAATTTATGGCGTGAACGTGGCGGATCAAGGTTGACATTGAACAGGTGAAACGCAGTATGATGTACGAAGTGCGCGATACACAATACAAGATACGAATGACAGAGTAAGAGTACGATTAAGAGTGGGATTTAGAGAGATATGGAGGGAACATGATAGCCAACTTTATTCTGGAGAACAGGTACTACGACTCGGTCTGCCTTATGCAGGTTGCCAGTAAGCTCAAGGAAGAGGATGGGCTCAAGGAGGCGGCGGCTATGATGGGGACGGACGCGAACAAGAAGCTCATGGAGGAGATCGGTCTCCTGAACGACGATGGACGGGCGGCGGGCCCGAACGACCTTATTATAGCCATAGACGGCTCGGATGAGGTGGTTGTTGAATCGGCCCTCGGGAAGGCGAAGGAGCTTCTGGAGGAGAGGAAGAGCGAGGCCGGTTTGGACGTCGAGGTGGTTCCCCGCTCGCTGGACGCCGCCCTCGAGCGTGAGCCTGAAGCGAACATGGTTGTTATCTCGGTGCCCGGCCAGTACGCGCGGCGCGAGGCCGGGAAAGCGCTGAACAGGGGGCTCCACGTGATGCTCTTCAGCGATAACGTTTCCGTCGAAGACGAGATATTATTGAAGAAGCTGGCGCTGGAGAAGGACCTCCTGATGATGGGGCCTGACTGCGGGACGGCGATAGTAAACGGCGTCGCCCTGGGCTTCGCCAACGTCGTCGGCAGGGGGCCTATAGGCATAGCCGGCGCCTCGGGGACGGGCATCCAGGAGATCTCATCGATCATAGCCAGGCATGGGCTCGGAATAACGCAGGCAATAGGAACGGGCGGCAGGGACCTGAAGGAGAAGGTCGGAGGCCTGATGATGGAGAAGGCGCTGCGGGACCTGGACGGCGACCCCGATACGGAGCTGATCGTTCTCGTGTCGAAGCCGCCGGCCGAAGAGGTGGTGAAGAAACTGATGGGGATAATAAAGGGTTGCTGCAAGAAGGTAATCGTATGTTTCCTGGGCGGCGACATGGAACTGATGAAGAAAGAGGGGATCATAGCCACGGACACACTCGAGGAGGCCGCTCTCATGGCTGTCTCGGTTATAAGGGGAGAGAAATATGAGAAGAGCAATTTCACCTGCAGTCTCTCCGATGCCGGTAAGATAGCTGAAGCGGAATATTCCCGCCTGGGGGAAGGGCAGAAGTACATCCGGGGAATATTCTCGGGCGGCACACTCTGCGACGAGGCTCGGCTGGTCCTGAAAGAGATGGTGGGGGATATATACTCCAATCTTGCGAAAGAGGACCGGCTCAAGCTCGAGGACGTGTGGAAGAGCAGGAAGAACTGCCTCGTGGACATGGGCGACGATGAGTTTACCCGCGGTGTTCCCCACCCGATGATCGATTCCACGATGAGGAACAAGAGGATAGTGCAGGAGGCGGAGGACGCCGGCGTTGGTATCATATTCCTCGACGTCGTCCTTGGCTACGGCGCCCACCCGGACATAGCGGGGGCGCTCCTTCCCGCCATAGAAAAGGCCGGGAAAGTTGCTGAGGACGCGGGCAGGTATATCTCCTTCGTAGCCTCGATATGCGGCACCCCCGGCGACCCCCAGGATTACAATGAGCAGAAGAGGAAGCTTGAGGAGGCCGGCGTGGTCCTCATGGACACCAACGCCCAGGCCGCCCGCATGGCGGCGGCAATTATCACCCGTGGAAAAACACTGAAAAAATAAAACACAGAAGAGCTTGAAAATATGAAAATACCAACCACTAAGGCACAAAGACACGAAGCAAGTAAAAAAGAGAATAAAAACAATTTATCCACGAATTACACGAATTTTCACGAATACTATTGTGTTGTTCTTTTTTAATTCGTGTAATTCGTGTAATTCGTGGACGGATATTTTTTGTTTGAAGTAACTTTAACGTTATAAGGTAATTTGTTAAGCAGCATGGCGTAACTTACTGGGAGGAAGCTTATTAATGAAAAAGGGAAATGAATTATTCAAACAAAAGCTGGCCGTTATCAACATAGGACTTCCGTCTTTCGCGGAGTCGATCGAGGACCAGGGGGGAGAGGTGGTCCACGTGGACTGGAGGCCTCCCGCCGGCGGCGACCCGGAAATCATCGATCTCCTCGAGAAGCTGGAGAAGTTCAGCGACAGGATCGACCTCGCCAACGACGAGGCCGTGCGGAGGATGACAGGCGCGCAGCCCGTCCTCACGGGCCTGGGCCGGGCGGGGGACGTCATCCCCGGCATGGGGGAGCGCATGATACTCCACGCCGGCTCCCCGGTTGACTGGGATAGTATGTGCGGACCCGTGAAGGGCGCCGTCATCGGGGCGCTCCTCTACGAGGGATGGGCCGAAGACAGGGAGGCGGCGGAGCGGCTGGCCGCATCCGGCGAGATCACCTATTCTCCATGTCACCACCACTCCGCCGTGGGCCCCATGGCCGGCGTTGTCTCGCCATCCATGTATGTCTTCGTCGTGGAGAACAGGGCGGGGGAGAACAGGGCCTACTGCACGATTAACGAGGGGCTCGGGAAGGTCCTCAGGTTCGGGGCGTTCAGCGATGATGTCATCGAACGTCTGAAGTGGATGGAGAAGGTACTCGCGCCGTCCCTGGCGGAGGCGATACGCGTATCGGGAGGAATAGACATCAGGGACCTGACGGCAAGAGCCCTCATGATGGGGGACGAATGCCATAACAGGAACGTAGCGGCTACCTCCCTGTTTATACGGACGATTATTCCATGCCTCCTGGAGACAAAGCTGGGTAAAGGTGTCATAGCCGACGTCATCGGTTTCATCAGCGGCAACGACCACTTCTTCCTCAACCTCTCGATGGCGGCCTGCAAGGTCTCAACCGACACCATAGCGGGCATGGATAACTGTTCCATCGTTTCGGTCATGGCCAGAAACGGGACGGACATAGGCATCCGGCTCGCCGGCACGGGCGATAGGTGGTACACCGCTCCGGCGGGAATGCCGAAGGGCCTCTATTTTCCGGGATACTCGGAGGCCGATGCCAACCCCGACCTGGGTGACAGCACCGTCTCCGAGATTGCGGGCATAGGAGCGATGGCAATGGCCGCGGCCCCGGCAATAGTGAAGTTCACGGGCGGAACGCCGGGCGATGCCGTGAAGAACACGCTGGAGATGTACGAGATATGCCAGGGAGAGCACTCGCATTACCAGATTCCGGTCCTGGATTTCCGGGGCACGCCGGTCGGCGTGGACATCAGGAAAATCGTGGATAAGGGCATATCCCCCTTCATCAATACCGGCATCGCGCATAAGAACCCGGGGATCGGCCAGGTAGGGGCGGGGATCCTTCACGCTCCCATGGAGATTTTCGTGGAGGCACTTAAGGCCTTCGCCCAAACCCTCAAATGATTATCTCCGAGGTTCCTAAGCAATACGTATATTGCTTAGTATAAACGTTTCGTATCTCGTGAAGAGTGAAACGTGAAGCGAAAAAAAAGGAAGTATGTAATGGGCAGAAGATCAGAAACTTCCGTGATCTGAATGTGTGGAATTAGATTTATTAGATAAAGATTCCAAAAATGAGATACTCGAAAAGATGGACCACGAAACACGCATGTTAAGAAACCTGATAAAGAAGCTTTAAAGAAATACGCTTCACGCTTCACGTACTATGAAAATTGCCGTTGGATCGAAGAATCCCGTAAAAATAGACGCGGTTAAGAGCGTCGCGTCCAAGATATTCGGCGAGGTGGATGTCGAGGGCGTCGAGGTGGATTCGGGCGTAAGCCACAATCCGCTTAGCGATACCGAGACGATAGCCGGGGCCGTGAAGCGCGCGAAAGAGGCGAGAGGGAATACCGGATCGGATCTTGGCGTGGGGCTTGAAGGCGGAATCACGGAGGTAGACGGGCAGTATTACACGTGTGTCTGGTGCGCGATAGATAATGGTGACGAGGTGATGACAGGCGGCGGGGTCCACATTCCGCTGCCGCGAAAGGTGCTGCGCATGATCGTGGACGAGAAGATGGAGATGGGCCATGTTATGGACAGGCTCACTTCCGTTCCCGACACTAAGAGACGGATGGGGTTCGAGGGCATTCTCACCAAGGGACTCGTCAATCGCCGTGATTCCTTCGAACTTGTTCTCGGTTTCACGTTCTCGAAGATTATTTCGCCGGAGCTGTTCGACTAGATATCCGTCTTTCAGCGGATTGTCATGCTGGCGAGGCGCCTCGATATTCAGCTTTATTCTCTATGGCGAAAAGCAGCCTGCTTTGTTAAGCTTATTTTTTGAGCACCGGCGGGAAGAAGTCCAGGGCAGGGCGCTGCCGGTTTTCGAAAAGAGACGGAAATCTTTCGGGAAGGAGGCCGATCATGATAAAGAATTTCTTCTGCAGCGTTCTGATTCTCGCGCTGCCCGCGGCGGTTTGTTCGGGAGGCGAGAAGGTTCTATTGCAGTACCGCCACGACGTGGGATTAACCCTCAATTACAAGATGAACGTGGACGGGACTATTGTCTTCAAGCAGCTCGGCGGCTGGGTGAAAGGGGAGAAAGACAGCCCGAAGACAATTTCCATGAAAAAGGAGTTGTATTCTTCGGCGGAGGTCGTGAGCCGGAGCAACGGGCGGATGAACGTGGTTTACAGGTTCGACAAGGGGTTCAGCGAGAAGACAAAAGGCAGGAATGTAAAAAAGACCGACCTCGATTTTAAGGGGGAAGATATCAGGATCAAAATGTGGCCGGACGGCAAGACGGAGATTGAGAACATAGGAGCGCTGGAAAAAGTTTACAGGAAAAGCCAGACTCCGTACCTGGAAGAGCCCCTTCTTACAATCCTTCCCAAGAAACGGCTCAAGATCGGCGCCACATGGAAACAGAAATTCACAAGGCAAGGCCTCTTTATCGAGGGGGAGCCGATTTCCTATACCGTCAGGTACAAGCTGGCGGAGATCGAAGAGTACAAGGGTGTCAGATGCGCAGTGATCGAAGGGCGCGCCAAGCTCGGGCTCAAGAACTATCAGGGGAAAACCCGGAAGGGTAAAAAGGTGGATGTTCTCAAGGCCGAGGAAAAGATGGACAGCGTAATGTACTTCGATATAGAGCGCGGCACACCCATTGAAACCAGGAAGACCATAAAGAGGCACGAGACAAGAGAATGGGAGGCAAAGGGCGATAAGGAGCCGTACAGGGACGAGCTCGACACGGAAGTCACAATAAAGGCAGTTCTCGTCGGCTCCGAGCAGAAGTGAAAGGGCTTCGCATCCCCGGGATTAAAATAATTGTAAGTTTACCCGCCATTTGGGAGAATAGCGGGGCCCGGGAATATTGCTCGCAGCTTTTTACTCCCCGGTAAATACGTCCGTGTTTGCTGAATCAAGGAGATTGTACATATGCCGAAGAAGATAAAGATCGTGATTGTTGGTGTCGGCAACTGCGCCAGCTCGCTTCTTCAGGGTATAGAATACTACAGGAAGAACAACGTCAAGGATGCGATAGGCCTGATGCACTGGGACATCGGCGGCTACAAGCCGTGTGATATCGAGGTGGCGGCCGCCTTCGACATCGACAAGAGAAAAGTCGGGAAGGATGTGTCCGAGGCCATCTTCGCCCCGCCTAACTGCACGACGGTCTTCTGCAGTGACGTGCCGAGAGCAGGCGTCAGGGTGCAGATGGGGAGGGTGCTCGACGGGGTCGCAGAGCATATGAAGTATTATGAGGATAAGCATACTTTCGTCCCCGGCGATGAGAAAGAGCCCTCGGAAGAAGATGTTGTCCATCTTTTGAGGGAGTCCGGCGCCGAGATAATGTTGAACTATCTGCCGGTGGGCTCAGAGGACGCCGCCCGTTTCTATGCCGGGTGCGCGCTCGAGGCCGAAGTCGCGTTCATCAACTGTATCCCCGTCTTTATAGCAAGTGATTCCGGTTGGGCGGAGAAATTTCAGGCGAAAGGCATACCTCTTATCGGCGACGATATAAAAGCCCAGCTCGGCGCAACGATCACCCACAGGATGTTGTCCGACCTGTTCAAGAAAAGGGGGGTGAAGCTGGAGAGGACGTACCAGCTCAACACGGGCGGGAACACCGATTTTCTCAACATGCTCAACTGGAACAGGCTTGCCTCGAAGAAGATTTCGAAGACCGAGGCGGTGCAGTCGGTACTTTCGGAAAGGCTCGATCCGGACGACATCCATGTCGGCCCCAGCGATTACGTTCCCTGGCAGAAGGACAACAAGGTATGTTTTATCAGAATGGAGGGGAAGCTCTTCGGCGACGTTCCCATGAACATCGATCTGCGTCTCTCCGTCGAGGATTCCCCGAACTCGGCGGGTGTGGCGATAGACGCTATACGATGCAGCAAGGTTGCGCTGGACCGTGGCAGGGGAGGGGTCCTCTACTCGCCCTCGGCCTACTTCATGAAGCATCCGCCGCGCCAGTTTTGCGACGACGAGGCATACAAGATGACCGAGGAGTTTATCTCCGGTAAGAGAGAGGAATAAAATCGAAGTTTTAAGGAGGCACGGTATATGAAGGTTATAGATCTGACACAGCCGTTGAGCGATCTCACGCCGGCGTGGCCGACGTACGAGCCGCTCCAGGTTAAGTTTTTCAAGAGGCTCGCGCCGAACGGCGCGAACGGCCAGCTGGTGACCCACTCCAACCACGTCGGGACGCATCTGGACGGCTCTTTGCACTTCTGCACTCATGGAAGAGATATTGCCTCCATCCCCCTGGATGAGCTGGTCGCGGAGGGCGTCATCGTCGACCTTAGCGACATCGCCGAGGACTACGGGATCTATACCTCGAAGGACATAACGGACCGCGTCGAGGTCAAGAAGGGCGACATACTGATCATCAACACAGGCTATCACCGGTACGCGTGGGACCAGCCGGAGGCGGACGAGGTGCGGTACATGGTGAAACACCCGGGGCCGACGCGCGAGTTCTCGAAATGGTGCAAGGAGATGGAGTTCAAGTGGATTGGACTCGACTGCGGTTCCGCCGACCATCCCATGAACACGAAGATCAGGGAATGGATGCCCAAGCAGGCCGCGGAGTGCGAGGCGTACTTCCGGGAAAAGTACAACAAGGGAATAGACGACGTCTTACCGCCGGAGGATTACCAGTTCATGCACATTGACCTCTTTCCCCTCGACATCATCCACGCCGAGAACCTCGGCGGGGACATCGATACGGTGCTGGGGAGGCGCATGATTATCGGCTGCTTCCCCTGGCGCTGGGTAGGCGGGGAGTCCTCGATATGCAGGATCGTCGCCTTCGACGACGTTAAGTAGCCAGAAGACAGAGAGAAAAAGACGAATGACCAATATTCAATAACCAATGTTCAATTAAAAGACAGAAGTTAGAAGACAGCCAACAGCAAACAGAAGAGCAGGGATAAACCGCGGATTAAACAGATTAAACGGATTAGGGCATAATCAATACATGCTTTTAATCGGTATAGTCCGTTCAATCCGTGGTTCTATGTAGCTTGTAAGGAGGATGGTATGAAACAGGGGAAAGAATATCACATAGCGCTTGGAAAGGGAGACATCGGTGAATACGTCATACTGCCGGGAGATCCGGGCAGGGTCCCGAAGATAGCAAAATACTTCGACAACGCGAAAAAGGTGGCGGAGAACCGGGAGTACACGACCTACACGGGCGAGGTTGACGGCATAAAGGTCTCCGCGACATCGACGGGCATCGGTTGCCCGTCTGCTGCGATAGCCGTGGAGGAGCTCGCGAAGATAGGCGCCCACACGTTCATCCGCGTCGGCACCTGCGGCTCGCTGCAGCCGGAGATAAAAACCGGTGAGATCGTCATCTCGACGGGGGCCATCCGCGGTGACGGGACGTCGTTATCGTATGTCCCCGTTGAGTACCCGGCAGTTCCCGACTTCGACGTCACGCTTGCCCTGAGGGAGGCCGCGACGAGGCTCGGCTACCCATACCATCTCGGCATATCCCACTGCAAGGATGCTTTCTACCTGGAGTATCCCGAGATCCTTCCCATGGAGGACGAGATCAAGGCCAGGTGGAAGATGTGGCAAAGGGCCAACGTTGCCGCGACCTCCATGGAGGCGTCCGCCGTCTTCGTTGTCTCGGCGATACGTAAGCTGAGGGCAGGCGAGGTAATGGCCGTTATCGGGGCCACCTGGAACGATGAGCCGATCAAGGAGAAGGCGGGCGTCGAGGAGGCGATAAAGACGGCCATCGAGGCCATAAAGATCCTTCACGCGAGGGACCTGTCAGCAAATTCGTGATGCGTCGTGCGTACTGCGTATTGCGTTAAAAGCTAATCGCAGGAAACAGGTTAGGGTAAAGGTTAAGAGGCCGGTATGGTAGTTGGGTTGAGGTTAGGTACAAAGCAGAAATTGCTTAACATCATCATCGAACCAGTATCTCACGGCCGATAGCTCCTGAGCACCCCCTCTCTATCCTCTATGGCTTCGGCGTGAAGGCGAGCCAAGCGTGAGCAACACCTCGCCTGTATGGCGGGTAGTTGGCCCAAACCCATTGACCGCAACCAGTATCTCACGTCTATCTGCCGGAACGCGTTGTCTCTACACGAAGGGCAGCAGGAGAAAGGCAATGGACGTGAGGACGAAGAAGATAAAGAAAACAATCAGAAGCCAGCCCATTATCTCACGAAATTCGAGCTTGGCGACCGCCAGCATCGCTATCGCCCAGAACGGCTGAATCATGTCCGTCATCATGTCCCCCCAGGCGTATGCGATTACCGTCTTCCAGCTCTCGATGCCGAGCTGCCCGGCGGCCGGCAGCAGGTAGGGGGCCGTTATGGCCCACTCGGAGCCGCCCGAGGGAACGAGGTAGTTGAGGAGGCCCGCGTACCAGTAAACGAAGAGCAGATACGTCCCGGGCGTGCTGACGGCCACAAAGGCTTTGACGAAGACGGAAGAGAGCGCCGTGTACTTGAAGAGGCCGAATATCCCCGCATAGAAGGGGAACTGTATGATTATCGCCCAGACCGTCTTGCCGGCTTCCTCGCTCGCCTTCAGGAAACTCCTGGGCCTCCAGTGGAATATTACGCCAAGCATCAGGAAGATAAAGTTGACGACGTTGAGCGTTAGCCCCCCGCCCCGGGAGAAAAAATACCAGAAGAGCCACGTTGCTCCCGCTGCGGCGACCATGATGTTGAAGCCTGGCCACCAGTTCATCCAGCTGGACGGGGAGCAGGGACCATCCGGTTTTCGCGGCGGCTCGTAAAGCTTCAGCCTGTCGAGCAGCTCCGGCTTTATCCTGTATGTTTTCTCAGGCCTGGGATGCATTGCCGCCATGACAAGCGCGACTATCGCAACCATGATGACGGTCAGCACCAGGTTGAACGGGCTGAATATCGTGGTCGATGTGGGGATGACGTCTGCCAGTATTCCGTCTTTTATCAGGAAGTTGTCGGGGGTCGCTACGATCAGCGTGGCGGAGCCGGAAAGGCCCGAGTGCCAGGTGCATCCGAGTCCCAGGTATGCCGATGCTATCAGGAGCCGGTAGTCCGTTTTCGGGTTTCTCTTAATAAGGAAGAGGGCGAACATGGCGCTACCGATGAGGCTCAGTCCCCAGTTGAACCATGCCACGATCATCGAGAAGAGGGCCATGGTGAGGATGGCCTGCCAGGGTTTGTCCGGGTTGGTTATTGAAGAGAGCTTGTCCAGGAGGACCTTCATCGGCGGCGATACGGCAAGGATGTAGCCCGTCATGATAATGAGGCACATCTGCATCGCGAACTCAAGAAGCCTCCAGAACCCTTTTCCCCACGCCTGCACGGCGCCGTAGGGAGTTACGCCTCCCCAGATTATCGCCATGCCGAATGCTATTGCGCTCAGGATGAAAACGATGACGAGTGCGTCAGGTATCCACCTGTCGGTCCACCTGTTGAGTCTGTCGCCTGCGTCCTTTAGAAATTCCAGCCCGCTTCCCTTTTTATTCACCCTTTACCTCCCGCTATTGGTGTCAAACAGAATTATTCATTTTATAGAATCTTCAAACTATCAAATAGTGACAATTGCATGAAAGGGAATTTATGAATAATTCGGTATTATATGGGCAATTATATGAGTTTTCCTTGACATGGCGGTCATTTTACATTTAACTTTTCTTTCCCGTTTGAAGAAAAACAAGGAGGTATTTATGAAGGTTGAGCCTACGGAAAGACTGACAAAGGACACGCTCAATATAGACGCGCGGGAGGTGGAGGCGCTTATCCAAGCGCCCCCCATGGACATCCCGCCTTACGAGCCGGCAATGGTCAAACTCAAGGACGGATCCACTATGTTGATCCGCGCGGCGAAGTTCGAGGAGGCCCCCATGATGCTCGAGTACGTGGGCAAGGTCATGAAGGTAGACCACGATTACTACGACATCGTGGGTTCGCGCATCTACTCGGAGATACTGGGCTGGCTCAGGAAGAGGCTGAAAGACCCCTACACGCTGGTGGGCCTCATCGACGGCCTGTGGGTTGGCTTCGCCAACGGCAGGCTTTACAACGAGGACATCAGCATCAGCCTCCACTCCATGGCTCTCAAGAGGGGCCTGCGTATAGGCGCCATCATGTATTACGCCAAGGCCCAGTACGCTTTCGACATACTGGGTCAAAAGGAGTGGTGGGCCACTTACGAGAGCCCCAACGGCTGGATGCGCTGGGGCCTGGGCATGGCGCAGCCCTCCTACCCGTGGCCCGAGTACCAGCATGAGCTCGGCGGGGCCCGTGTCTTCTATATGAAGAAGGATTACTGGGACAGGGTCATAAGGAAGTACCTTCTGGACCTGGTAAAAGCCGACCTCGAGCGTCCCGTCCCGGATGAACTTCTGAAGAAGAACGATAAGATGAGAGTACCGGAGGAGATCCTAGTGTAAACGGAGTCAATAGCCGACTCTCTGCAATTACAGGGCCGCCCTTCCAGGGCGGCCCTGTACTATTAGGTATGCTTTTGCTCCAGGCCGGGATTTGTGTGAAAATTCGATAACGAAGAACAAGGATGACGTTGAGCATGGCGAATGAGAAAGAAAGATTTGAAGTACTCCTGGAGGAGATGGAAAGCAAGTTCAATCTCGTCATAGAGACGCTCATAGCGCTCAGGGATGATTTTAAAAAACTTCGGGACGTAGTGGCCTCTCATGAGGAAAGACCAGTGGGCCACGATCTCAGGCAGCAGGTGTTCGAGCGCGAATAGGCGATCCTACCTCGGCGCTGTCATCCTTCACGAGAAAAACCCCGTCGAAAACACTGCCCCCCCCGGACGTTCCCGCAAGTTCGTTACTTGCGAGGATTTTCAGAGACGGTGTGGCCTTTAAATTCGTTGGGATAGTAGCGTATTCATGATGGTGGGCGTCCGCGTGAGAGCGCTAGGTCACGCAGGAGTCGGCGTTGTTGCAGGCTAATTAGCCTGAATTGCATATACCCTATCGTCATACGACCCAACGCAGATCGTGCCGTCACTGCTTATGGCAGGGGAGGAAGTAATTTGATCTCCTGTTATATACGACCATATCAAGATGCCATCAGAACTAATGCTGTAAAGGCGATTGTCTCCCGAGCCAATATACACCGTCCCGTCAGAATCCAGGGCCGCTGAAGAATCAATATAATCTCCGGTTTGAAAGGACCACAGGAATGAGCCGTTTGAGCTGATGGAGTAGAGTACTTTATTTATGGCTCCGTATATATTCCCGTCAGAACCTATAGCCGGGGAAGTGCAGTCCCCGCCTGTGTAGCTGTTGTAGGTCCATACAATAGAACCATCGGGGTCGAAGCAGTAGATGGCACTGCTGTAGCCTGTATAAACTTTACCATTAGAACCTATAGCCGGCGAAGAATCAAAATCTTGCGTGCGTGCATAGCTCCAATACAGCGAGCCGTCCGCGTTCAGGCTGTAGAAATGGTTATCTTGTGAGCCCACGTATATTTTACCGTCTGTACCTATAGCTGGTGAAGAACGGATAGCCCAACCACTTCCATAGCTCCATGCAAAAGAGCCGTCAGAGTTGAGGCTGTAGAAACGATGATCATTTGAGCCAAAGTACACCCTCTCCCCGGAATCTATGGCCGGTGAGGACTCGATATCGCCGAATCCTAATGGTTTGTACTGCCATTTCCAAGAGCCGTCAGAGTGGAGGCCAAAGATAATGTTATTGTACGTTCCAATACAGACACTCCCATCAGAATATATAGCTGGTGAGGATATGACCCTATCTCCGGTGTTAAAGGTCCATGCTAAGGAACCATTGGAATTCAGACAATAAAGTTTATCATCCCGCGAGCCTGCGTACACCTTACCTTCCGGGCCGAAGACAGGAGATGACAGGATATCATTTCCGGTTATATAGCTCCATCTCAGCTCCGCGGCGAGGGTGCCCCTGTAAGGACTCTGTCCCGTGCGTCTTGCGTCATGGCGGAACATTGGCCAGGGACCTCGCGGATCGGGTGTAACGGTTATAGTAGGTGTGGGCGTGGTGCTGGGTGTCTGTGTGATGGTGGGTGTAAGCGTGATAGTTGGCGTCTGCGTGATAGTTGGTGTAAGCGTGATAGTGGGGGTCTGGGTGATGGTGGGCGTCATTGTCGGCGTCCACGTTGCCGCCCCCCTGTTTGCCGTCATGGCCGTTGTATTGTTGTAACGCGGGATGAGCCAGAAGTCTCTGGCGAGGGGCGAGGGGTTCCGCGCGTTCGCGTCCCAGTAGGTCCAGTCGCCGGGCCTGGGGCCGTTGTAGACGTAGAGGTTGTGGTCGGCGCCCGTCTCCTTCACGACGAGGACCCCGTCGAAAACCTCTCCACCCGGTACGTTCGCGCAGGTCATGAGCAACACATTGTCCCCCGATGGAACGGCCCAGAAGTCCCTCGCGACGGGGGAGGGGTTCCTGGCAAGAGCGTCCCAGTAGGTCCAGTCTCCCGCCGCCAGCACGTTCCACAGGTAGAGGTTCTGGTCGCCCATCGTCTCCCGCAGGACGAGGAGGCGGTCTTTTAGGCCCCCGCCGGTCGTGTCGATCCCCGCCATGGCGGCAGCGTCGTTCCCCGAGGGGATCATCCACAGGTCCTTTGCAAGGGGAGAGGGGTTCCGTGAGAAGGCGTCCCACCAGGACCAGTCGCCGGGCGCGGGGCTCCTGTAGAGGTAGAGGTTGCAGTCGACGGGACCCTGCCTCTTCATGACGGCCAGCTCGTCCCCGTCCGTGCCGTCGATGTTCCCCGCGTTTGCCAGCATGAGGATGTCGTTGCCCGCCGGTATGAACCAGAAGTCGCGGGCGAGAGGTGAGGGGTTCCGGGCGAGAGCATCCCAGTAGCTCCTGTCCCTCCCGATGGGAGCGTTGTAGATGAAGAGGTTCTGGTCGCCGCCGTTCGTCTTGAGGAGGGCCAGCTCGTCCGTCCCGTTTCCGTCGATGTCGAGTGCCGCGAGGGTGGAGGTATCGTTGCCCGAGGGGACCTGCCAGAAGTCGCAGGCCGCGTCCGGCTGGTTCCTGGCCGCGGCCTGGAAGGCGGTGTAGTCGCCCTCCGCCGGGACGTTGTAGAGGAAGAGGTTAAGGTCCCCCGAGAAGTCCTTCAAGACGGCGAGGGGGACCTGTGGCCCTGCCGGGGCATCGTGATTGACGACGATGGTGAAGGAGACGGCGTCGTCGGGAGGGCCGAACCAATCGACGCCCTCCTCGACGAGGCCCCAGTGCTCGGTGTAGGTCGTCTGGTCTCCCACGACGGGCGACTGCAGGGTGAAGCCGAAGGTGTAGGTCCCGCCGGGAGGGACGTCCTCCTGGACGACGCACGGCCTGTTAGGCCCCTCCCAGGAGCCGTGCTGGAAGGCGCTCGCCCGGTCGCGCGGCTCGGTCGTGCCCAGCTTGGTGACGCCGGCAGTCCATTTAAGTATGCCCGTATTCCTGTACTTGATCCAGGCATTGACCGTACTGCCCGATGTCATGGAGAGGGGATAGCGCTGGTCGATAAACTGCGCGTTGTAGGGATGAGCCTCGTACCGGGAAATGGCACCGTTGTCTCCTACTGCCCAGCCGTGGTCAACATCCAGAAAGAAAATGTCGTTGAGATTGTTTGTGGCAGATGGTTGCACATCCCAATTCCAACCAGCGTTTGTAGTGTAGTATACAGTCCCAGCATGAAAAGGAACCGCCCAGCCGGTTTCGGATGAGACGAAGTCAAGTGAATCAAACCAGGACCCGGGGGTAGCCTCCCAAAACCCCAGAGACCAGCTGGTACCCCCGTCAGTTGAGTGGATAGTATAATACTGCTCGCCATCAATTGTACCTCTGGAGGCGGCCCATACGTCATACGGCCCGACGCAATCGATACTCATGATACCACCTTGAGATGAGCCCGGGGTTGAACATTGTGTCCATGTTTCTCCACCGTTGTGCGTCGCGAAAATTCTAGCAACTGGCCAGCGCATAGTGTAGGTACTACCTCCACAATAGCCGTGAGAAGAATCAAAAAAGTCGATATCATCGACCCAGTTCGTTCCATAGGTTCCATATTGATATTTCTGATGCCACGTCCAGCCACCATCCGTTGTTTTATAGATATATATTGATTGATTTTGCCTGCAAGCCGATATCCAATTGAATTCGTCGAAGAAATACAATACAGGGGTGTCATACGATGCCGGAAGTCCGATTGTCGTCCAGGACCAGCCGCCGTTGGTGGTCTTATAGACCCTTTTAGCATCCCTCGCTACGATAAAACCGAGATTGCCGTTTACGAATTGTACTCTGTTTAAGTGATCTGAAGTCCCCGCGGATTGAGGAATCCAGGTGGCTCCTCCGTCCGTCGTGTGACGGATCGTGCCGTAATTTCCCACGGCCCAGCCGTTGTTTATGTCGGTGAAGTGGACGGCATTGAGAGCGTGGTCCGTTCCACTCTCCTCCTGAATCCAGACGGCGGCGTAGAGAGGGCTGGAGAGCAACGCTACAAGGAAGATGCTGACGAGGATGGAGGGGAACGTCCTCATATTTTAAATTTACCACAAAATAGGCAAAGGGGCAATAGTGTTCAGGTGGCAGGGTGGTTAACTGCGAGGATCTTCAGAGACTGTGTGGCCTTTGAAACCGAGAGCGCGAAAGAGGTAGTAAAGGAGAGCGGTCGAGATGCCGCCGACCAGGATACCATTGAGGGCGGGTATGAGAAAATCGTGCCTTTCGCTGTAGTAGGCGGCCGCGACCCCGAGGACGTAGCCTAAGATGCCGCTGGGCCGGAAGCGGGCGAAGCGCACGCTCTCCAGGCGCGGGAGTCTGCATCTCCAGACGAGTAAGTAGTCGCCCAGGAGAACGCCGCCGACGGGCGGTATGAAAATTCCCATCGCCGTCATCCACGTGAGCACGATGGAATACGCCCCGCTTATGGCTATGATAAAGCCAAAGATTCCGCAGAAGATTATAAAGGGTTTCTTGCGGGGGTAGCGGAGCATGTTCGCTCCTGCTACGCCGAAGGCGTAGGCCGCGTTGTCGTTCGTCGTCCAGACGTTCAGGACGAGGAGTATGAGGCCGAGGCCGAGGAAGCCTTGTATCTTCAGTACCTCGGCGAAATCGGGCTGGTTGTAGATGTTCCCGCCTATGGCGCCGAACCAGAGCATCAGGCCGTTCCCTATTAGAAAAGCGATGAGGGCCGCCCAGAAGGCCGTCCTCATGTTCTTCGCGAAGCGCGCCCAGTTCGGGGCCTGGGTTCCTCCGCTGGCGAAGGTCCCCACAATGAGAGTCACCGCGGCGCCGAAGCCAAGAGTCCCCTTGACGGGGATGTTCTCCACACCGCCGAACTGCGCGTCGGCGTAGGCGAAAGCCTTTACGGCCATCAGGCATCCCAGTATCACAATCAACGGAACTGCGATGAAGGAGAGTGCCTCCATCCCCTTGTACCCATAGTAGGCCGTCAGGCTGTGGAGGAACGCCCATAGGAGGCACATTAATACCATCACCGTCGTGTTGTTCCACCCGGCGTGCAGGATGCCGGCCTCCTGGAGCCAGGCGGTGAAGGGCTTCGCCATGAGGGCCACGGTGACCCCGAACCAGCCGAGCTGTGTCCCACCGAGGACTAAGTCCGTCATCTTCGACCCCCAGTCGCCGAAGCTGTAGCGTGCCAGGAGGACGGTCGTGAGACCCGTCTTGGCGCTTATGGCCGACAGTGCGGCCACGTAGAAGCCCAGGATCAGGCTCCCGCAGAGGAGGACCAGATAGAGGTCGGGCCAGTACCTGAAGGAGGAGCCGACCTTCGCCCCGGCGTACATCGTCGCGTAGAAAAACGTGAATCCCAGGAGGACGACGGAAATGGAGGCGAGCCCTTTCCGTGCATCCTTAGGGACGTGTGCGAGAGGATAATCCGGATCGACTCGAGCCATGACGTGCAGATATTATCATAACAGCTTAGCTTCTGGCAATTATCACTGCCCTCGACAAATTTCCAGACAGCATTCAAACGAGAGGACAAAGGACGAAAAACGACAGCATGAAATGACCAATATTCAATAACCAATAACCAATGTTCAATGGAAAGAACAAACAGAAGAAGTCACTCCCGCGGAAGAAAACATACAGAGAAAACTGAGAAGAAATAAACCGCGGATTATTGAAAATCCGGCTTATTGACGGATACTGATTTAACGGATTAACAACCTAGTCTGTTAAGACTGATTAAACTAGCTTGTTCCAGTTCCCGAAAAGCAATTGCAGATTGTGAGGTCATCATAGCAATTGAGCATGTTTTAAATCCGTATAATCCGCTTAATCCGTGGTTCCGTTTTTAATTCTTTTTTCAAAGGAATACGAACGACGATTTACGAGATACGCTTCACGTTTTATGAATTAAGCGAGTGCTGGAAAGGGAGGGCGTCTTGAGCTATAATCCAGCTGTATCTCAAGATAGAAGTAATTCTAACCAACTGCGTAAACGAGGGGGTTGATAATGGCGAAGGAAAAAAGTACCGGGAAGGCGAAGTTTCACCCGTTGGAAATGGCCCTCCGGCAGCTCGATATTGCTGCCCGGAAGCTAAAGCTGGACCCCGACCTGCACGAGAAGCTCAAGTATCCCCAGAGGGTCCTCCAGGTCGCAATACCCATAAGGATGGACGACGGACACCTCAGGGTCTTCAAAGGCTACAGGGTCCAGCACAGCATGGAGAGGGGACCCTGCAAGGGCGGCATCCGCTACCACCCGGAGGTGGATATCGACGAGGTGACGGCGCTCGCCATGTGGATGACGTGGAAGACGGCGATCGTTAATATCCCGTACGGCGGTGCGAAGGGGGGGGTCGTTTGCGACCCGTCAAAGCTCTCGCGCTTCGAGCTCGAGCGGGTTACCCGCCGCTATACCAGCGAGATCGGCATCATCATCGGGCCGGACAGGGACATCCCCGCCCCCGACGTCAATACCAACCCGGAGGTGATGGGCTGGATTATGGACACATTCAGCATGAACGCCGGCCACTCGGTCCCGGGCGTTGTCACAGGGAAGCCTATCAGCATAGGCGGCTCAAGGGGAAGGCTCGAGGCCACGGGTAGGGGGGTCGTTTATATAGCGGAGGAGGCGGCCGATTACACGGGCATGGATCTTTCGAGCGCGACAATCGCCATCCAGGGGTTCGGCAACGTCGGCTCCAACTGCGCGAGTATATTCTATGACAAGGGAGCCGTAATCATAGCCGTCTCGGACGTGGATGGGGGCGTTTTCAACCGCGAGGGGCTTAATATTCCCCGGTTGATCAAGCACGTTAAAAAGACGGGGAGCATGAGGGATTTCAAGGGCGCGAAGAACATAAGCAACAGTAAGCTCCTGGAGTTGAAATGCGATATCCTCGTTCCGGCAGCTATCGAGGGCCAGATTACCGAGAGAAACGCCGGCAGGATAAGGGCGAAGGTCATCATAGAAGGGGCCAACGGTCCCACGACGACGAAGGCGGACGCCATCCTCCACAGGAGGGGAATCCTGGTTGTTCCCGACATCCTGGCCAACGCGGGCGGCGTAACCGTCTCCTATTTCGAGTGGGTCCAGAGCCTGCAGTCCTACTTCTGGGAGGAGAGCGAGGTGAACGAGAAGCTCAAGAAGGTGATGGTAAACGCCTTCCGAGAAGTGGTCCGTATCATGGAGGAGCACAAGGTGGACATGAGAATCGCGGCGTTGATGCTCGGCGTCGGCAGGGTAGCCGATGCCGCGAAGGACCGTGGGCTGTACCCATAAAAATATAAAGAAGCTGGAAGCTGGGGTTTTCCAATGCTTGATTTCCGGTATACAGCTTCCAGCTTCTTTATATTCAGCCTCCCGTAATGGCGGGAATTACCTCTACCGAATCGCCGTTCCGGGGGACGTAGTCGCCGCCTACCCGCTTTCCGTTCAGGCAGAAGAACATCACCTCGTTCACCGGTATCCCGAGGTCTTCCATGATCGCAAGAAGGTCCTGCCCGGATTCAATGTCCACCCGGATTGTTTCAGACCCGCCGGCGTATCTTTTAAGGTTCGCCTTCAGCTTCAACTCTACGCTCATGTAATCTGAAAGTTTCTTTTTGTTTGCGGCTAGCGGCTGAACTCATCCCGAAGCTTGAGGAGTTCAGCGTTGTCTTTCATGGACTCGAACGCGGGTTCTTCCATGAGGATGTTGAGCAATGTGTCTCTTCCTTTCTCCTTCTCAAGTGACGCTCCCTTGGATAATTTTTGCAGGCTCTTCTCCTCCTCGCCTTTTTCGGCATATATGCGTGCCAGCTCGTAATGCGCATGTATGTAATCCGGCTGTATGCTCAGAAGTTCGAGCAGGGCCTCCTCGGCCTCTCCAGGCCGCCCGGAGCGGGAGCAGGCCTCCGCGAGACCCTGGAGCGTGAGGATTCGGCTTCCCTTATCGAGGATCACGTGCTGCTGGAGCGCGCCCCTGAATATGCTCATCGCGAGCTCGGGCTCCGGTTTCTCCTTTCTCAGGAAGATTGTTCCGAGGAGGGTGTACGTTTTTCCCATCTTTTCGTCCGTCTCGAGGATCGTGTTTATGATATCGACCGCGCTGTCGTAATCGCCCGCCTCGTAGTAACGGTGCGCTTTTTTGAAAAGCTTCACGGACTTCTTTTTGGGTTTTCCATAGCCCTGCAGTTCGCGTATGGTTTCCAGCCTGCTTTTGCAGTGCTCCTTGAACTTCTCGAGCGTTTCTTCGTCTTCGACCCTGTGCTGCCTCCACGTCTGGAGATATGCGCGGAAATGCTTCCTTGCCTTCGGCATGTTCCTGTCCAGGTAGCAGAGCTCGCCGAGCATGATCTCCGCTTCCGGAAATTTCCGCTTCTCCCTGAGAGCGGCCTCGCACTGTTCGATGGCGGCCCGGAATTTTTTTTGCCTGAGATAGACATCGGCCAGATCGAGGTAGGCGTTGGTGAGGTGCCTGTTGAGCTTCAGGGCCGCGTTGAGCGCTCTCTTCGCCTCCTCGAGCTTGCCCAGCTTCAGGTATAGATTGCCGAGCTGCGCGTAGGCTAGCGCGTTTCCGGGGTCTGCCTCACGCGCCCTGAGGTAGAGGGAGAGGGCTTCATCCGGTTTCCCCTCCCGGTACCGCAGGTTGCCGAGGTTGACGAGGGCGCCGGCAAGCTCCGGGTCGAGCTCGACCGCTTTTTCCATGGCTGCGGCTGCTTCGTCTGTCCTGCCGGCATGGATCAGGGCCCTCCCGAGATCGCTGTGAATAGGCGCGGAGTCCCGGGCTAGCGATACGGCCGTTTCGTACTCGCCGATCGCCTTGTCCGTCTCGCCCGCGAGCATGTACGCGCTGGCCAGGTCATAACGCGCCCGCGCGTCATCTCCGCTTGATGAGACTCTTTCCTCCATGTAGGGGATGATGGCCCTGCCGTTCAGCGACATCCAGCGGGACGACTGCCTGTCGTGGGGCGCGAGCATGCTCGCCCTTTCAAGCGCGCGCACGGCTTCGACGTAATGGGCCTTATCTTCCTTCTCCGCCCACAGGAGTTCCGCCGTTGCCGTATTGATATGGGCCGCCAGATAGGCGGGGTCAATTTCAAGTGCTTTTCGGAATGAGGCTATGGCCTCGTCGAACTTTTCCTGCCTCCCGAGATTGACCCCTTCAATGATAAGGTTCCGCGCATCCTGGGCGGCGGCGATCGTAGCCGCGGCAAAAACGATTGCCAGAGCAGCTGCTGCCTTGCCGATAGATATTTTCATCATTGCTATGATCCTAACGCTATCTGATTTTAGCTGCTGAGAACATTAAAAATACAAAAGCCAAAAAAGTCATCCACGAATTTCACGAATTTACACGAATTACAGAAAGAATATTGAACCGCAAAGGTGCCTTTCAACGGAGTTTATACTGAGCCCTTCGGCTTCGCTCAGGATAAACTCCGTCGAAGTGCTCAGGACCCAAGGTCAAAGAGCGTAAATATGCATTCGAAAAGAACAAAAGACGGAACCACGGATTAAGCGGATTTAAAGCAGGTTCAATTGTTATGGTAACCTCACAGCTACAAGCTGGATTCATCAATCTTAACAGACCAGGCTGTTAATCCGCGGATTGTTATTCGTATCTCGTGAAGCGTATAATGGAAAACGTGTAACGTTTCACGTTCAACGTCTTCCTGTTATCTTTCTGAAGGGTGAAGATGCGAGTCTTTCACGACGTCGGAGAGGCCCAGTCTCTCGACCGTCTCCTTGCGGGGGATGCCGTCATCAGACCATCCCCTGAGATCGTAGAGCTCGTCGAGCATCCTGTCCAGCTGGGGGAGGACGCCTTTTGCCCGTCCGGAGGGGCGTGGCTGAGTGAGCAGCCGCCGGGGTAGCACGTCGTCCTTCCGTGTTACGCCCAGGCGCACGTTGTAGAGCCTTTTGATGTTAACAATCCGCTCGGACGCGGCCAGGAGCTCGTGGTCGTCCATGTCCCACCCGGTGACGGCCCTCATCCACCCGGCGATCATTTTCGGGCCGACCCTTCCCAGGAAGAGAAACTTGCAGAGGCCCAGGGGATTGAATATTCCCATGAAGTTCTGCAGGTCGTAGCAGATGCTGCCTTTGCCTTCCTGCGAGTGGGGGTCGGGGGGCTCCGTGTACCCCATGTCCGGCAGGGGTATCCCCCGACCAAGGAAATAGGAGAGGGCTTCCAGGTGGCATGCCCCGCGGTTAGCTGTCGCGTAGTTCGGCGCCATGGACACGAACGCCCGCGGGTCGTGGTAAGGGTACTCGAGCCCCTTGGTGTGGATAGCAAACTCTGCGCTGTTTTTCCCGAGCTTCTCCGACGCCCGCTTGACGCCATCTCCGAGAAGCCAGCCCAGCTCCGTCTCCCGCAGGCCGATCCGCTTGGTGAGGCCCACGATGGCTTCGCCGTTTCCCCACTCGAGCTTGAGCCCCTCAGCCATGTCATCGGTAATGATGCCCTTCTCGCGCGCCTCCATGGCGAACGCGACAGCGCCTCCCGCCGAGATCGTGTCGAGGCCGAGGCGGTTGCACAGCTCGTTCGCCGCCATCACCACCTCGTAGTCATCGTTGAGGCACATTGAACCGAAGCCGGCGATGGTCTCGTACTCGGGCCCGTGTCCGAAAAGCGGGGCCCACGGACCCTTGTCCACCTTGATAATCTTAGCGCACCGTATCGGGCAGGCCCAGCAGGCGTAGTGTTTGAAGAGCGTCTTCGGCAGAAAGGTCTGCGCACACAGCTTCGTGGCTCCCTCCTCGAAGCTGCCGAGCTGCCAGTTCTTTATGGGGAGGTCGCCGTGAAGCTCGACCGCCTCTACGCCCCCTGCCGTGCTGAAGTCGCGCAGCCCCTTCGTGTTCTTCACGATATCTGGGATCTGCTCCTTTAGAAGGGCCTTCATCTTATCCCGGTCGTGTATGGGGACCCTCTTGCCGCCGGCGACGACAACGGCCTTGAGCTTCTTGGAGCCCATGACAGCCCCCATGCCGGACCTCCCCGCGGCGCGGGCGTTCGTCCCGTCGAACATGATGGACGCGATCCGCACCAGCTTCTCACCGGCCGGGCCGATGGAGGCCACTCGCGCGTTCTTTCCGGTCTCCGCTTTGAGGATCTCGCTCGTCTCGAAAGTGTCCTTGCCCCATACATGGGAGGCGTCGCGTATTTCGCATTTTTCATCTGTCAGGTAGATATAGACCGGTTTCTCAGACGCACCCGTGAAGATAATCCCGTCGTTTCCCGTGAAGGAGAAGGTGGCGGGCCAGTGGCCGCCGGCGCACGCCTCGTTCCATATGCCGGTGAGGGGCGACTTCGAGCAGACGTTGAACTTGGACGAGCCCGGAGTGGGAACCCCGTTAAGAAATCCTCGCATGAAAATGAGGGGGTTGTCGGGCGAAAGCGGGTCGGCGGAGAGGTCCGCTTCTGTGTACAGGATTTGAGCGGAGAGGCCGCTTCCCAGGAGGTACTTCCTGGCGAGCGCGTCGTCAATATTTCTTGTTTTCACCTCGCCGCTTCCGAGGTCGATCTCCAGCACCTTGCCGAAATATCCGTCTGCCATGGCTACCTCTCATTCAGTGGCTGGCAGAGCTCGATCAGGACCCTGCCCGCGCTTTTCGGGTTGATGAACGTGATAAGGTAATGATTCAATCTCTTCTGCGGTTCCTCGTAGATAAACTCCATTCCCCGTTCGCGGAGCCGCTTCATCTCACCGAGGATGTCGTCCGTTTCCAGCGCGATGTGGTGCATCCCTTCGCCCCTCTTTTCAAGGAACCTGGCGATGGGGCTTCCCTCACCAAGCGGCTCCAGAAGCTCGATGTGCGTCGCCCCGGCGTCGAAGACGGCGACCCGCACCTTCTGTTCGGGGACGTCTTCGACGGAGATAAGCTCCAGGCCCAGCACGTCCCGGTAGAGTTCGATGGACCGCCCTATGTCGCGCACCGCGATGCCTATATGATTGACTTTGCCGATCATGTAGCCAGTATCCCTCTTGTAATCCTGTCAGCCTCCGCGCAGGGCGATGATTTTCCCGACAGCACATCGCCGGCGCTCCTTTCAATTTCCATGGAAATATCATCCCGCTCGATAAGGGCGCCGAGCAGCTTTTCCCTGACAAGGGAGAGCAGATGTCCTTCAGCGCGCTTCTTCCTTCGAGTCAGGTATTCTCCCGAGCTCAGGATGTGCCGCCGGTGGCCATCTATCTTCTCCGCCAGCTCATCGATACCCTCCGGCCGGGTGGCGGATGTAATGACGATGGGCGTCTTCCACCCGTTTTTCTCTACGGCCGCCAGCTCGAGCTGGCGGGCTTTAAGAAGAGCGCCATCGAGGTCGCACTTGTTGACGACGAGGATGTCCGCTATCTCGTAGATCCCGGCCTTTATCGCCTGTATCCTGTCCCCGAGGCCGGGGGCGGTCACGACGACGACCGTGTCCGCTGTCATATCGACTGCAACCTCGTCCTGGCCGCTCCCGACGGTCTCGATGATGATGATGTCGTATCCCGCGGCATCGAGTATCGTGACTACCTCGGAGGTCCTGGGGGAGAGGCCTCCGGCCGCCTCCCTTGAGCCCATGCTGCGTATGAAGAGGTTCTCGTCCGGGACGCTGTCCTGCATTCTAACCCTGTCGCCGAGGACAGCTCCCCCCGTGAAAGGGCTCGTGGGGTCGATTGCCACCACGGCCACTTTCTTGCCTTCACCGAGGTAGAGCCGGATGAGCCGGCTTATGATCGTGCTCTTCCCCGTCCCGGGAGATCCGGTGACGCCCAGAATGTAGGCGTTGCCCGCGAGAGGGTAGAGACCGTCCAGTTCCTCGATGCTTTCACGCGACCCTTTCTCGACATCGCTTATCAGCCTGCCTATGGCTTTCTTGTCGCGCTGCTTAATTTTTTCTGCAAGTAATGACATGGCAACCTACAAAAGAACCGGCTTTTTGAAAATATGAAAATTATCCACGGATACTTCGGCTTCGCTCAGGATCCAAGGTCAAAGAGCGTAAAGATGCATTTAAAAAGAATGAAAAACGAAACCACGGATTAAACGGATTATACGGATTTAAAGCAGGGTGATAAAAATTAGATTCAATTGTCATGGCGATCTTACCGGGTGCAATTGCTTTTAGTAACCTTGTACAAGTTGAGGTAATCAGCCTTAAAAGGCTTATTTGTTAATCCGTTAAATCAGTATAATCCGTGGTTTATTTCTTCTCAGTTTTCTCTGTGTTTTTTCGTACCTCGCCCATGTTCCACCTACGAGGTGGGGCAAGGTAATTAATTCTCTCCGAGTAAGTTATTGAAATAGGTAACGATCTCGGTTGTGGAGGCTCCGGGCGTGAAAACTTTCTTTATGCCCATCTCCCGGAGCCTTGGAATATCTTCCTCGGGAATTATGCCTCCGCCGACGACCGCCGTGTCGGCCAGGTCTTTCTGCCGGAGAAGCTCCGTGACCCTCCCGAAGAGCTCGAGGTGGGCGCCCGAGAGGCATGAGAGGCCGATTATGTCCACGTCCTCCTCGACGGCCGCGGCCACAATCTGCTCCGGCGTCTGGCGTATGCCGGTGTAGATGACCTCGAAACCCGCGTCGCGGAGGGCGTGGGCGATGATCATCGCGCCCCTGTCGTGGCCGTCGAGGCCGGGCTTCGCTATTAAAATTTTAGCCTTTGCCATGATATTACCCTTAAATGATTGCGCTTGAATAAACAGTTACGCATGAAAATCAAAATTTTAATATCTGATGAGCCAACTATCTATATAAATCCGTGCTCTTGCTCGTAATCTTAATCTTGTACCCCCTTGCAGGCCAAGAATATTGTGTGTGTAAGATTAAGATTACGAGTAAGAGTACGATTATGAGTAAGGCAAGGGATCATATAGTCTTGCTCGCGGATAAAACCAGCTCCTTATAAGATTGCCGGCGGCGTGTACGTTCCGAAGACATTACGCAGCCTGTCGCATATCTCGCCCACTGTGCAGTACGCCTTCACGGCCCTGAGGACCGGGTCCATTAGGTTCCCGTCCGTGGACGCGCACCGCTCGATCTCATCCAGCGCCGCTTCCGCCCCTTTCGAATCCCTCCGTTTCCTGACATCGCAGAGCCTTTTCACCTGCGCCTTTTCCGTCTGCGGGTCGACCCGCGTGAGGGGGCAGCCGGCGGTCTCGGCGTCCGCGAACCTGTTCACGCCCACAATGACCTTCTCGCCGCTTTCCATTTCCTTCTGCTGTGCGTATGCGGACCGGTGTATCTGGTTCTGGATATACCCTGATTCTATCGCTTTAGCCACGCCGCCGAGCTTCTCTATCTCCCCGATATAGCTTCCGGCAATCTCTTCGAGACTCGATGTGAGGCTCTCGATGAAGAACGACCCCGCCAGGGGATCGATCGTGTCCGCCACGCCGCTCTCGTGCGCTATTATCTGCTGTGTCCGGAGGGCCAGCCTGACGGCCTCCTCGCCCGGGAGGCAGAGGGCCTCGTCCTTCGAGTTGGTATGGAGGCTCTGTGTCCCGCCGAGGACCGCCGCGAGCGCCTGGAGTGTGACGCGGACGACGTTGTTCTCCGGCTGCTGGGCCGTGAGGGTGCAACCGGCCGTCTGGGTGTGGAAGCGGAGCTTCAGCGCGCGCGGCGTCGATACGCCGAACTGCTCCACCATTATCCGCGTCCACATCCTCCTCGCCGCCCTGAACTTCGCTATCTCCTCGAAGAAGTTGTTATGGGCGTTGAAAAAGAAGGATATCCTCCCGGCCAGCTTCTCAATATCAATTCCCGCCTCCAAGGCCGCACGGATGTACGCCGTGCCGTTGGCCAGTGTGAACGCAAGCTCCTGCGCGGCGGTCGACCCAGCCTCGCGTATGTGATAGCCGCTTATGCTTATCGCGTTCCAGCGCGGCATCCGCTCCATGCAGAAACCGAACGTGTCGGTGATCAGCCGCATCGACGGGACCGGCGGGAAGATGTACGTTCCACGCGCCACGTACTCCTTGAGGATATCGTTCTGGATCGTGCCGGCGAGGACCTCCGGGCTCACGCCGCGTGCCTCGGCCACGGCAAGGTACATCGCCAGCAGGATGAATGCCGGGGCATTGATGGTCATGGACGTGCTCACCTTCGAGAGGTCGATGCCGGAGAATAGCGTTTCCATGTCTGAGAGCGAGTCTATCGCGACGCCGACCTTGCCGACCTCGCCACAGGCCAGGGGGTGGTCGCTGTCGTACCCCGTCTGGGTGGGGAGATCGAAGGCGACAGATAGGCCGGTCTGTCCCTGCGATATCAGGTAGCGGTAGCGCTTGTTTGATTCCTCGGCTGTGCCGAAGCCCGCGTACTGTCTCATCGTCCACAGCCTCCCGCGGTACATCGTAGGCTGGACGCCGCGCGTGAAGGGCGGCGCGCCGGGGAAACCGAGATCGCGGAGGTAGTCGAGCTCTTCTATGTCCTGTGGAAGATAGACGCTTTTTACCTTCATTCCGGAAGAGGTTTCGAACGACTCCTTCCTCTCCGGCCGCTTCGCCAGGGTCTTATTAAGGACCTTCTCTTCCCAATCGCTGTATGCTTTGGAGATGTCTTCTTTCATCGTATAAACCACGTGAAACGTTAAACGTGAAACGATACACGATTCACGTTAGTATTCAATTCCCTCGCGCTGTTTGATCCCTTTCCGGTAGGGGTGCTTTACCTCCTTCATCTCCGTCACGTAATCTGCTGCTTCGACGAGTTCCCCGGGCGCACTTCTTCCAGTGAGAACGATCTCCATACCCTCAGGGCGCGCTCCCAGGATCTCAAGCACCTTATCCAGATCGATCAAACCGTAGTCGAGGGCCACGTTGATCTCGTCGAGTACGAGCACGTCGCAGGCGCGGGTCCTGATGGACTCGATCGCCGCATCCAGGGCGCTCCCTGCAAGTCTCCTGTCTTCATCCGAGGGCGAACAACGGTCAACCATCTCCCGCCTGCCGAACTGCTCTATTGAAATAGACTGTATCTTTTTAATCGTCTCGAGCTCGCCGTATTCCGGACAGCCCTTCATGAACTGGATGATTTTCACCCTTTTGCCGTGGCCTGCCGCGCGGACCGCCAGTCCGAGTGCGGCGGTTGTTTTGCCCTTTCCATCTCCCGTGTATATGTGAATCATTATTCGTATCTCGTCGATCGTACTTCGTGATTCGTTAAAAAGAATTAAAAACGGAACCACGGATTAAGCGGATTATACGGATTCAAAAATGTATCTCGCAGGCTAAAGCCTGCGGCTACCTTGTTTTTTTCTCGTTTAACGTTACACACCTTTGCGTTTCATTATTTTCATATTTCTATACTTTCATATTTCCATATTTTTATACGGCGCAGTCTTCTCTCAACCTCTTTATCTCGTCCTCCAGATAGCCGAGTTCTTTGAGTATCTCGTCGGTGTGCTGGCCGAGGAGGGGAGGGGGAAGGTCTATTGCTCCCGGTGTGTCCGAGAGCTTGACGGGAATGCCCGTAAGGCGGATCTGGCCGAGCTTCGGGTGGTCGACCGAGACCACCATCTCCCGCGCCGCTGCCTGGGGGTGCTCGAGGGCCTCCTCGACGTTCAGTATGGGGGCGACGGGTATTCCGTTGGACTCGAAAAGCTCGAGCCACTCCGCCGCCGGCCGCTTCTCTATCTCGCGCTGGATAATCGGGAAAAGCCTGTCCCTGCTCTTCACCCTGTCGGGGTTCGTTTTGAACTCCGGCTTGTCGACTATCCGGCCGAGGCCGAGGAGATTGCAGAATGCTTTCCACAGCTTGTCGTTGCCTATGGCGATGTTGATATACTTATCGCTTGCCCTGAACGTCTCGTAGGGGCAGATCGTCGGGTGCTGGTTTCCCTTCCGCCGGGGCCCCTCCCCGGTCATGAAGTAGATGCCGGCCTGGTAGGTGAGGAGGGACATCTGGCAATCCAGCATGGATACATCTATTTTCTGGCCTTTTCCAGTCTTCTCCCTGGTGAGAAGCGCAAGGAGTATCCCCTGCATGGCGTATATGCCGGCGACGATGTCGGCGACGGACGTCCCGACCTTGAACGGCGGGCCTTCCGGGTTCCCGGTGATGCTCATAATGCCGCTCATTCCCTGGATGGCCAGGTCGTAGCCGGGCTTTTTTTCGAGGGGGCCGGAGTGGCCGTACCCGGAGATGGAGACATAGATTATTCGCGGGTTCTTCTTCAATATGTTTTCGTAATCGAGGCCGAGCTTCGAGAGGGCGCCGGGCCTGAAGTTTTCGAGCAGGATATCGGACCGTTTGACGAGCCTCTCCAGTATACCGCGGCCGCCCTCCGATTTTATGTCCAAGGTGATTGACCGCTTGTTCCTGTTGATGGAGAGGAAATAAGCACTCTCTCCCTCCTTGAACGGTGGGCCGAACGCGCGGGTATCATCACCTTTGCCGGGACGCTCGATCTTGACGATATCGGCCCCCATGTCCCCGAGCAGCATGGAGCAGTAGGGACCCGCCAGGATCCTCGATAGGTCAAGCACCTTGATCCCTTCCAGCGGCCTCATCTTCTCCTCCCTCCGTAAGTTGGAATACTACTATAGCCGTCATTGAGCGGTCAATAACACGGTTTTTCAATTGAAAAAGCCGGAGACGTTGTATATAAGGAAGGAGATAATATGAAGAGAGAATTAACAACATACGGGCAGGCCGTGCTCAGGAGGCGGATGAAGGAGGTAGTTCTCCCCGATGAGGCCTTGGGCGATTTGATAGACAAGATGCTCGATATAATGTACAGGGAGAAAGGCATCGGCCTCGCGGCGCCCCAGATCGGCCTCGATATGAGGCTCGCGGTCATAGACTTAGGCAGGCGCGACGTCGAAAGGCTCGTCCTCATTAACCCCATGATTATCTCCAGGCAGGGCGAGTGTGTCGCGGAGGAAGGATGCTTGAGCATCCCCGGCGTGAGCGGCAACGTCATGCGATCGAGGGAGGTCGTGGTAGAGACGTGGGATACGGCAGGGAACCGGCGGACAGTGAAGTGCGTTGGGCTCCTTGCAAGGGTCGTCGAGCACGAGCTTGATCACCTGGATGGCCTCCTCATTATCGACAAAATAAGCACCGTGGAGAGGAGCCTTATGAGCTCAAAACTCAAAAAGCTGAAAAAAGAAGCATCGAGGAAGTCGTGAAACTACTGGTTACCGGAGGCGCGGGTTACATCGGCAGCGTTACGGTCGAGGCGCTGCTTTCGGAGGGGCACGAGGTCACGGTCTACGATAACCTCGAGAACGGATACCGCGAGGCTGTCGTCCAGGATGCCGGCATTGTCGTGGGCGACCTGTCCGACGCGGACCTGCTCAGGAAGTCCCTCGGGGGAATGGACGCTGTAATCCACTTCGCGGCCCATTCGAAGGTCCCCGAGTCCGTGACAATGCCCGCCAAGTACTTCCGCAACAACCTGGTCAACAGCATCGTTCTCCTCAACGCCATGCGGGAAGAGGAGGTCCCGAAGATTGTATTTTCATCGACGGCGGCAGTTTACGGCGTCCCGTCGGCGTGCCCTATAATGGAGGACTCGCCGACGGAGCCGATAAACCCTTACGGCGAGTCGAAGCTCTTTTTCGAGGGGATACTCGAGGATTACCATCGAGCGTACGGTATCGGGTTTGTCTCCGTGCGTTACTTCAACGCAGCCGGGGCCACGGACAGGCTCGGAGAAGACCACCGGCCCGAGACCCATCTCATACCCATCATCCTCAAGGCGGCCTTGAGCGGGAGCGCGGAGGTGAAAATCTACGGGACCGATTACAATACTCCCGACGGGACCTGCGTCAGGGATTACATTCACGTCTCGGACCTCGCGGCCGCTCACATTCTCGCCCTGGAGCCCGGCTGCCAGGGCATCTTCAACCTGGGCAACGGCACCGGGTATTCCGTCCGCCAGGTCATCGACGCGGCCCGCGAGATTACCGGAATGGATATAAAGACCGTCGAGTCGTCCCGCCGGCCGGGCGATCCACCCATACTGGTCGCGAGCTCGGAGAGGATATCGCGAGCCCTGGGGTGGAAGCCGCGATATCCAGAGCTGGGCACGATAATCGAGACGGCGTGGAACTGGATGCGTGCCCATCCCGAGGGCTACGGCAAGTAATGGGCCGGCCCTTTATCCCCCTTTTAGTCATCGCCCTTATTGCCTCGTGTTCCCGGCAGAGTCCTACCGCAAAGAGCGAAGATACGCTGAGGATAGCTATCGACGGCCGGGACGCGCTCGTCCTGGTAGCGGCGGACGCGGAGAGCATGGGGAGGGGCCTGATGTTCGTGAAGGATCTCGGCGCCGTCGACGGGATGCTCTTCCTTTACGACGAGCCTCAGGTGGCGAACTTCTGGATGAAGAACACGCCACTCCCCCTGACCCTGGCCTACATCGACGGGGACAGCATCATCTTCCAGATAGAGTACCTCGAACCGTACGATACCGTGACCCAGCACTGGTCGACAAAACCGATCAAATACGCCCTGGAGCTGAAGAGGGGGTGGCTTCGAGAGAGGGGGCTCGGCGTGGGCTCGAAGGTCGATCTTGGCGAACTTAATAAACTACCGGGGATTGAAGACATCAAAAAACGAATGACACTAATTAACACGAATTTAAACTACATAGGTTAACTGCGGTTCAAAGTTTAAGGTTGAAAGTTGAAGGTGAAGACAAAAGAAGAGATGGCACCTGATTACTCTCATGTCCGGCAGAGCCGCCGGGTCTGACGGAGATTATACGGATTTAAAACGGAACGGCGAAAAACAGAGGGAGTAGGAAAAATGACAGCATGAAATGATCAAAGTTCAACGCTCAATGCTCAATTATAGAGGCTTGAAACTTGAAACTGGAAACTCGAAAGAGGGAATAAAGAGATCAGTGAAAATGGAAACATGGAAGTATGAAAATAATGAACCGAGAAGACGTGAAACGTTAAACGTGAAACGGCTTACGAAATACGCTTCACGAGACACGAATAACAAACCGCGGATTATTGAAAAACCGGCTTATTGACGGATACTGATTTAACAGATTAACAGCCTGGTCTGTTAAGATTGATGAATGCTGCTTTAAATCCGTATAATCCGCTTAATCCGTGGTTCCATTTTTTATTCTTTTCGAATTCATATTTACGCTCTTTGACCTTGAAACCTGAGCACTTCGACGGAGTTTATCCTGAGCGAAGCCGAAGGGCTCAGTATAAACTCCGTCGAAGGGCGCCTTTGCGGTTCGATATTCTTTCTGTAATTCGTGTACATTTGTGTAATTCGTGGATGACTTTTTTGGTTTTTGTTTTCAGCGAGGTAACTTGAAATAGGTCGAGGAGTGGGAGAGAGGTTATGAGGATAGTATTCATGGGGACGCCGGACTTCGCGGTTCCGAGCTTAAAGGCTCTCGTCGCAAGCGGGCACGAGGTCGCCGGTGTTGTCACGCAGCCCGACAGGCCCAGGGGCAGGAAGCTTGTTCTCACACCACCCCCGGTTAAAAAAATCGCCCTGGATCATGGGATAAAGGTGCTGCAGCCGAAGAGGGCGGCGGCGCCGGAGTTCGTCGAGGAGATCGAGTCCTTAATGCCGGACCTCGTCGCGGTCGTAGCTTACGGCAAGATTTTAAAAAAGAACCTCCTGGACATCCCGAAATACGGGTGCGTCAACGTCCATGCCTCTCTTCTCCCCAAATACAGGGGCGCGTCGCCTATCCAGCACGCGATCATGGCGGGAGAGAGGACGACGGGGGTGACGACCATGTTTATCGACGAGGGGATGGACACGGGCGACATTATTCTCCAGCACGAGGTCCCCATAGCCGATGAGGACACCTCTCTCACGATGTGGAAGAAGCTCTCGGATATCGGGGCGGAGCTTCTCATGGAGACAGTCGAGCTGATTGCCGCCGGCAGGGCAGGGCGAAATAAACAGGCCGACTCCCTTGCCACGTACGCCCCCATGCTGAAGAAAGAGGAGGGGGAGATAGATTGGTCGCTTCCCGCCGAGGTCATAAGGAACAGGATCAGGGGGATGCCGCCCTGGCCCGGGGCCTACACCCACCGGACGCTCAAAGGACGGCGAATCATGCTGAAGCTCCTCTCCGGGAAGGCCCTCCCCGACCTATCGGGAGAGCCTGGCAGCATCATTGAGGCGGGAGACGGCGGCCTCGTTGCGGGAACAGGAGAGGGGGCGCTGCTCATAGAGCGTTTGCAGGCCGAGGGTGGGCGGCCAATGGATGCCGCTGAATTCCTGCGGGGCCATAGGATTATGGCAGGAGAGAAGCTGGGGTGAAAAAGAAGGGAAAAATGGTCCGCGGATTTCACAAATTGATGAATCCTGCTTTTAATCCGTATAATCCGCTTAATCCGTGGTTCCGTTGTTTTTCTTTTTTCATATTCGAATACTCAGCAGCGGTTTTAACCGAATAGCAGCCTATGGGTGCGAGGGAGATAGCTTATTCCGTGCTGTTGAGACACAGGCGGGGTGCGGGCAACGCGTCGGAACTCCTCAACAGGGCATTTCTGGAAGAAAAACCGGCCGCATCCGACCGGGCCCTGGCGACGGAGCTCATTTACGGGTGCATCAGGCGCAGGCTCACGCTGGAGTGGCTGATAAGGGAATACTCCCGCTTCCGCCTTCCGGCGGATGTAAAGGTCCTCCTTAGCCTGGGGCTGTATCAGCTCCTCTACCTCGACCGGATTCCCGACTACGCCGCCGTGAATGAGTCCGTCCGGATGGCCCGGGCCGCCGGGAAGAAAAAGTGGGCCTCGACCGTCAATGCCATATTGAGAAGGGTCCAGGACGATAGAAGGAACCTTTCGTGGCCTTCCCGGGAAGAAGGCCTGAAAAAGCATCTGGAGGTGCGCCACTCGCATCCGGCGTGGCTGGTCGATATCCTCCTGAAGGACTTCGGCCCGTGCTCCGCCGAGGAGATCCTGAAAGAAAATAACAGGCGTCCACCAATCACGATCAGGTGCAACACGTTGAAGGTCAGGCCGGAGGAGCTGGGGGTTAGGCTCGCGAGCGAGGGGATCGACGCGGAACCGGCAGGAGCGGGGCAAATCTTCTTCCGCATAAGGTCGGATATCCCCGTCTTCGAGATCGCCGCCTTCCGCGAGGGGCTTTTCACCGTACAGGATGTCTCGGCCGGGCTCGCCGTGGAGATGCTCGGCCCGCGCCCGGGCGAGTCGATCCTGGACCTCTGCGCCGGCCCCGGCGGGAAGACTACCCATATCGCCCAGCTTACCCGCGACCGCGGGGAAATTGTGGCCATCGATATAAGCGTGGATAAGGTGCGCATGATAGAGGATAGCTGCAGGCGCCTGGGAATACGCTCGGTCCGCTGCGTGAGGGGGGACGGCCGCGAGGGCGGCTCGCTTTGCGGCGGCCGCCTCTTCGACAGGGTACTTGTCGATGCCCCCTGCTCGAACACCGGGGTGCTGAGGAGGAGGGTGGAGGCCAGGTGGAGGATGAATCCGTCCAGGGTAAAGGAGCTTTCTGGCCTCCAGCTCTCCCTCCTGAAGGCGGCATCCCGGTGCCTGAAAAAGGGCGGATACCTCGTGTACAGCACGTGCAGCATCCTGAGGGACGAGAACGACGCCGTTCTCGGCAAATTTTTAGCTTGGTGTAATGCGGGCCTTTCCCACGCTGTTCTCAAGCTTCAAGGGAGACATTCCGGGGACGGTATTTACTGCGCGCTCATGCGCCGTACCGGGAAATAAAAAGGGGGAAACGGCGTTGTGTGTGGTATAATATATCAAAAGGAGAAAAACAATGAAAATGTCGGTTTCGTGCTGCGGCTTGATCGCCCTTCTTGTTTTATCTTCTGTGAGCCTTTCGCGGGCCGAGGAGGTTAAAATAAAATATTCGGGGGCCACGAGGCTTATGGGCGTGGCAGCCAAGGCGAAGTACGAGGGGAAGGACGAGATCGCCTGGGGGGAGTACGCCAGGGCTTATGATATCCTGGCCGGGATACGGAAGGAACGTCCGAACTGGAAGACGCGGACGGTCGCCTTTTCAATGGAACGGTGCAGGCAGGAGATGGACGTCCTCGAGCCGGCATCGGTCGCCGCGAACCGGGAAATCACGGACGGACAACTGAGGTCGCTCGAGCTTCTCTCCAGGGCGGCCTCTCAGAATAAACGGATGGCCGGCATTATCAACAACATAAGAAAGCGTCTTGATAGTGCGTCCCGGGGCCAGGCAGCAGCGGCTCTCCCGGAGGTGAAGGAAGAGACGGGAGCGGCCGACGCCTACAAGGACACCGACGGGGACGGCCTAACAGACGAGGAGGAAAAAAGTCTGGGGACAGACCCGCTGTTATCCGATACTGATGGCGACGGGCTGAGCGATTTCGAGGAGGTGAGAAAGTACGGTACATCTCCTATTGTCGCGGACACCGATAAGGACGATCTGACCGATTACTTCGAGGTGTCGACTTCCAACACCAATCCGCTCAAATCCGATACTGACGGAGATGGCCTCACTGATGGTTTCGAGGTGACAACCTTCAATACCAACCCGTTAAACCCAGATACCGATAGTGACGGCCTTAATGATGGTGAAGAGAGGGATCATGGCACTGATCCGCATGACCATGACACCGACCATGATGGAGATAGCGATTTTGAGGAGGTACAGGCCGGATGGGATCCCCTCGACCCCAAACCATGGGAAGACGACTAACGAGTATATAAGGAGGACCCGATGAGAAACACTGCCTTATTTTCAGTCTTTTTAATGATTGTGTCCCTGGCGCTGGGCGCCACCCCTATTTACGGCCAGGAGGCAAAGCCCGAACAGATGTACGATAAGGCGGAGAGGCTCCTGGGAGACGCGAAGAGGGACGCGCAAGCCGGGGGCGAGGTAACCGCCCTGGAGAAGTACGGGGAGGCGCTCATCGTGTTCAAGCAGGTCAGGCTGAAAGACCCATCATGGAAACCAGCCGAGGTGGACGCGGCGGTCTCCGAGGCGGAGGCGGGTTATATAAGGGCGGTGACCAGTACGGTAGTCAGTCTCCAGAACATGGCCCTCCAGCGGGAGGCTATATCGAAGCAGCAAGCGGAGATAATCGAAAAGCTCAACCTCCTGGTGAATAAGAACGCCGAGATGATGAAATTCCTGACCGAGAACAGGGACCTGATAGAGAGTATCGAGGGAACGCTTGGCAAGTAAGGATATCTCAATGGGAAAAGAGGTGTCTTTTATGAGTGCATCTGTTATGTCCACGGTTGTTGTTCTTTCCCTTTCGTTTATTTCACTCTCCGAAGGTGCTCAGACGAACCCACTCATGGCGAATTATCAAAAAGCCGTAGGCCTCATGAGCATTGGCATACAATCTGTGTCCGAGAAAAGGGATAATGCGGCGTGGGGGGAGTATGTCAACGCCCGCCGTATATTCTGTGATATTCAGAGGAGTGATTCGGGGTTTCTAAGAAGGCCCATATCATCCAGCATTAAGACGTGCGAAAAGGCAATAGAGCAACTGTCATCGATATTGCCTGAAAAAGAGCGGCAGTTATTCAGCAGTGGCAAGGATATATTGGCGAAGATCGACAAAGAATATGATCAGGGAAATAATATGCTTGTCATTACTCAAGACATAAAGGATTACCTCAAACTTGTAGAATCCAAGGAGGTCGAGCCTCTTCCAGAAGAGGAAAAGGCAGACCCGGTTTTGGTTGAACTTGACGATGACGGCGATGGATTATCGAATACCGAGGAGGCAAGCTTGGAGACGGACCCGCTCTCTTCCGATACAGATAACGACGGGCTGAGCGATTTCGAGGAGGCGAGAAAGTACGGGACGGATCCTCTTGTCATGGACACCGATCAGGACGGCCTGACCGATGGCTTCGAGGTAAAGACCTTCAAGACAGACCCGCTAAACCCCGATTGCGACAGTGAAGGGCTTCTCGACGGAGATGAGTACAGGTACGGGACCGATCCCCACAACCCCGACACGGACGGCGACGACGCCGAGATCCGCGACAGGTACGGATGCGGGGGAAACGACAGGGATGAGATCGACGGTGGCTATGATCCCCTCACCCACATAGACGAACAGTAATTCAACTGCACAGGAGGAAATAATGAGAAACACTGCCTTATTTTCAGTTTTTTTAATGATCGTGTCACTGGCGCTGTGCGCCGCCCCTCTTTACGGCCAGGAGGCAAAGCCCGAACAGATGTACGGCAAGGCGGAGAGGCTCCTGGGAGACGCGAAGAGGGCCGCACAGGCCGGGGGCGAGGCGACCGCCCTGGAGAAGTACGGGGAGGCGCTCATCGCGTTCAAACAGGTCCGGCTGAAAGACCCTTCATGGAAACCGGTCGAGGTGAACGCGGCGATCTCCGAGGCGAAGGCGGGGTATATAAGGACCCTCTCCGGCACGGTGGTCAGTCTCCAGAACATGGCCCTCCAGCGGGAGGCTATATCGAAGCAGCAAGCGGAGATAATCGAAAAGCTCAACCTCCTGGTGAATAAGAACGCCAAGATGATGAAATTCCTGACCGAGAACAGGGACCTGATAGAGAGGATCGAAAGTTCTCCGGGAGTCTGATCGGAACTCGCCCGGTTTCACGACGTTGAACATCTTTGATCGCAGGGGAGCGGCTGAAGTGCGTCAATCAAACGGCTGCTCTCCTGCTCTGCGCGGGAAGAGCCCCGGTGTGAGTGGAAAGTTAGCCATAGCTGCTGTCCTGGTCATCGCCGCCTCCCTGGCCGGAAGCCCGGGGGCGGAAGAGGATCGTGCCCCTGTTACCGTAATGTTCCGGGGGAATGCTGAGAGGACCGGCGGCACCGGCCCCATCCCGGAGGAGGTCGAGCTTCTCTGGGAGTACGAGGCGAAGGGGCCTGTGGTTTCCTCCCCCGTCATCGCAGGCGGCTCCTTAATCATAGGTACGTATGAGGGCGAGCTTTACTGCCTGAAGATGGAGGACGGCTCGCTGGCATGGAAGCGCCGTGCGCCATATCCTATCGTGGCGACACCCGCCGTGCTGGACCGAAAGATCTATTCCGTGGCGAGTATATTTATCATGGAGAGGTCTCTCACAGCGCTTCCCGACCGGTGGGTTGTAGATTACGACACGCAGGAGAAAGGACGGATATCCTGCCTCGACCTCTCAAGCGGAGAGGAGCACTGGTTCCGTGTTATACGAGAGTTCTGCACGGCCTCCCCGGCCGTCTCGGTCGGGCGGCTCCTCTACGGGCTCCGCGATCATTCATTATGCGCCGTTTCCCTGGCTGACGGCAAGGACGTGTGGAGGTTCAGGAGCCGCGGCGTCGTCTCCTCCTCCCCGGCCGTTCGCCCGGGGCGCCTCTACTTCGGTTCGGACGACGGCCATCTTTACTGCATTGCAGCGGAAGACGGGCGGAGGATATGGAAGAAGAGGCTTGGGGGCGAGGTAACGTGCGCGCCCGTGCTGTGCGAGGCCGGGATATGCGTTCCATCATCGAAGAAGAAGCTTTTCTGTATCGATGCGGAGACGGGAAAGATCCTGTGGAGGCAGTTCACGAGCGGTGAGATAGCCTCGAGCCTGGCGGCGGGCGGCGGCCGGGTTTACGGTGGCGGAACTGACGGGAACATGTACTGTTTCGACGCCTCAACCGGCAGGGTGCTGTGGAAGTACAGGGCGAATGGCAGTATAGTTTCATCCCCCTCGGTCTCGGATGAGAGGATCGTTTTCGGGAGCATGGACAAATTCCTCTACTGCCTCTCTGCCGATAGCGGGCTGCTGGTCTGGAAGTACCAGGCAAAGGAGGCGATCAGGTCGTCTCCGTACAGGAGCGGCGGGAGCATTGTCTTCGCCGATCTCGGCGGAAGGGTCTATTGCCTTGCCGGGAAAGATGAGCCGCGCCCGAGGATGACGGACGATGAGCGTGAGGAAGTTATCAAGAGGGTCGCCCGCGGGGGCGACGCCGAAAGGTGGACGAGAGAGGGCATGGAGCAGCTGCAAGCCGGGGATAACCGTGCCGCGGAGTGGAGTTTCAAGAAGGCCATCATGGCCGACTACGATACTGCGGGGGCCCACGCAGGCCTCGGGCAGCTTTACGAGAGGACAAGGCAATGGGGCCAGGCGGCGGCGGAATACATTATCGCCATCCAGATAGACCCGAGGAACGCGACCTACCGGAACAACCTCGGCGTTTTCTACGCGACGATGGGCAAGCTCGGCGCCGCCGGTGAGCAGTTCGAGGCGGCGAAGCAGCTGGCGCCGGATGACTTCCTGGCTTATAACAACCTCGGCATGCTCTCTGCGATGAGGGGCAGCCACGAGCGCGCGATAGCCTGTTACAGGGAGGCTGTCGCCTTCTCGCCGGATGAGGGCGTGGTTTACCGCAACCTCGGCAAGTCCTGTTCCGCCCTAGGCGACTACGGGCCGGCGCTTGAATATCTCAAGCTGGCCGTGGAAAAGGATCCATCGGACTATCTTTCCCGCAACCTGATGGGCGTAATCCTCGGCGAAAGGGGAGAGCACGCTGCCGCCGGCGACGAGCTGGCCGAGGCGATAAAGCTGAAACCGGATTTCGGGGAGGCCCTTCTGAATTACGCGAGGCTGCTTCGCCGCGCGGGCCGGCCGGCTGAAGCGAAAGGGTATTATCTCCGGGCACGGGAGGCGTACGGGGACGATCCCGCTAAAGCGGCCGGCATTGAAAGGGAGATGGAATCGCCTTTCCGGGAAGGAAATAAATAGTGATTTTGACGCGTTAAGGGCGCGAACTCGGGGCGGGGAGCCCGGCATCTTTCGTAAACAGTGAAAAAGCGGAACAAAAAAAATTCGTTCGATGACGCCGCCAGGGCAGTAGTCGAAGTGGAAATAGAGCATTACCTCGTCCATCAATTGAGGACCCCGCTGGCGACGGCGAAGATGGCCGTCGAAATGCTCTGCGCAGCCTGCTCGAGGGGCGACAGCGCAAGGGTCGAAGCCGCACGGTCCATCATTAATCGCAACCTTGACCGGCAGCTGCTATTTGTGGAAAATATAGTGGCGTCCTCCGGCGGGGCGAAAGGCGGGAGGAGAAGGTTCTCGATCGAGGCGCTGCTCAGGGAGGTATTGAAGGAAAACCGGGAAATCATCGAATCCATGGGCATGAGGTATTCGCTGGTTGTCAACGGGAAGCTACCTCATCCTTCCCTTGTCCGGCCGGATATCAAGAGGGTTTTCAATCGCATCGTCAGGAGCGTATTACTCTGCTGTGAGGGAGGGGAGTTGGCCGTCAGAGCCAGGGAAAGCGGAAGCTTTATCGCCGTAACATTAGGCAATACAGGAAAAGGGAAGAAGATAAGAAACGATTTCAGCAAGCGTCTTCGCTCCCTGGTGCGGGGTCTCGGCGCCGGAGGAGAGCTTTCCGCCTGCTGGAGCATTATCGATCGCGCCGGGGGGAAGATCGATATCCGGCCGGGGACCGTTACAGTCAGGATACCTGTTAAAAATAGTGTCGGCAAAGCGCGGGCGGGTTCATGAAGAGAGTTCTCATAGTCGAGGATAACAGGGATTTTCACGAGTTCTACAAAGTAGTTCTCGACACGGATAAGTTGCTGCTCCGCTTTCACACCAGCGCCGTCGAGGCCATCGATGACGTGCGCAGTACCGGATACGACCTGATAATCCTGGACATTTTGATGGATGGCCACGGGTTTAACGGGATCGGTTTTATATGGCGTCTCCGGAAGCAGCTTTCCTCCAGGATCCCTGTTATTCTTACAACCGTCCTGGACAAGGAAATCTGCAAGGGTATCGCCCATCTCGGCCCGTTCTCCTTTCTCCACAAGCCGTTTACCGCCGACAGGCTCCTCCAAGAGGTAGAAAAATACCTGCCGGCATGATTACGGGTTATTGTGAAGCCCAGGCGTAATGGCGTGTGGGCCGTCGGCATCCCGGCCGCTCTGTGGCTCGCCTCATTTCTCGTTTATCAGACGACGTTTCTCTGCACGCCCCGGCTCTTCCTGTTCCCTGAGGCCGGGTTGGCGATTGCCGACATCCCGGAATATGCCGCGGCCCTGAGAGGCAGGCCGAACGAGGAGGATATGCGCAAGCACCTGCTCTACTACCCCCTCGGCAGGCCGCTCTACCTGCTCGCGAACCGGGCGAGGCTCCGTCTCGGGATCAACCATGACGCCGCGGCGCTGGCCTTCCCGGGCGCCCTGTGCGGCGCAACCTCCGTGGTCCTTGCCTATTATCTTTTTTTCAGGGTGCTGAAAGGGAGAAGGCGGGCCGCCGCCGCTGCCGCTTTCTACGCTTTCACGTACTCGGTGTGGGTCTTTGCCAGCGTCCCGGAAAGCTACGCGCTGACGACGTTCTCCGTTAATCTTTTCTTATGCCTGGCGCTGGCTGAAAACAGTAAGCGGGATCGTTATTGGTTGTGCGGCGTGGCCGCCCTCATATGCTTCAGCTCCCTCCTCGACCTGCGGTCCCTTTTCTTGCTTCTCGTGCCGCTGTATCTTATTGCCGGCACGCCCGGAATGAGCCGGCTTCGACGAATAAGGGCCGCCTTCTTCGTGACACTCGGGACACTGTGCCCTATCGCGGCAGCCTATCAGGTGTATAGCGCTGTTTCAGGTTACAGTAGCTTTAGCGTCCATTCGATGTATGAATGGATACGGGGATTGGGAGGGGTGGAAAGATCGGTCTTCGTCGAGGGGGTATCGTTTCCCGTTTCCTCAGCCGGTGTTCTGTCGACTTTCTTTGTCGAATCGATATCACCATTTTACCGGAGTTCCATGACTGAAAGCTCCGCAACGGTTAATGCCGTCCATCTTGCTTTCGCTTTATTTTTTTTGGCGTTGTTCATCGTGCTCGTTTTCGGGGCGCTGGTACGTATCGCAGGGTGTATTCGGTCAAGCCCGTGTCTTCAGGCCCTCGCGTGCTGGCTGGCCATTTATACGGCCTTCCACGCTTTTTACTCTCCCTGGTCGGCGGGGCGCCTGAACTTCAGCAGCCCGGTGGTCTTTCCTTTCCTGCTCCTTACCATCCCCGGGATCGTCGGCGCCTGGAGGCAGCGGCGGTCCGGTGTTCCGCTGATGTCCGCGATTGTTGTGGTTATCTTGGCGAATAACCTTATCGTTATAAACGGAGCCCGTTCGGCCTGGCAGATACCGGACATAGCGCAGACGGCAGAAGACCGGGTTTATCTCCTGCCCGGGGAGATAGGGCGGCTGCGCTACCTTGCGCGGAAAGGCGCCTCGACGCTGCCGGAATGGGAGAGGCGGAGGATGCACGAATTGGGTGCGAAACACCCGGGTTCTTTAATGGAGTCGGACAGGAGGGAGCTGGATGGGCTCTTGATGAAGGGGATGGAGCGTCTTCCCGGAGAAGAGCAAGAGGAAGCCCTCGATATTTTACAGCGGTATAATACGGTCGTGCGGTTGGCGGCGGATTCGGATCAGCGGAGAAAGAATTGAAACGTCCGCTTCATCCAGGGGATCGGGAGCGGGTGTGAAAGGCGCACTTGCGACGGCATTGTTTATAGCGTCTGCCGCAGTCGCGGGCTTCACCGAGCCTGCCTGCGCGACTGATTTAATGAGGGCAGCTCAGGACGGCGACACGGCGAAGGTGAAGCTGCTGATAGAGCAGGGGGCGAATATAAATGATAGGGATGCGCATGGAATGACGCCTTTAATGCACGCAGCCGGAAAGGGGCGCGCGGAAGTTGTGAAGCTGTTGCTGGAGAGCGGGGCTGATGCAAGCGCCGAGGCCGGCGAAACCGCCCTTTATGATGCCGGCGTGACGGCACAACTCCTGGCGAGGGCGCGGGGGCACACCGAAGTCGCGAACATATTGAAGCGGACGGGTATAGCCGGCAGGAGATTGTGGAAGTACATGGTGATCGCAATATGGACTCTCTTAGGGACCTTTATTCTATCAATGCGGGTTTCGGGCACGCATGAGCAAGACCGCTAAACTAAAAGCATACATCCGAACCTATGGCTGCCAGATGAACGAGCGCGACAGCGAGGTCATCGCCGGGCTTCTGGTTCAGCACGGCTGCGAGATGGTGGATGACGGCGAGAGGGCGGACATATACATCCTGAACACCTGCAGCGTCAGGGAGCACGCAGAGGACCGCGTCAGGGGGAAGGTCAATCTCCTTTCTCTGAAGAAAGGCTCCGGGGGCAAGCCCCTTATCGCCCTCTGCGGGTGCATGGCACAGGCCCACGGCGGGCGGCTGTTGAGGGCGCTGCCGGGGCTGGACGTCGTCTGCGGCACGCACAGGATTCCGTATCTTCCGGCGATGATAGAAGAGTCGCTTGAAACCGGGGCAAAGGTCGTGGATGTCTCGGATGACCATCCTCACCAGGCCCCGCTACGGCGGGGAATCCGCAAAAGCAGGGTGAAGGCGTGGGTCTCCATCATGAGGGGCTGCGACAACTTCTGTTCATACTGCATCGTCCCGTACGTGAGGGGCCGCGAGGTGAGCCGCCGGCCCGGCGATATCGTCCACGAGGTCGAGGGCCTGGCGGGGAGGGGATACAGGGAGATCACCCTTCTCGGACAGAACGTGAACTCGTACAGGGGCGGTGCATCGGAAGATGGGGATCTTTGTGATTTTGTGCGCCTCCTAAAAATGGTAAACGGTATCACCGGCCTGTCGAGAATCAGGTTCGTGACCTCGCACCCGAAGGACGTCAGCGGCGGGCTGCCGGGCGCAATATCCCGCATGGAGAAGGTCTGTGAGCATATCCACCTGCCCGTCCAGTCGGGATCAAACACGGTACTGAGGAGGATGAACAGGAATTACACGGGGGAGAGATACGCGGAGATTGTGGAGAAGCTCCGGGAAGAGGTTCCCGGGATAGCGGTAACCACCGACATAATAGCCGGCTTCCCGGGAGAGACCGCCAGGGAATTCGACGACACCGTGAGCCTTATGGAGGAGATCCTGTTCGACGGCGCCTACATCTTTAAGTACTCGGAGAGGCCGCACACGGCGGCTGCGGGGATGGAGGACACCGTGCCCATGGGCCTGAAGAAGGAGCGTCTTCGCAAACTGATCGACCTCCAGATGGGGATCAGCAGGAAAAAGAACCGCGCGCTTATAGGAAGAAGTGTGGAGGTCCTGGCCGAGGGCGAGAGCCCGAAGGACCCCTCGATGCTCATCGGCAGGACGAGAGGGAACAGGGTGGCGGTCTTTCCCGGCGAAAGTGCCGACGCCGGAAGGATAGTGAGCCTTATGGTGGAGGACGCCAATGCGACCACCCTTTACTGCCGTAAGGCAGAGAGAAAAAGACGAATAACCAATGACCAATAACCAAAGCGTGAAACTTGAAACTGGAAATTTGGAAGAAGAAAGAAAGACATGAAAGACAACAAAACAATTTGTCCGCGGATTAAACGGATTAACAACACGGTGCCCTGAAAGCAATTGCAGATTGTGAGGTTATCATAACAATTGAGCATGTTTTTAATCCGTCTAATCCGCTTAATCCGTGGTTCCGTTTTTAATTCTTTTTAACGAATATGG
>JAVCDC010000095.1 GCA_030765135.1 Candidatus Tritonobacter lacicola | reverse complement strand
GGCTACAGCCCCGCTCGCTCGTACGGCTGGCAATAAATTGGCTGCATGGTAATTGTGATTGAGGCGATTATTGGGAACGAGGCTTTAATCAGTATTATTTACCCATGCAGATCGTGAGAGAGCCAAATATATTTATTAAAGAAGCGACTATATGCACGTGAAACAGACAATAAAAGCGAGCAATGATATGTGGAAAAAGGTATTTAAAAAGAACGAGCAGGTTATTTTCCGAGAAATCGCTGGCGAGGCTCTCCTCGTCCCCATCCGGGATAAGTTGGCCGATATGCAGAGCATCTTCGCTCTCAACCCGGTTGCAGAATATATCTGGCAGCAACTTGATGGGGAGCACACGTTTGAAGAAATCCGCGACGGTATCGCTTCACGTTTTAATGTGGGAAAAGAAGAGGCGGAGTCAGACCTAACAGAATTCATTGATCGGCTCCGTGAAGCGAACTTAATCCAGGGATAATCCCGTCATGGAATGCATCCGGACAACAGGACTCACTAATAGTGAGTACCTGCGACAGTTTTCTCAAAAAGTAAAGAAGCAGCGAGTGCCACTATCCGGCGGGTTGGCTCTTACGCACCGGTGTAACCTGAGTTGCCTCCACTGTTATCTTGCGACGAACATGAGCAGTGAGACAATTCGCAAGAAAGAACTCAGGACAGGCCAATGGCTATCGCTCATCGATGAAATTACTGAAGCGGGCTGCCTTTTCCTTCTCCTGACGGGGGGTGAGCCTCTCCTGAGGGAAGACTTCGCCGATATTTACCGCCACGCGAAGTCGCGCGGACTCCTCCTTACCATCTTCACCAACGGGACCCTGATCACGGACGAGGTGGTGGAGCTCTTCGATGAACTCCCCCCGCGGTCGGTCGAGATCAGCCTGTACGGGGCGACCGCCGCCACCTACGAAAAGGTCACGGGCATAACGGGGTCGCATGAAAAATGCCTGCGGGGCATCCACCTGCTTCTGGCCCACGGGATAAACCTGAGGCTGAAATCCGTACTCATGACCTCCAATAGCCATGAATTCTTCGAGATAGAACGCATGGCGAAGCATCTGGGCGTCAGATTCCGGTTCGACTCCGCTATCTTTCCCCGGCTGGACGGTGACAGAAGTCCCCTCTCCCTCCGCATCCCGCCGGAGGAGGCCGTTGCCAAGGAAACCGCTGACGAGGACCGGCTGAGAAAATGGGCCACGTACTACGGAAAGAGAAAAGACCTTCCCGCCACGGACAGGCTGTACACATGCGGCGCGGGTCTCACACATTTCCACGTCGACCCGTACGGCAATCTCCAGCCCTGCTCGATGGTAACCCATTTCAGCTATCAGCTCTCGGGCGGAGACTTCGTAAGGGGCTGGCGCGAGGTCATCCCCCGCATCAGGGAAAAGAAGGCCGATGCCGCCTATGAGTGCAACTGGTGTGAGAGAAAAGTCCTCTGCGGCCTCTGCCCGGCGTTCTTTCAGATGGAAAACGGCTCTGAAACGCTGCGTTCCGAGTACCTTTGCGAAATGGGAAAGCTTCGCTTCGAGGCTATTCAAAATGCATCGGCAGCGGCAAATTGAAGGTGACAGCCTACGAGATGAAAGGTACACTATAGAGTAGAGCTTAAAAGGAGATAACGATGAAATCCAGTAAGAAGAAAGTGGAAGACAGGCTGCCCTACGAAAAGCCACTACTGCGGGAAATAGACCTGGCGGCGGAAGAGGTGCTGGGCATAGGGTGTAAGCTGGAAGGCACGTCTGCCACCGTCCCGGATATGGCCATCTGCACAATTACCGCCTGTGACCAGGAAGGCTCATAGGCATCGCGAAAAAACAAGGAGTGCATGCCGACTCCAATCAATATAGAAATCGGGGATGTACATGTAGCCGTCAGCTCCCGTTACCCGCTTCTCCTCCAAAAGGATAATCCCTCCTACGACCCCTTCTTCAGCAGATCGAACAAAGGCCGGCCCGATATCCGCGTAGCGATCCTCCCGCTGGGGCCGGACGCCCCCGACCTCCGCACCCTCACACAGATATTCGACAGCGGCAGGTCATGGGAAATGTTCACGGACGGCGATGAGTACGTCATAGCGTTTGATTCCGCGGGCTTCCGGCCGATGCCCTTCTGGCTGGCGCGGGCTAACCGCGACTTTTCGCGGGTGACCGTATATTGCGGGGAGGAACTCACACAGGTAAGAGATGGTGTTACAGCGATCTCCAACCCCGTCTGCTATCCACTGGATCAAATTCTGCTTATGTATGTTCTGGCCCCCAGAGGAGGGGCGCTTATCCATGCCGCGGGTGTCGATATCGATGGACGGGGCTGTATCTTCCCGGGGCCGTCGGGAGCGGGAAAAAGCACCATCTGCCAGCAGTTCATATCCCGGAGTGATTTTTGTATTCTCAGCGATGACCGCGTCATCGTGCGGAACAGCGGGGCCACGTTCAACGTGTTCGGGACCCCTTGGCCCGGCGACGCGGGAATCGCGCGCAACGCGCACGTGCCGTTGCGCGGCATCTTCTTCATGCTTCCCGGGCAGGCCAACCGGATAACCGCGATCGACCGGAGAGAAGCGCTGGAGAGGCTTATGCCCGTGACGTCAATCCCATGGTATGACCGCGAGATAGTTGAAAAAAACCTCACCTTCATGGAGAATTTAGTCTCCAACGTCCCAGCTTATGAACTCCGCTTTAAGCCGAGTTTGGAGGTCGCAGATGTCGTTGCGAATTTCATATCAAGCTGACACAATGCGCCGCGATTCGCACCAGCCCCCTCCCGTCACACCGGGCCCCGAGATCATCGGCCTCTTCAAGGATATCCTCGGGAGAGGAGTGAGCCTCCGCGTGAGGGTGACCGGCAGGAGCATGGCGCCGTTTCTGCGGGGCGGAGAAATCGTGACCATACGGAATGTGCCGGGCGCCTCCCTGAGAAGGGGCGACCTGATACTCTTTATGCACCCTGCGGGAACACCGAAGATACACCGCATCATCAAGAAAACCAGGCTGCTTACGGGCTCGTTCTCCTTTGTCACCAAGGGGGACGCGCTGGCAGGCTACGATAAGCCGGTTCGGGATAGCGACATCCTGGGCAAGGTTTGCGCCATAGAGAGAGTACGCCCCGGGGCCGGAGCCGATTATATCGATATGGAGTCACTCCGGTGGAGGGCGGCGAGCCGGCTTGCCGCCATCGCACAGTTGCTCAAAACGGAAGGATATTCTCCAGCCCTGAGGTTCTCCCGGCTCATCGGCAGAATCCACTCCTGCAAACGCCGCATAGTATAGATTGACCCCCGGCAGCAGCGGCCCGGGCCCGCATAACAGACTTTACCCATGCACACAGACGAAAAAGAGCGATTTAAAATACAGAACGTACTGCGCCTCAGGCGCGCGTTCCGTTTTGTCTGGAAGAGCGGGTCGGGATGGACAGTGGCAAGCGTTATCCTCATCGTGGTACAAGGCACGCTGCCGCTGCTGTCGCTCTACCTCATGAAGCTGGTGGTGGACGCGGTGGCCACCGGCCTGGGAGATACTGACAAAAGGGTTGCCTTCGGCCAGGTGGCGCTCTTCATCGGCCTCATGGCCGCAGTGGCACTCCTCAGCGCCCTCTGCCGCTCAATCGCCGGGCTCGTCCGCGAGGCGCAGGCCCAGGTGGTGACCGATCACATGCAGGACATTCTTCACGCAAAGTCCATCGAGGTCGACCTCGAGTACTATGAGAACTCGCAGTATTACGATACGCTTCACCGCGCGCAGCGGGAGGCCCCCAACCGACCCACCCGTATCGTGAATGGTCTTGTACAAGTCGGCCAGAGCGGGATCTCGCTGCTGGCGATGGCCGGCTTGCTGATCTCCTTCCACTGGTTCATCGCGGCGATCATGTTCGCCGCTGCCGTCCCCGGCGTCCTCGTGCGCCTGCGATACTCCGGCAAGCTGTACCGCTGGCAGCGGGAGCGGACATCGGCGGAGCGGCGGGCCTGGTACTTCAGCTGGATGCTCACGAGGGACATGCACGCCAAGGAGATACGGCTCTTTGACCTGGGGCCCCTATTCATGCGCCGGTTCCGCGAGCTGCGCAAGCAGCTCCGGCGGGAGAAGCTCACTATCGCCACCAGGCGCTCCGTCGCCGAGCTGGTGACGCAGGCCAGCACAACCGTCGCGGTATTCGGCTCGTACGCGTTCATCGCCTACCGGACGGTGCAGGGGTCCATCACCCTGGGCGACCTGGTCATGTACTACCAGGCGTTTAACCGCGGGCAGGGGTATCTCCGGCAGATGCTGGGCGGCCTGGCCGGCCTCTACGAGGACAACCTCTTTCTCTCCAGCCTCTACGAGTTCCTCGACCTGAAGCAAAAAGTCGTCGAGCCGCCCCATCCCCGGCCCCTGCCCCGGCCCATGAAGACCGGCATCGTCTTCGACCACGTCGGCTTTCGATACCCGGCAGGCACCAGGAAGGTTCTCGAGGACGTCTCCCTGACCATACGGCCGGGGGAGGTGGTGGCGCTGGTGGGCGAGAACGGCTCAGGCAAAACGACCCTGGTCAAGCTCCTGTGCCGGCTTTACGACCCGACGGAGGGGGGCATCACCATCGATGGCATTGACCTGCGCCAGCTCGAGACGACGGCGCTCAGGAGGGAGATCAGCGTTATCTTTCAGGACTACGCGCAGTACCACCTGACCGCCCGGGAAAATATCTGGTTCGGCAACCTCGACCTGTCGCCCGACGATGAGCGGATCGCCGCCGCGGCGCGGGATGCGGGAGCCGAGGATGTCATCAAGGGACTCCCCCAGGGCTACGAAACCACACTGGGAAAGTGGTTCGAAGACGGGGAGGAGCTCAGCACGGGCGAGTGGCAGAAGATAGCCCTGGCCCGCATCTTCATCTGCGATTCACAGATAATAGTGCTCGACGAACCGACGAGCGCGCTCGATGCTCAGGCAGAGTACGATCTCTTCAAGAGATCCCGCCAATTGGTCAAGGACAGAGCCGCCATTATCATAAGCCACCGCTTTTCGACCGTCCGCATGGCCGACTCCATTTACGTGCTCGAAAATGGAAGAATAACCGAAAGAGGGAGCCACAGAGAGCTTATTAACAGGGGAGGCCTGTACGCCCGGATGTTTGAGATGCAGGCCGAGCCGTACCGTTGATGAATTAGTATGCTTTTAATCATATGCCGGGTAGTCCCCTCTTCAGGGTAAACAATGATAAAGCCCATTAAATCCAGGCCCTTTCTCCCCCTGAAATTAAGGGAGGAAGATATCTTTATTATCAAGTGCCTTCGCTCGGAATTCTGCAGAGAGAATGATGGCGATTTTGCAAATGACTGCATTTCAACAATAGACTGGAACGTGGTATATGAAAGGTCGATACAGTGGGGAGTTACACCTTTACTGTATAAAGTCATAAGGAAGCGACCCTTTCTCTATCAATCTTCAAGAATGTCGCAAGGCTTTTTTGAAAAAATTAAAATGGCGTATTTGAAAAAGTTCATTATTAATGAAGCGAATTTCAAAGGTTTAACTAAGGTGCTTGAAGCTTTTAAAGATGCAGCAATAAAGGTCATTCTTCTCAAAGGAGTTCATTTTGCTCAATTTATATATCAAGATATTGGAATCAGGCCTATGGTTGATATAGATATCTTGATTAAAAAAGAGGATCTAAATATAGCTGAAGAATTGTTAATTAAGATGGGCTATGAACACCCCGAGTTGAGTCAAGCTGCTTATAATTTTTTCGATGTAAAGAGGGATACTAAGGGAAGGAGCGATCTTATAGAGAGATATAAAACCTTTCATCATCATTTATATCCTTTCAGACATCAAAAAGGAATAAAGCTTTTAGAAATACACTGGACAATAAAAGCACCGCACTGGCCGTTCAGTATAGATGTAGAGGGCCTGTGGCGAAGAGCAAAAAAGGAGGAGTTCAACGGGATCGATGTTTTAGTTCTCTCTCCAGAGGATTTGCTTCTGCATATTTCTCTGCATACTTGCTTTAACGATAAATTAATGTTTCATGGGTTAAGACCATTCTGTGATATTGCGGCAGCTATTAATTATTATAGCGGTAAGGTTGTTTGGGAGGATCTTCAAGTTCGAGCGCATGAATGGAAGGTTGATAGATTTCTATATCTTGCATTGCGTCTCTCTAAGGAGCTCATTGGGGCGAACGTACCAGAGAAGCTTTTGCACAATCTCAAACCCAATCCTTTTAACGAAAAAATAGCTAAGGAAGCAAAAAAGCGTATTCTCTCGCTGAAAGTTGCGAGATTCACAAAAGAGAAGATATATCACCCGGAAAAGTTCTGTTGCGATATAAACTTTTCGAAGAAAATATCTTACATTTTCCAAAGAATATTTGTTTCTCCAAAAGAGTTGGCAAAGATCTATTCATTGCCGGCTTTTAGCAAACGCGTTTACTTTTACTACTTTCTCCGCTTAATTTCATTGCTATGCCATTATTTACCTTTGTATGCTAAATTTATCTTTTATATTTCAATTCATAAAAAAGCTGATCCCTTCAATTATAATCTAGATACGTTTTTGAATGAAGGCGTGCTGGATAATGGATTCGACTGAGTTTATGCTGAGCTCTTCGACTATGCTCCCTTCGATTGCGCTTCCGTCAATAATTGAGTGCTCACCACAAGTTTTCTCTGAATAACCTGTTTTAGCTCTAAAACGTATCCTTGACCCCTTTGATATAATTTTAAATACTCTTAAAAAGGACGGAGAGGAATAGATGTGGGAAGAGCTGAAAAAGAAGATAGAAGGCGGCAAGAGGTTTCTCCTTACCACGCATATCCTGCCGGATGGAGACGCCATAGGCTCAGAGCTGGCCCTGTCGCGGTTCCTCAGGGGGCGCGGGAAGTCGGTCTCGATCGTTAACCCCGACGAGGTCCCATCCAACTTTGCCTTCATGGCGCGTGACGGAGAGATAGAGGTTCTTTCGCACCCTTTCGAGAGAGGCGATTGGGCTGCCGTTTTTATACTTGATACCGGCAGCCCCGACCGGCTTGGACGCATGGCGGAGGTCGTGGATGCGCTTCCCGTTTATAAAATCGTCATAGACCATCACGAGAGAAACGACGTTGAGGCGGACCTCAAGATAGTCTCGACCGCCGCGTGCTCCACGGCCGAGCTGATCTACGGTCTCATCAGGGAATCAGGCGAAAGGGTCGGGAAGGAGATCGCGCTGCCCCTTTACGTGGCGCTCCACACCGACACTGTCTCATTCAACTTCCTCGGCACCAATGCCACGACTCACAGGATCGTGGGGGACCTCCTGGAGGCGGGCCTGGACCCGGCCTCCATCTATGAGAAGGTCTACATGAGGGACAGCTGGGAACACATCAGGAAGGTGGGGAGCGCTCTTACGCGGGTCGAGAGCGCCTTCGACGGGCGCGTGGCCGTCATGAAGATCCCACGAGAGTTCATTGCCTCGGGCGAGATAACGCCCTACGAGACGGAGAGCTACACGAGGTATCCCCTTACCATAGAGGGGGTGAGGATCGTCGTCTTGTTTTACGAGGTGGCCAGTGGCAGGACGAGGGTGGGGCTGAGGGCCCTCGGCGACGTGGACGTGGGTCTGCTCGCGACGAAGCACGGCGGCGGCGGCCACAGCACGGCGGCGGGAGTTGTGCTGGAGTCGCCCCTTGATGAGGCGGAGAGGATAATCCTCGGGGAGATAGGAGAAGCGTTGAAGAAAAACGAATGTTCCCTTCGGCTACGCTCAGGACAAGCAATGTTCAATAAGAAGATTAAAGAGAGGAGATGCTAGAAAATTGAAACTTGAAACTCGGAAAAAAAATATGAACCGCAAAGGCGCAGAGGACGCAAAGAATAGAAGTTCGATGAGTTATATGAGTTGAAAGGGAAAAGGGATGCTGGATACTCGATTCTCAATGCTGGATAAAAAAAGAAGAGATGCTTGAAACTTAATAACAAACGTGAAGCATATCTCGTGAAGCGTGAAGCGAAGAAGAAAAAGAATACATCACTGACGACACTGAAGTTAACGACGGTTGAAAGTTGAAAGTAAAGAATATAGCCGCAAAGATGCGAAATACGAGATACGCTTCACGAGATACGAATGATGCGTCAAGAAGACAATAAAGCATGAAGAGAAGGTTGAAATTTAGCTAACGATGCCTAAAGAAAGACAAGAGAGAATTAAATTGGGGTGTTTCCCGACGCCGCTGCACAGGCTTGAGAGGCTCACGAAGGAGCTGGGTGGGGCGGAAATATGGATAAAGAGGGACGACCTATCGGGCCTCGGCTTCGGCGGGAACAAGATAAGGAAGCTCGAGTTCCTGATGGCCGACGCGGTCTCGAGGGGCTGCGACACGGTCCTCACGGTCGGAGGGGCACAGTCCAACCATGCCTGCCAGACGGCGGCCGCCGCCCGCCTCCTCGGCATGAAGCCTGTCCTTGTGCTGGGGCGTCCCCCGCGGGAGGATGAGCTGTCTACGGGCAACCTCCTCCTCGAAAAAATCATGGGGGCCGATGTCCGCTTCGTGGACGCCCGCTCGCCGGATGAGCTGCAAAGGAATATGGAGGAGATAGCGGAGGATCTCGAATCTTCGGGCGGAAAGCCGTACACGATTCCCCTGGGCGGCTCCAACGGCCCCGGCGCCCTCGGCTATGTTTACGCAGTGGAGGAGATTATCAAGCAGGGAGGGGACTTCGACTATATCTTCTCGGCCTGCGGCTCGGGCGGTACGCTTGCCGGCCTCGCCCTTGGCAGCCGCGTCTTCGGCACCGGTTTCAAAGCCGTCGGCGTTAACGTCGCCGCCATAAAGACGGGCCTGCCGGAGAGGGTATCGAGCATAATGAGGGAGGCGGCGGCTATCCTCGGTCATGAGTCTTCTGAGGAGGAAGGTTTCGTTATATATGACGACTACATTGGTGAGGGGTACGGCATACCGACGGAGGAGGGCCTCGAAGCCATACGGCTACTCTCCCGCGTGGAGGGGGTGTTCCTCGATCCCGTTTACACGTCGAAAGCCATGTCCGGCCTTATCGATTTGGTGAAGAAGGGAGCGGTCCCGGAATCGTCGAAGGTGCTTTTTCTTCACACGGGCGGCAGCGCCGCCCTCTTCGCGTATGCCGATTGTTTTTAAAGATGGATGCTTGAAATTGGAAACTTGAAACTGGTAAATGAATATGAACCGCAAAGGCGCGAAGGACGCAGAGAACAGAAGATAAATGAACAATGTTCAATACTCAATTTTCAATTAAAAGATAAGGAGGAGGGGAGATGAGAAAGGTATTTGTAATGACGGTTATTGCTGTTCTGCCTGCCCTGCTTGCGATCTCGTGCTGCCGGAAGGAGCCGGATGCGCCCCTGGATCCCTACGGGCTCAAGGTGGAGCGCGTGGACGATATTGGCCTGAGGGCGCAGGACATCAGGCGCATCAAGCTCGAGTGCAGCGTCCCGGATGACTCCTGGTTGAGGCTGAAGGCGGAGGTATACGAGAACCAGAATTTGGAGGAGGAGAAGGGGACCTCCTTCGGCATCGGCTACGGCAAGGGCCAGAAGGTCAACGCCCTGCTTGATCTCACCTCGGCGGATTACCTGAGCCGCCTGGGCCTCAAAGAGGCCCGGGAGGTGCAGCTGATGACATTCGCTACGGACAGCAGCACAACCGGCCCCATCCTCCTCCGCATTCCGCCCAGCGCGTTTTTCATCAGGGACGGGGCATTCACGATGGAGGACGGTGTGCCGTTGGCCTTCGCCATCCACCAGGCGCCCGACAAGGAGGGCATAACCAGCAGCACCGATTTCAGCGGCTCTTCCCTGGAAAAGATCATTGGTCAGTCTCCGTACGTCGTTCTCTGGAAGATAGAGGTCTCGAAGAAGGAAGCGAAATAACTTTTCAGCGGGAAACGGAAAGTCATGGACAGGAAGAGTACTTGCGCAAGGAGCAGGGCGGTGGCCGTTGTGAGGAAGCTCACGGAGAACGGCCACAAGGCGTACTTTGTCGGCGGGTGCGTGCGGGACCAGCTGCTGGGGAAGGATCCCGGCGAGTACGATATTGCAACGAGCGCCCTGCCGGATGACATACGGGCCATTTTCTCCAGAACGAAGGAGGTCGGCGCCTCGTTCGGCGTCGTTCTGGTCATCGGGGATACCGGGCCGTGCGAGGTGGCTACTTTCAGGAGAGAGTCCGGTTACGCTGACGGGCGGCATCCGGACACGGTCGTCTATACCGATAACGAGGAAGAAGATGTTAAGAGGCGGGATTTCACGATCAACGGCCTCTTCTATAATCCCATGGAGGAAAAGGTGATCGACTTCGTGGGGGGGCGGGACGATATCAAGGCGAAGCTGATCAGGTGCATCGGGGCCCCTCTGGAGAGATTCGGCGAGGACAGGCTCAGGATATTGAGGGCAGTGAGGTTTGCCGCCAACCTCGGCTTCGACATCGAGAAGGGTACCTGGGAGGCCGTGAAGGAGATGGCATCCGAAATAGATGTTATCAGCGCTGAAAGGGTAAGAAACGAGCTGGTGTTGATGTTTACGGGGCCCCATCCCGGCAGGGGACTGGAGCTCCTGGATGCGTCCGGGCTCCTCGAGGAGATCCTGCCCGAGGTCGCCGCGATGAAGGGGGTCGCGCAGCCGGAGCAGTTCCACCCCGAGGGGGACGTCTTCGAGCACACGAAGATGATGATGGACATGCTTTCCAATCCCGGCCCGATCCTTGCCTTCTCGACGCTCCTGCACGACGTGGGAAAGCCACCGACCATGACCGTGGAGGACAGGATACGATTCAACCGTCACGACGCCGTGGGAGCGGAGATGACCGGAGTGATAATGCGGCGTCTCAGGTTCAGCGGCGAAGAGACAAGGAAGGTAACGGGGTGCGTCGCCAACCACATGCGGTTCCGTCACGTGGTGGAGATGAGGGAGTCCAAGGTGAGAAGGCTGATTGCCGGGGAGACTTTCGAGGACGAGCTGGAGCTTCACCGGATGGACTGCGTGGCCAGTCACGGCAACCTGGAAAACTGGCTGTACCTCAAGGAGCGGTGTGAGTCGATGCCGGAGGAGAAGGTCCTTCCCCCGCCGCTTATCAACGGACATGACCTCCTCAATATGGGATACGAAAAGGGCCCCATCCTAGGCACGATTCTCAGGGCGATCGAGGAAGCCCAGCTGGAGGGGCAGATATCCAGCAGGGAGGACGCGCTTCGCCTTGTTAGGGAGAAGTTCGG
>JAVCDC010000081.1 GCA_030765135.1 Candidatus Tritonobacter lacicola | reverse complement strand
CGATAAATCGAAACCAGTTAGCAACTAAAAGTCGGGGTTGCGCTCGTTGCGGGACTTAACCCAACACCTCACGGCACGAGCTGACGACAGCCATGCAACACCTGTGGCGGTCCAGCCTAACTGACTCCGGCTTTCACCGGATACGACCGTCATGTCAAACCCCGGTAAGGTTCTTCGCGTTGCATCGAATTGAGCCACATGCTCCACCGCTTGTGCGGGCCCCCGTCAATTCCTTTGAGTTTCAGCCTTGCGGCCGTACTCCCCAGGCGGTGCACTTAACGCGTTAGCTTCGGCACTCCTCCTCGCGGACGAACACCAAGTGCACATCGTTTACGGCTAGGACTACCGGGGTATCTAATCCCGTTCGCTACCCTAGCTTTCGCGTCTCAGTGTCAGTTACAGGCTAGAGAGCCGCCTACGCCACAGGTGTTCTTCTCGATATCTACGCATATCACCGCTACACCGAGAATTCCGCTCTCCTCTCCTAAACTCTATCCTTGCAGTATCAAGTGCAGTTCCCCCGTTGAGCGGGGGGCTTTCACACTCGACTTACATGGACACCTACACGCTCTTTACGCCCAGTAAATCCGAACAACGCTCGCCCTCCCCGTATTACCGCGGCTGCTGGCACGGAGTTAGCCAGGGCTTCCTCTCATGGTACCGTCACACTCTAAGAGTAAACTCTACGAGCTTTCTTCCCATGTGACAGGAGTTTACAATCCGAAGACCTTCATCCTCCACGCGGCGTCGCTCCGTCAGGCTTTCGCCCATTGCGGAAGCTTCTCGACTGCAGCCTCCCGTAGGAGTCTGGGCAGTGTCTCAGTCCCAGTGTGGCCGGTCACCCTCTCAGGTCGGCTACCCATCAAAAGCCTTGGTGAGCCGTTACCTCACCAACTAGCTAATAGGGCGTGGGCTTCTCCTCCGGCGGAACCGCCTAAACGGAACCTTTGACCCCCCGGCCATGCGACCGAGTGGTGTTATTCGGTATTAGCCCTACTTTCGCAGGGTTATCCCCATCCAAAGGGCAAATTGCCCGCGCGTTACTCACCCTTGCGCCACTATCCCGATTGCTCGGGATCGTTCGACTTGCATGCCTAATCCACGCCGCCAGCGTTCGTTCTGAGCCAGGATCAAACTCTCTAATTGAAACCATACACTACAATAGAGCATTCGACCATGCGCTATTCAATTTTCAAAGAACAAACTACAAAAATCAAAAACGGACATCCTAAGATGCCCATTTAACATCCCGGATTCTATCCTCTTATACTATGTATACTTTGTCAACATCGAAAGTGGCCGTACAGACACACTATCTTCATAATTTAAAAACAATATATCACCGGGGCTCTGAGCTGTCAACATCTATTTTGCAATTATTTCACTTTTTTTAAGGGGCCCCTAAAATTGCCACTAAGGCAGCTTCTTCCTTTGTTCAGGCCTTACCGCGAACTTTCAGGAATCTCCTTTTCCCCACCTTAATGACCTTGGTCTCACCGGGTTGTATAATTAACTCATCGACCGTAATTACTTTTGTCTCACGTGGTTTTAACTCCACTCCAGAAGGATCCTCTAAGACCGTGTAACCGTCTATCTTCACCGCGAACTGTCTAATAAGCCTTCCTCCCTCGCTCTTGCTCTTGACGAGGCCGTGCCTGTGCATCAAATCTACCAGAGGAAGAGAGCCACTCGGGACTATGGTGATGGGTATATCATCGGGCACCATCTTCTTTGAAACGACTTTCGTAAAATGTTCCAAAGCATCCAAGGCCTTATCTTTGCTGTGAAACCTCTCCACTATCTCACAGGCAAGGTCCTTTTTGTATTCCATCAAAGGCTTGCCCCCAAGCTCTCCATCAAACGATACTTTTTCTTTAATATCTTCAATGACAGCATGCCTCCTTTCGAAGAGGAGCTTGTAGTAGCGGACCATGAGCTCGTCTGAAATCGACATTATCTTACCGAACATCTCCCTCGGGTCCTCGTTTATGCCTATGGCGTTTCCAAGGCTCTTGCTCATCTTCCGGCCGACGAGCTCACCATCCACTACCCGCGCGTCGGTACCCTCGAGAAGCGGCATTGTCAGGATCACCTGCGGTTCCTGGCCGTACGCCCTCTGGATCTCACGCGCCAGAAGGAGGTTGAAGGTCTGATCCGTCCCCCCCACCTCGACGTCGGCCTTGATAAAGACGGAATCATAGCCCTGGGCAAGCGGGTAGAGGAACTCGTGGAGAGAGATGGGAACACCGGCCGCGTAACGCTTCGCATAATCATCCCGCTGGAGCATCTGGGCCACCGTCGATTTCGACGCCAGCCGGACGACGTCGGCGAAGGTCAGCTCATCCAGCCACTCGCTATTGAAGCGGATTTCGGTCTTATTCGGGTCGAGAATCTTGAAAACCTGCTCCTTGTACGTCTCCGCGTTCTTCTCAACTTCTGCCTTCGAGAGCTGCTTTCTCGTCTTTGACCGGCCGCTCGGATCGCCTATCCGCGCAGTGAAATCACCGATGATAAATACGACCTCGTGCCCCAGATCCTGGAAGCGCCTGAGCTTGTTCAGGACAACCGTGTGCCCAAGGTGAATATCCGGGGCGCTCGGGTCCGCGCCCAGCTTGATCCTGAGGGGGCGTTCCTCCCGCAGTTTCTCGCTCAACTCCTCCTCGCTCACGAGCTGCACCAAGCCCTTTTTGATTACTCCTAATGTCTTCTCCATATCCATTTGTCAACGCCTTCGAAGGTGGTGTTTTGCCACAAAGTCACTACGACACCAAGATCCAGTAAATGACTACTCTATTTTTCTCTTACTCGTAATCTCCCCTGCCCGGCAAATACTATAACCGATTACGATTACGAATCTATAATAGAGTCACCTTTTCTTTTGTGCCCCAAATATAACTGCTATGAAAAAGGCTGAAAATACCTCCCGGGGGAGAGCATTTCCAGCCTTTCGAAAACACTGTTTACGGCGCCTTCTATTCTTCTATTTCCTGGCCGTTAGCCCGTTCCCTCTGCAGCTCTTCCTCGCTCTTTTTCGTCCGGAGGTACTCCCGTACACTCAGGGCGATCCGCCTCTCGTTCGGGTCTGTCTTCATTATCCTGGCGGTTACCTTCGCCCCCTCTTCCAGGAGGTTATGTATGTCCCTCACAGGCTTCGTTGATACTTGAGATATATGGAGCAATCCCTCCACCCCTGCCTCGAGCTCCACGAAAGCCCCGAAGCCGGTGATCTTGCTCACCGTGCCGGTGACTACGTCGCCGACCCTGTACTTCTCCCGGACCATGTCCCACGGGTCGGGCTGGAGCTGTTTCAGCCCCAGGGCGATTTTCTGATTCGCTGAGTCCACCGAGACCACTATCGCCTCGATAATTTCACCCTTCTTCATCGCCTCGGACGGATGGGAGATCTTACGCCCCCACGACATGTCAGTCAGGTGAATCAGCCCGTCTATTCCGCCCTCAATTTCGACGAAAGCGCCGTACGACGTTATATTCCTGACCTTGCCCCTTATCTTCGTGCCCACCGGGTACTTCTCAGCTACGGCCATCCATGGATTGGCCTCGAGCTGCTTGAGCCCGAGTGAGATCTTTTCATTCTGTTCGTCTATGCTCAAAACGACAGCTTCAACAACATCGCCGATGGCGAGTATATCGGAAGGGTCTCTGAGTTTCCTCGTCCACGACATCTCCGAGATGTGAACGAGGCCCTCTACTCCTTCTTCCAGTTCGACGAAGGCGCCGTACGGCAGGATATTCACAACGCGTCCCTTGATCTTGCTCCCTACCGGATATCTACTCGATATGTCTATCCAGGGGTTGGGCGTTTTCTGCTTGAGACCGAGAGAAATCCGATTTCTCTCATGGTCGATGCTCAATACCATGACATCCACATCGTCCCCGACGGCGAAGAGCTCCGAGGGGTGGCTTATCCGGCCCCAGGTCATATCGGTGATATGGAGTAATCCGTCCAGGCCTACCAGGTCTATAAATGCGCCGAAGTCGGTGATGTTCTTCACCTTTCCATGGATAATATCCCCGACGTTCGTCTCGCCGAGCAGCTTTTCCTTGGCCTTTGCCCGCTCCTCCTCCAGGATTTCCCTCCTCGAAATAACAATATTCTTCCGTTCGCTGTTGACTTTCAGGACTTTGAAATCGAAGGTGCTCCCGATGAACGAGTCGAGATTCCTGGGGTGTTTCAGGGCGATGTGTGACGCCGGGAGAAAGGCCTCAACGCCTATATCCACCATGAGGCCTCCCTTCACCTGCCGCGCAACGCGTCCCTTTACGATGGCGTTCTGCTCGATACTGGAGATGATCCTCTCCCAGTTCTGGAGTCTCTCTGCCTTGAACTTCGAAAGGACGACCATGCCTTCCTGGTCTTCCTTGCTTTCGAGATAGACGTCGACTTCGTCGCCGACCTTGAACCGGGAAATGTCCTTGAACTCGTAAGCCGGGATCGCGCCCTCGGATTTATAGCCGATATCGATGAGAACCTCATCGTGCTTGATATCGATAATTATTCCTTTTACAATGCTGCCTTCTCGTGCCTCCGCCAGGGTCTCTTCGTAAAGACGCGCCATCTCCTCGCTTGAGATTTCAGCCAGGTCGTGATTTACACTCTCATTATTAACTTTATCTTCTTCTTTAGACAATTAAACTTCGCCCCCTTTTTTTTATGTGGTCATAATATATCAATGGTCCTTTTTCGAGTCAATTGAAATAAACGAATTCAGGAAACCGCCTCCGCCGAACTCCGGCTTATCGTGATTGGCCATTGCGGGCTTTAACCGGAACGAGCATATCCTGCATGCTCTTTTTCAGCTTTGCTATCTCACCCATGATTGATCGGCTTATCTCCTCGTAGGCTCGTTTCGACGGGGTGCTGTCATAGAGCTTATCATATCTGGTTGGCCTGCCGAATGTTACCCTTATCTTTCCGGGGCGGAAAAATCCGCCCCCCTTGGGCAATGCGTCGCCCGCCCCCATGATATAACAGGGGTAGATCGTCGCCCGTGACTTGGCCGCCAGCATTCCCACGCCTCCTCGCCCCTTGCCCAGACTGCCGTCGGTAGACCTTGTACCTTCGGGGAACATGAGGACCAGGTTGCCCTCCCTGACCAGATTGATCAGTTTTTTCAGCATGGTAATTGACGGCTTATCGCGGTCAAGCGGTATGGCGTGTAGCTTCCGGAAGTACCATCCCGCGAGGCGGTTCTCGAAGAGCTCTTTCTTCGCCATGTAGTAGATTCCCCCGGGGATAGGGACTCCTACCAGGGCGGGATCGAGGAAGCTCGTGTGATTGACGGCTATGATGCCCCCCTTGGCGCCGAGGATATTCTCCCTGCCATATACCTCCCACCTGAAGCAGAAAAAAAAGACGAGGCGGCAGATAATGCGGCTCAGCTCATAAACCATATCATAGTTCGTCCCGGAGCTCCTTTCCCCTCGCCAGTGTCCGCCGGAATTTTCGGGCGTCCCCTTGCCTCAGCGCCTCCTCCAGTCCGGCCAGGTACTTCGCGTAACCACCGATGGCCCTGGCCAGTTCGTCCCTGTTGGACATGCAGATGTCGGTCCAGAGATCGGGAGAGCCGGCTGCTATCCTGGTAAGGTCGCGAAGGCCGCTCCCGGAGTAGCGGAAGAAATCCCTTCTCTTCCTTCCGAGGTAGTTCATAAGCGCGACCGCCATGACGTGCGGTAGGTGGCTGACGGCCGCTATAATTTGATCGTGGATCTCCGGGGAGAGAAGGCTTACCTTTGAGCCGAGGTTCTCCCAGAGCTCGCGAACCCTTTCAAGAGCTGCCTCGTCCGTCCTTCCGGTGGGTGTCAGGATACACGGGGCCCCATCGAACAGGTCCCACCGGGCCGCGCCCATCCCCTTCCGTTCCGACCCGGCCATGGGGTGCCCCCCCACGAAGCGTGAGCGGGGCTGGAAGGTCTTCTCCAGCATGCCGACAATGCGCAGCTTGCTGCTCCCGACATCGGTCACGATGCAGCCCTTCTCCACAAACGGCCTGATCGACGCCGCAATCTTCTCCATGGCGCCTATCGGCGTAGCTATTATAACCATCTCCGAGCCGGCGACAGCCTTCCTTGGATCCAGAGTCGCGGTGTCAACAACGCTATAACGCCGCGCCTCCTCTATGGACTCCTCCCTCCGTACGAGGCCGTAGACCTTGAAGGCCAGGCGCAACTTGCGGACGGCCATCCCTATGGAGCCGCCGATAAGACCCAGTCCCACGACACATAACTTATCCAGCTTTTTCATAATTAAATTAGCTCGCTACGCTCGCAAATTTATGTGGCTCCCCCGTCCCCGGTAAAACCGGGGCCGGGTCTGACCGAGACCGCGTCGGAGCTATCCGGCGCCGTTCGAACTACCTCCGCACCTCTTTTCTTGTCATAACGGCTATTATGAATAGATCGAAGAGCGCAATGATGTAGATCGGCAGCATACTTATTATCACTGTGTTTCCTCCATGATAAGGCATGAAGGGGATAGCCGGCTCAAGATTAACGAAGTTCAGTGTGCAATAGAGCTTGATTAAAAAGTCCACAAGGACCACCACGATAGTCGCCCTGAAGGCCCATTTCTTGCCGAAAAGGAGGCCGCCTCCCGTTATCACTTTTGCAAGGGGAATGAGCGGAACCACTATCAGCGACAGAACGAATGCAAGGATGCGCTCCTGCAGGGAAAAACCGCCCCCTTCCCCGCGGAGCATAAAAACCCATTCCCAAAGGCTTCCCCCCGTAAGCCAGCTGTAATTCCTGACCATAACCCAAACACCCAGAATAACGTTTATTATCCCGAGAAACCTTATCAGACCGCCCGGCTTGCTCTTCATAGTGGAGCACCTTTCCGTGTTATCTTTCCGTTATGGTTTCCTCAACCTTCATCCCGAAATGCCTGCCTCCCTCGCTGATATGACATAAAACCCCGTCCCCCACCTTGAGCTTTGCCACGGAGAGCGGCTCCCCATCGGACTTTACAAGCCTAATCGTCTCCGCGTTCTGGAGAATGAGCGAGATCTCCTTCCTGCGGCAGACGGCCCTCACCAGCATCATGGGCCGCAGCTCCACCTTGGCCCTCCCGACAATCGCCGCCCGTGACTCGCCGCTGAAACGTGTCACGAGGACGTCGTCACCGCTCCTGAGCTCGGAGAGGTACTTCGTCTTCCCAGAAGGCGTGAGCACGTAGGCGTGGAGGGCCCCGGCGTTGACACGGAAGGGCCGGGCCTCCACGTAGGGGTTCTCCACGCTCTCGGAGTGAACGAGGAACATCGCCGAGCTCGAGTTACCGACCAGCATCCCCTCGCCCGTGGTCATCGCCGTGCAGGTATCCACGCAGACCCGGTCGCCCATCCCGAGCACCTTGATCTCTACAACCTTCGCGGTCTCCAGCCCGAGGACCGTGCTCTTCCCCTTGACAAACCGTGCCGCCTTCCTGATCTCGCCGGGATCCGCCGTCCTGACTACAACACCCGCCACGCCTTTCTCCAGGACCTGGAGGGCCGTTCGGGCCTCCTCGGCGCTTCTCACGTACGCGAATATCCCCCCGCTCTGCGCCACGAGGTTTTCCAGCGGGATTATCGTCCAGTCCGAGGTCTTAACTATAACTTTATTCTCCCTGGAGATGGCTGCCGCCTTCATCTCATCGGCTTTCCCGCTTATTTCTATCTCCAGAACATCCTTTCCCAGAACAATATCCCCGTCCCCGGATACAGTTAAGATGACACCAAGCTCCCTGACCTTATCGCTGCACCCCTCGGGCACGATCACCGCATCGGCGCCGCTTTCAAGGGCGGTCGTCACCATATCCTTGTCCCAGGGCCTTACATCCACCCAAAAGCTCTTCATGTGTCTATCCCTCCCGATATGGGTAGCATCAAACCACAGAGATGACTATGTGTGAAATAATAACCAAGATACAAGTTACAATAACCAAACAAATCCCAATATTCAAACTACAATACCCAAACAGTTTGGTTATTGATTACTTGGTTATTGGTAATTACTTG
>JAVCDC010000118.1 GCA_030765135.1 Candidatus Tritonobacter lacicola | reverse complement strand
TCTTCGCCAGGTACTTCGTGAGCGCGCTCGTCAAAGTCGTCTTGCCGTGATCCACGTGCCCTATCGTGCCTACGTTCACGTGCGGCTTTGTCCGCTCAAACTTCGCCTTAGCCATCTCTTCCTCCTGCTTTTACTCGTAATCGTACTCATATACCTCATGGAGCCGAGGAGGGGAGTCGAACCCCTGACCTCATCCTTACCATGGACGTGCTCTACCTGCTGAGCTACCTCGGCAAGCGTCACAAGAAATAAAATAGTGACAAAAATTCCCTCCTCATCCCTCGCTCTACCAAAAAATATCAGCGTAGCCAGGGACTACAGAGACAAAACTTCCTCCTAATGATACTTGGGCAATAGTAGCAAAAGCCCGTATGGTGTCAACACCATTTTAAAATTATTTTTACAAAATTGACATTGGGGCTCATTACGGGCATTGCCATGCCCGACTAACTGCCTTATAAGCTGTTGCAAATAGCACAAAATGCCGGTGTGTCGGCGCGAGAGATTACGACTTGATGTTAATTCCTGATGCCACGGCTTCCTTCGGCTCACTTATGGCCTGCGGAAAGCCGTGGTCTGATTTTTTTTACCAATCGTCCTGAGCTTGCCCTGCCTGTCCTGTCGAAGATCCGGCAATTACTGACGGAAGCGCTCCCGAAGGGAGCACTTCGACTGGGCTCAGTATAAACTCCATCGAAGGGTCCTTCGTTCAATGGGGTAGCCTGATCGCCTTTTCGTTGTAGGCCACGAAGAGGTCGTCCTTCTCGGACACCTTCTCCTGCCTGAAGACCATGTCCAGGTAGGCGAGGAACTTCCTCCTGAACTCTGAGAACGACCGTATCTTCACCAGGCTCTTGATGAGAAAGCCCGGCCGCGAATGGTAGTGGATGTACGCCCGCCTCGCCAGCTTGTCTATCTCCTCGTTTGTAAGTTCCGTCCATGGGCGCGGCAGCGGCTGCTCCTCAACATTCCCCTTGATGTACTCCTTCCAGTAATCCCAGCCCTCATCCTCTACAAGCATCCTCCATAGCCCCGTCAGCGGCTTGGCGGTGGCCTTCGAAAACTGGACGTAGTCCAGGTCGAGCTCCTTGGCGAACCCGAGCGTATCCATAACTGTCGAGCGCGTCTCGCCCGGGCTTCCGATGAGGAAAAAACCCAGCGGCCGTATGCCTGTATCCTTCGTCAGCCTTATCGTGTCCCTTATCAGGTCTAGCGTTATTCCCTTGTTGATCCGGTCGAGTATCTCCTGCGAGCCCGACTCGAGACCGTAGTATATCCTCCTGCATCCGGCGGCCTCCATCTCCCTGAGAAGCTCCTCGTCCACCGAGTCAACCCTCGAGCGGCAGGCCCATGTCATGTCCAGGTCCTTCTCATTGAGCAGCCTGCAGATCTCGAGCGTCCTCTTACGGTTGCAGGGAAACTCGTAATCGAATATGTCAACCTCGCGGATACCGTGCCTCGTGTAGCACTCCTCCATCTCCTCAACTACCGTCTCCGGGCGGCGGGGATTGTGGAGGGTCCCCCCCGCCTCGCAGAAGAGGCACCTCCGGGGGCACCCCAAGCTCGACACGAGGACGGTGAAGTTCTTCCTCTCCGTAGGAAACTCCGCGTACAGGTGATTCGGGAGAAGATGGCGCGCGGGCATCGGGAAGGAGTCGAAGTCGACCCTCCCCTCCGGCTTCGGCGTCACCATGACCTTCCCGTCCTCCCTGTAGACGAGCCCGGGGACATCGGAAAAATTCCTCCCTCCCTCCAGCTCCTCGAGAAGCCTCGGCACCGTCACGTCGGCGTGCTCAACGACACCGAAATCTATCTCGGGAGGTGAGAGCGACTCCACGGGGTAAACCCTCAGGTTGTACCCGCCCACCATCACGGGGACCTTGAACCGCTCCTTGAGGTACCGTATCCACTCCAGAGTCTCCCGGAACATGTAGGTTGTCATCATGAAACCGATGATGTCCGGGCCAAACGAGCGCAGCCTGCCGGCGACGTCCTCCTTGCTTAAACTGAGCGTGCGCGCGTCGATTATGATCACCTCGTGGCCGGCCCTCTCGGCGATCGCGGCGACCCAGGCCAGGCTCAGGGGAGGGAACAGCCCGAAGTACTTCTGGACGATGCGCAGGTTCTCCTCGTGCAGCTTGTACTTGAAGGGGTTGAATACGAGGGCAAGTCTCATAAATTAGCTCGCTTCCTGCCTACCGCCCGCCTGCTGGCAGGCAGGCGCTCGCAAATTTATTATGGAGCGGGAGACGGGGCTCTGCGTCGCCGCCTCCGGCGGCGCCGCATCAGTCATCCCGCGAAAGCGGGATGACTGAGAACCCGCATGATCCTTCATTCCGGTGACTATCTCTTCCCCACTAACATGGTATTGGAGCGGGAGACGGGGCTCGAACCCGCATAGCCGGCTTGGAAGGCCGGTGCACTACCATTGTGCGACTCCCGCATATTTTGCTTCACTTTAATACATACACTAAAACCGTGTAGTCAATGATATTCTCCAGCAGAAACCGACTTTTGCCGATTTCTGTCTTAAACGCCGACACGGGGACACAACTCCGCCAGGACACACTCGCCGCACAGAGGTTTCTTCGCCTTGCACGTGTACCGGCCGTGAAGGACCAGGCGCGTCGCCGTGTCCGTCCATTTCTCCCGCGGAACCAGGCGCCGAAGGTCCTCCTCGACCACGTCGGGTTTTTTCGATTCCGTGAGACCGAGGCGAAACGCAACGCGCTTCACGTGTGTATCGACGGGTATCGCCTGTTCGTTGAAGGCGTGCCCGAGGATAATGTTCGCCGTCTTCCTCCCGACACCGGGCAGGCCGGTCAGCTCCGGGAGCGTGCGTGGAACCTCCCCCCCGAACTCATCCTCCAGCTTCCGGCAACACGCCATGATGCTTTTAGCCTTGTTGCGGAAAAACCCCGTCGAGTGTATCGCATCCTCCAGCGCCGGCTGCTTCTTCTTCAAAAAATGCTCCGGCTTACCGTATCGCTTGAAAAGCTCCCCCGTAACCTCGTTCACACGCCCGTCCGTGCACCGGGCCGAGAGAATCGTCGCTATCAAGAGCTCGAAGGCGTTGGAATAGTTGAGCTCTACCCGCGCCTCCGGAACCGCCCTTTCGAGCTCCGTTATTATCTTCTTAACTCTCTTCTCCATCGGCAACACTAACGGTTATAATAACAGTTCCTGTCAGTGTTAGAAAGCCGCCTATTTCGATTATCACAACTTTCTGAAGCAACCACAGATAATGAAAACATGAAAATATGGAAAAAGGAAAGAACGTGATACGTGTAACGTGTAACGGAGAAAAAGAAACAAGATTCAGGATGCAAGAGTGAATCGGGGAAGATATCGCCAACGAAGACACTAGGGCACAAAGGCAATACAGGTTAAGGTTAGGAGGCCTGTATGGTCGTTGGGTTAAGGTAAGGTGAACAATAACCAACTACTTGCTATCCAAGAACTTCACGTGCCAAGGCGCAGCCGAGACTGCGACCAAAGGAAGCCCCGAAGGGGCAAGCACGAAGTGCGCAGCCATTTACACGAATTATAAAAGAGAGCTAAGGGAACCACAAAAAGGCAGAAAATATAAAATTTGTCTGCGGATTCTACTGATTGAGTGGATTTTTTTCTGAACGCTGTACGCAGTACGAGATACGAACATTGAACAATGCCGGAAGCTTTACATAGCTGCGGTCCTGAACTAGTATATGGCAGAGGTATAAAATGGCACTGATCGATTTGATAAGGAAAAGGGCGAGCATCAGGAAGTACTCCTCCAAACCGGTGGAGCGCGAGACCGTATTGAAATGCATCGAGGCCGCGCGGCTCGCCCCGTCGGCGTGCAACGTCCAGCCGTGGGAATTCATCGTCGTGGAAGGGGAGACTAAAGCGGCCCTATGCCTTGTGGCCTTCAGCACCGTGCACGCCTTCAACCGCTTCGCTGAGACGGCACCCGTCATCATCGTCGTCGCAGCCAACCCGGGTTTTTCGAAGGCAAAGCTATTCAGCTACTTCAAGGACACGAAGTACCACCTTATCGATATAGGCATTGCCTGCGAGCACCTCGTCCTGCAGGCAACGGAGCTCGGCCTCGGGACGTGCTGGATCGGCTGGTTCCACGAGGAGAAGGTAAAAGCCCTGCTGGGAGTTCCGAAAGGAAAGCGCATAGTCGCGATGATATCGCTCGGCTACTACGAGGAGGGGAAAGAGCGGACGAAGAAGAGGAAGGCCCTCGATGAGATCGTCTCGTTCAACACCTACGGGCAATAAATTAATTCGCTGCGCCCATTAATTTATCCGGCTCCCCCGTCCCCGGTAAGACCGGGGCCGGGTCTGACCGAGACTTCGTCGAAGTCAACCGCTAAAAAATGAAGCCGATAATCTGCACCTCGGGAATCATAAGAAAGGGCGGGAGGATCCTCATAGCCCAGAGGCTGCCCGACTCAAAGCTGGAGCCCCTGAAATGGGAGTTCCCGGGCGGCAAGATAGAGTTCACCGAGGACCCGAAGGACTGCCTTGTGCGCGAGATCAAAGAGGAGATGGACTTCGAGATCAGTGTGGGGGAGATATTCGAGGTATCGAGCCACAACTACGAGAAGGGCCCGGAAACTCACCACATCCTCCTTCTCTGCTACCTGTGCGACTACGTCTCCGGCGAGCCCAGGGCCATCGACTGCAACGACTTCAGGTGGATAAAAACGGAGGATCTCCCGGACTTCGACTTCGCCGCCGCAGACCTCCCGATCGTGGAAAAGCTGTCCATGACCTCTATATAGCCAGATTAGGTTCTGTTGTCACGGAGTCGCACCACCTTAAACAAAGCCTAATTTCCAAGACAAGCAAATCCGAATTCCGAAATCCTCCGTCAAACCCGGCGGCTCTGCCGAACAGGGAAACCAAAATGACGAAAAAATAATTCGTGAAAATTAGTGTCCGTCGATGGCCGGATTTCCAATAATTCGTGGACATTTTTTCTTCTTTGTTCTTTTCAGTGGTTTATTAAATTATTTTTCCGCCGGTCTGAAATCGACTATCTCCAGTGCGACCTCGCCCCTCCAATCGTCGTAACGCGGCCTCACCAGGAGGTCGTAAGCACCTTCCCTGTCGAAAGAGCGGAACCTCTCCGCCATGTTCCATCCCAGGCACCTCAGCCTGCGCCTCCCGTCCGCCCGGAAGAGCAGGTTGACATGCTTCTTCTCCCTCCCCATGAAGCGGGGGGCCGATGCCGGCCGGGCGCCCGGCCAGAGGTACTTCGGGCGCGGGTTTCCCGGGCCGAAGGGGCCCAGCATCTCCTGCTCGGCCAGGAAACCCATCGACACGTCCACGGGCCGTATCCGGGCGGCCACGGTTACCCTCGGCCGGAGGTCCTCCGGAGCAAGTGCGGCGGCGGCTACCCGCTCCAGCTCCGACCTGAACTCGTCTATCCTGCCGGGCCCTATCCTCAAGCCCGCGGCGAATCTGTGCCCGCCGAACGAAGTGAGCATGTGGGCCACGCGTTTAAGGCCCTCGTGGATATTGAAGGCGGGAACCGACCTGGCGCTGCCGTACGCGTCCTCCTCCCCGACTGAGATAACGACGGCGGGGCGCCCGTAGCTCTCGACGAGGTTCGAGGCAACGATGCCGATAACCCCGCGGTGCCAGCCCTTCTCCGCAACGATAATGATACTCCCGGGGGGAGACTCCCCGATCTTCTCCATGGCCTGATCGGTGATATCCTCCAGTATGCGGCGGCGCTGCACGTTGAGCCGCCCGACCTCCGAGGCCATCCGCCCTGCCTCCTCCACGGACTCGGAAATCAACAGACGGACAGAGAGAGGGGCTTTACCGAGCCTTCCGGCGGCGTTGAGACGCGGGCCCAGGCCGAAACCGATGTTGCCGGCGTTCAGCCGCCGCCCCTCGAGGCCGGCCTCCCTGATGAGCGCCCTGATACCCGGCAGACCGCTTTTTGACAGGGCGTCGGTACCGATCCGCACGATAACCCTGTTCTCGCCCGTCAGGGGGCAGACGTCCGCCACGGTGGAGAGCGCGGACAGGGCGAACATATCCTCCATCGGAAGCTTCAGGCCCAGGCCGTCGTTGGCGGCCATGGCGAGCTTCAGGAGAAGCCCGCCGGCGCTGAACTCCTTGAAGGGATAATCATCTTCGACCTTCGGGTCAATAACGGCGCACGCCGAGGGCGGACGCGACTCCGCCAGGTGGTGGTCGATCACCATGGTCTCCAGGCCTGCCTCCCCGGCCTCCCGAAAGAGGTCCTCGGAACCTATGCCGCAATCGAGCGTTACGATGAGATCGGCGCCCCACTCAAGCGCTCGTTCAAGCCCCCGCCGGCTGAAGCCGTAGCCCTCGACAAGCCTCAGGGGAAGCTCCCACTCGTGCTCGATCCCCATGGCCTTCAGGATTTTCATCATCATAGCCACCGACGTCACGCCGTCCACGTCTGTGTCGCCGAAGATGAAGACCTTCTCCCCATCGTCCGCCGCCCTCTTAAGCCTGGTAAGGACCCTCCCCATGTCCCTGATGCCCAAGGGCGAGGGGAGATCTTCCAGGACGGGGTGGAGGAAACGGAACGCTGCATCCCGGTCGGTGTAGCCGCGGCCAACAAGAACGGCCGCCGTCGGCAAGCTCACGTCCAGGGCAACGGCCAGCCTCTCCACGACGGCCCTATCGGGCCTGGAATACTCCCAGACCTTTCCTTCGTTATGCCTCCTTCGCTTCATCGTCCTTTCTGGTCATCCTGCATCTTTTTTTCTTTTTTTCGTTACACATTACACGTTCCACATTCTTCCCTTCAGCGCCGCAGAGATGGCGCGCCAGGAGGATACACGTATCGAAGCGCCGGGGAGAGAGCCCCTGCCTGGCCGGCAGATCGCGATCGAGCCGCCGCCCATCTCATCGGCCATCACGCACATGGCGGCCTCGTCCTCGCCGTGGCCGATAATCAGGGGACGTTCACGCCCTGTCTCTCCGAGAATGCGCGATAATTCACCGGCCTTCGCCCCGGGCGTGAACGGATCCCTTCCGAAGAGACATTTCCGGAACAAGCCGTCGCGGGCCTCTATCGGCGTTCCCCTGTAGCCGCTGAATATCGCTCCGCCACCACCGTCCCTTACCCCGGCGTAAGCCCTCGCTATCGGCTCGATCGAGAACGTCAGCAGGTACACCGGCATCGCGGACGCCACGGCGCCAAGTGCCCCCCGCCACTCCCGGGGACCCATGGACGGAAGCTTTGCCGCGCATCCCTCCATCAATGCTATCGGGACCCCTTTCATTATCCTCGAGAAGCTGCTCATGAGGCCGATATTCGCGGGAGTCCTGCCGAAAATTTGGAGGAGCCGCGTGGCCGTTATGTACGCCGCGCCCGCCATCAGGCGGGGCATGAGGATAAGGTTGCGAGGGTGAAAAGAACGGGCCAGCAGCAAAGCTCCGAGCGTGGTCTGTGTGAAGCGCGGGTAGATACACTCATCAAGGTCAACGACACAGATATCGCACCGCGAAACTATACGGTGCACTTCATCCGAGACGTTTTGGGGTTCAACTGGCACAAACGCTATTATACCTCGTTAACACGTTAATGGCACGGCATCGTATAATCACCGGGCCTGGATCGGAGAACATGCAAACCGATGACTTGACGGCCAGGGAGATAGTTGGTATCGAGAATATACTCGCATAATTTCTTGATGCCCGGCCCCTTCGGGTCCGCGCCCAGCTGCGCCAGGAAGATAGCCTGCCAGATCGTGCCCTTGTATTTCGGCTGGTAACCGGATCTCGGGGCGATTGCCGTGCATTTCTTTTTCATCCCATCCGTCAGGAAACTCCCGTTCCGGTTCTGGCGTGAGAGAATCTTCGCAACTGCGCCCTCCGCCATAATCCGCTTCTTCGCCTCGACCACTTTACGATCAGACTCCTTACCGTCAAGGAGGTTCAACAGTGTGAAATAGCGAACGGAGGGGTTCTCCTCCTCCAGCAACCAGTCCACCGTGTCGCGAGAAATAACCATTTTCAAATTATTGTCCCGACCTATTCATAAAACCGCAGATTATAATAATTAAACAGCTATGGTTATCCAGCTACCAAGTCACAAAGACATAAATCAAAAAGAGTTATAGCCTTACTTTTTTTATCTTTATGTTTGGGTCTTCTCCAAAATAGTTGATAATAAAATGGCACTACTAATCGTATCTTATTGTCAAGCAGCCGGATAAATGCAAGATGGCCGCCCTTCTATTAAGCAATGATCGATTCGTTCATTATCGATGCATTAAACAGTATTCCCTCTCCCCCCAAAAAATGGGGGGAGAGGGTTACTTGTCCTGAGCGAAGTCGAAGGATTGCTTATAAGAGGTATTCCAGTGTTTAGCTTCAACTGAATTGGATAAGACCCTTATGTTTTAATGGAAATCCGCCTAATCTGTATAATCCGCGGTTTCTATTTTTATTTATGAATAATTCTGGTTATAACTTTCTATTCCAATGCTACAGCACTCGCCTCAAGAACTGCCCCGTGTAACTCTCCTGCACCCGCGCCACCTCCTCCGGCGTACCCCTCGCAACGATATAGCCTCCCTCATCGCCACCCTCCGGCCCCAGGTCGATGATCCAGTCCGCCGTTTTTATCACGTCCAGGTTGTGCTCGATCACGATTACCGTGTTGCCCGCCCCGGTCAGGCGGTGCAGCACGTCCAGCAGCTTCTGGATGTCGGCAAAGTGGAGGCCGGTGGTAGGCTCATCCAGGATGTAAATCGTGCGCCCGGTGTCCACGCGGCTGAGCTCTTTTGCCAGTTTGACCCGCTGGGCTTCGCCGCCGCTGAGCGTGAGGGCGCTCTGGCCAAGCTTGACGTAGCCCAGTCCGACCTCGCGCAGTGTTTGCAAAATACGGGCAATCCCGCGATGGCCGGCGAATAGTTCGAGGGCCTCCTCCACATCCATATCGAGCACATCGGCTATGGACCTGCCTTTATATTTCACTTCCAGCGTCCGGCGGTTGAAGCGCCTTCCATCGCATTCCCTGCACGTGACCCACACGTCGGGCAGGAAGTGCATCTCCACGAGCTTCCTGCCGTTGCCCCGGCAGGCATCGCAGCGCCCCCCCTTGACATTGAAACTGAAGCGATTGGCTTTATAACCACGGGACCTGGCTTCGGGTGTGCCGGCGAAGACCTTGCGAATTTCGCCGAAGACGCCGACATAGGTACCCGGATTGGACCGCGGCGTGCGGCCGATGGGAGACTGGGTAATGTTGATCACCTTGTCTATCCTATCCAATCCCTCGATCCGGTCGTGCGGACCGGGAGCACCCTGCGCGCCGTGAAGTGCGCGGGATAGGGCCGGGTACAGGGTCTGGGCGACCAGACTGCTCTTGCCCGAGCCGCTGACGCCGGTGACACACGTCAACAAGCCCAGGGGTAAACGAACGTCGATCCCCTTCAGATTGTGCAGGCGCGCTCCAACAACCGTCAGCCACTCAGAAGGTTTCCGGCCCTTCCTACCATCCGGGGAGGCCACCCGCAGCTCACCGCTCAAGTAACGCCCCGTCAGGGAACCGGGGTCTGCCATCACCGCTTCCGGCGTTCCGGCGGCGACCAGCTCCCCTCCCAGTAACCCGGCTCCGGGACCAAGGTCGATAAGCCAGTCGGCGGCGCGCATGGTATCGGCATCGTGTTCGACGACCAGGATCGTGTTGCCCGCGTCCCGCAGGCGCCTCAGTGTGTCAAGCAGGGAACGGTGATCGCGGGGGTGCAATCCGATGGAGGGCTCGTCGAGAACGTAAAGGATACCCACCAGCCCGCAGCCCAGTTGGCCGGCCAGGCGGAGGCGCTGGCCCTCGCCGCCGGAGAGGGTGGGGGCGGCGCGGTCGAGCGACAGGTAATGGAGGCCGACGTTGAGGATGAATTGCAGGCGGGCGCTAAGTTCCTTGAGGACTTCGCAGGCAATCTCGAACTTCTCGGGTGTAATTTTTCGAGGCAGGTCCGCAACCCACCGGTGAGCCCTGTCGATGGTCATCGCGGTGACTTCGGGAAGACGGATACCACCGACGGTGACGAAGCGCGCCTCGGCGCACAGGCGCTCGCCCCGGCAGGCGGGACACGGCTGCTCGCTCATGAACTGGAGGTAGTAGCCGCGGCTGTTTTCTGACTTTGTCTGCCGGAAAAGGCGATCGATGTTATTTATCGCGCCCCGGACGGGGCGGACGATTTCGCCCGTCCGCCCCCTTTTTTCGGACCGGTAGGAAAAGCGGTAAAGCTCGTCGCCGGAACCATGGAGGGCGGCGTCGCGGAACTCCTGCGGGAGTTTTTTCCACGGCAGCTCCAGATCGACATTCAGGCGTTCGGCCAGCGCCAGCACCTCGCCAACCATCCAGTTTCCTGAACGTTTCTTTTCGCGCAGGTTGCCGTACCAGGGAGAGGCGCCGTCGAGAAGTGAAAGGTGCGGCTTGGTTATTATCAGGTCGGGATCGACGGTGAGCCTGACCCCCAGGCCGTTGCAGTCCGGGCACATGCCATCGGGGCTGTTGAAACTGAAAAGCGAGGGGCTGAGTTCGAAGAATACGGCGTCGCAGTGGGGACAGGCGTTATGCTCGCTGAGCAGGAACTCCTCACCGCCCTCCGTCGCGACAACGAGAAGACCGTTTCCGGCTTTCAGGGCGGTTTCAACGGAGTCGATCAGGCACTCCCGGAACCCGGCGCGCGGATCGGCATCACTACCTGGAACGACCAGCTCATCAACGACCAGTTCGATTGTATGGGCCTCGTTTTTCTCCAGGAGCGGCAAGGTATTGCCTGCTCCCAGGTCTACAATTTCGCCATCGACGCGGGCGCGGGCGTAGCCGTCGCGAAGGGCCTGATCGAGGATACCGGCGCGAGTTACACCGATTCCACGCGCTACGGGCGCCAGCAGTCGAAAAAGGGTGCCGGGAGCCAGGGCCGCAAGCTTATCGGCAATCTGCCGTGCGGTTTGGAGCTTTACTGCACGGCCGCATTGGGGGCAGTGGCGCGTGCCGGCATGAGCGAAGAGAACGCGAAGATAGTCGAATACCTCGGTGATGGTGCCCACCGTCGAGCGGGGGTTCCTGCCGACGGCCTTCTGCTCGACGGCAACGGTCGGATTAAGTCCGAGGATGTGATCGACCTCCGGGCTTTCCATCTGCTTCAGGAAGCGGCGGGCAAAGGCCGAGAGGCTCTCCATGTAGCGACGCCTGCCTTCGGCATAGAGCGTGTCGAAGGCCAGGGAGGATTTGCCGCTGCCGCTGACACCCGTGATGACCACGAACTTGAAGCGGGGAATCGTGACGTCGATGTTCTTCAGGTTGTGCTTCCGCGCCCCGCGAATTACGATGTCGCCCGGATCATGAGGGGAGCCCGTGCCGGAAGCGGAGGGTGAACCGGGCAGGTCGAGGGTCGAGTCACAGGTGAGGTATCCGGCCCCTGTCTCCGCCCGGGTCTCCGGCGGCGCGGATCGAAAGGCGGCAAGGCGGTCGCTGTCGGCGGGACGCAGGTTGCCGGGATCGGCCGCATCGAGCTCTCCCGGCATCCATTCTGGCCAGTGAGAAATCCATTCGGGAACGGAGACATCCTTCACCCTGTCGCAGACCGGGAAATAAGGTTTTAAATCTATGACGGGTGTATTGTCATAAGCGTCGATGCCGGAAATTTCAATAACGCCCTTGTCGGGATCAACAACCAATATTTTCGCCGTGCTTAAACCTATCGGATTCGGACGAACGGGAGAGCGTGAAGCAAACACACCGGTGAGCGGGGCATTTTCATAAGGAGGCGTAACTCGTGTGACCTTTCTGTACTTATCGTCCTGCAGCTTATCAAACCACCACAGCACCCGGACGTGGCTGAAATGCTCCAGTTGCTTCAGGGCGGGAATAAAAGGCTCACGGATATCCAGATAAGTTCTTCCATCGTCTTTCCTTACAACCCCTATCGGAAAAATTTTAAAGGCTTTCTTTCCCTGTCCCGGTAAACGTTTGCCCGTTTTCACTTCTGTATTCCTCAATCTTCCGGCCCAATGCCATCTTCGGGCATCCACTCCGGCCAGTCCTCAAGCCATCCGGGAATGCTTGCCTCTTTGACGCGATCGCAGACGGAAAAATACGCCTTCAGATCCAGTACCGGCGTCCCGTCACACGCGTCGATGTTTGCAACGCGAACCATGCCCTTCTTCCCGTCGACCTCCAGTATCCTGCACGTGCTCATCGCCACCGGATTGGGACGGTATTCAGCCCTGCACGCGAATACTCCGGTCAGCTTGTTCTTGGCGTAAGGCGGTTTTGTCTGCAATCTGCCGCGGTCCTTCTCGTTATCTCTCTTGTCCGCCCACCAGAACACTATGACGTGGCTAAAGTGGTCGAGCTGCTTCAATGCCGGCCTGTAGGGCTCCAGGATCTCCAGATGGACATCGTTCCCGGTTCTCCGTATCCGGCCGATCGGGAAAATATGATATGTCTCTTCCTTGTTGCGCGCTTTTCTTTTCATTCACCGACCCTTTTTATTTGATCCGGCAATGTTCAAGCTAGCTTTGCAACTACATGGTAGCCGTCCCGAATGCTTTCGGGACGCACCCGACCCCGGTCCCGGTGGGACTTCCCTTCGGCGGGGTCCCTACCGGGAAAGGGTGCGGCTACCTTTGATATCCCTGTGTTTGAATTTTTGCTACGCCGTATTTATTGAGCGAGGCCTGCCTCTGAAACACCCAACAGAAGCGGGCCCCGTTCATTCGCGGCGAGATTTGCCGGGTACGGGAAGATTACAGCGGCTTCACGGGGACGCAGATGTCCATGATCATGAAACCGCCGCTCTCGTCGGGGTTATTGCGGTATATCTCGTAGCAGGGGGAATCCCCCGGCTGGTAACCGCTCGCGGGAAACCACTCCCCGAAGAGCGAACGGTAGGCGCCCTCGATGCCTTCCGCTTTTCCCTCGTAGCGCGTCACGGCGTACTGTCCCGCGGGGAGTGTCGCAATGCCGACCTCTCCCTCGCCCTCAACGTCGGGGCCGACCGTAATACACGCGTCGTAGCGGCACTTATCGGGCGGTGTTATCTTGGGGTCGTCGTGGCTCACCCCTATAGCGATCGTCTCGGGTCCCAGGAGACTGCGGGGGCCGGCCCACTTGCACAGCCTTCCCCACGTCTCGCTGATCCCCTTCTCCTCGTAGCCGCCCATGTGGCGGACGTACACTACCCTGTACTCGGGCATCTCCTTGACCTCTACCTCCATCTTGCTCCTCCTTTCATTTGATGGCTGCGGTTTACGCCCACCATCATGGATCAAGCCGGAGACGATGTCTTTCCCGTTCTTGCTAACCTCTTTGCATTTCTTGCTATCTATTCGCCCCTTGTTTTTACGGAATTCGGACGCGCTTACCCCGAAACCGTCCTTGAAGGAACGCGCGAACGCAGATGAGGACGAGAAACCGCAATCGAGGGCTATGTCGGTGATCGATGCCTTCAGGTCGAAGATGAGGCGCTGGGCGGCCCTGTGCAGCCGCCTGCGCCTGACGTACTCGCGAATGGTCTGGCCCGCGAGGGCCCTGAAGATACGATGAAAGTGGTACGGGCTGAAGGCGGCGGCACGCGAAACGGCATCCAGGGAAAGGTCGCCGTCGAGGTTGTTCTGGATGTATTCGAGGGCGCGGTTGATGCGTCTCTCGTATTCAAGGCGGAGAACCTCCGCTACGGCAAGCTTTCCAGCCGCGGATTTCCCCATGCCGGACTCCCCCATAACTCGCAGCCCGCTCAACTCGAACCGTACATCTACTCGTCCCGGAACTCCGCCCAGGAGTGTGTGACGACGTAATCGCCGTCCATGTACGTCCGTGACGTTATTCCCTTGAACGTCCCGATGGCATTCAATAACTCTTCAACCGGCTGCTTTAAGATCGCGGTGACGGCGGAGGCTCCCTCACCTTCCGCGGCTTCATCCGGCGACCTCTCCCTGAAGCGGTAATTCACCCACTCGCGCACGCACCCGATAAGCGGCTCCAACCGGAACTGGAAGACGCAGCCGGACGGGAGGTCCATGGCCACGACTTCGTTCTCGGGCATCTCCTCTTTCCTGCACATCGCTTCCGTCTGGCCGGGCGACAGGGAGAATACCGCCAGGTCGTCCTTCACGGCGAGGTTGGGCTGGATCTCGGCGTCCAGCCACTTCGAGGGCGTGTAGAGAAAGACCTTGCCCTCCTCCAGCGGTTTGACCTCGGGGGCGGGGACGCTGAACTCAGCCTCCTCATCGCCCGGGGCAACCTGTTTCAGCCTGTCCGCACTGTTAACGAGCTCCTCCGATGCCGCCGCGTACGCCTTTACGGCCTCCTTGAACTGTGCCGCGTCCTTCAGCTCGATGGCATACGCCGGCATCAAGAACGGCAGGGGCGACTCCAGCACCCGGTCCTTCCAGAGCTTGCTGATCCGCATCCCGGTATCGACAACCAGGAGCGACTGCCCGGCGTCGACGGCGGGAACGAGGTGCTGCCGCGTCGCCTCGTCCACGGCGCGCAGAAACGGGATCGCGACGGACCGCAGCCGCTCGTACTTCTCCCGCTTCTCCTCGCCGAGCTCCGGGGCCAGGTAAGTCTGGACCAGGCCGTACGAGGCCAGCGCCCATTTCCTCAAGCTTTCGTACTCGCCTGCACAGCCGCTGCTGCCGCCGGCAACGGCAAGCATGGGGGAGCCACCCGCGTGTTCGAGGATGGTGAGAGGCCTGGTGTAATCAACGCCGGGCTGGGGCGACTTCGAAAACGTGAAGGACTCCACGCCCCTGTTCAGTATAGAGACCGATACTATTTCCGAGGGCACGGGCATGGTGGCCTCTATTTCCCGTGAGAATTTCTCCAGCTCCTCGTCAAGGCGCTCGGAGAACCCCTCCGGCCTCTTCTCCTCGGGCAGCGCGTCGATCAGGACGCGCGCCATCTCCCGGAACTGCCCTGGATCAAAACGGCCCGCGGCCGCCATCTGCCAGGAAGCATAACCTGTTGAAGCGACTCTCCGGCCCTTGAACCGATTGACCGGCGCGAAAACGGGAGAACCATCCAGCGGCTCGGCCTTGCCCAGCCGTTCCAGGAAAGCGTTGTCCGAACCGATGGAGACGATGAAATACGGCTTGCAATACCCGGCGGTAACGACCACCTTTATCGATTTCGCCCAGTCTATGAACTCCGACGCCTCCTGCGGCGTGCAGCCGGCGCCTTCCAGCCTGCCCCGGATTTTTTCAAAGGTCCCCTCCGGGACCGCGTCCCTGGTAATCGCCATCGTGTAGTAGCGATTCCCGTTGATCTCCACCTGGTTCACCGTCGCCGGCAGCGCCAAGCTCTCGTTTATCCTGGCTGTAATACGTTCGAGGATGGGTTGGAGCTTCTCCTCCGAACCCGACAATTTAAAGCCGATCAGCGTCCCCGGCGTGAACAAGCCTTCGCGGTGTTTGAGCAAGCTCCTGACTGTCTCGACCGTGTTAAATGCCTCGCTTTTCCCGATTGCCCCGGAAGCTACGTCCCCGGTGTCATCCGCACCCAGCGGCCCCTGCGCCCCACGAATGCCCTCCCTTATCCCGGCCTTGAAATTACCGATACGCACATCGTTCGTCCAGGCCACGAAAGAGGCCAGGAACTTCACCCAGCTCGTATCGCCGCAGACGAAGACCTCGTTCGACAGGGCGTCCTTCGCTACCTCTATGGAGTCCCTCGCCATGGGGCTTGTTTCCAGCAGCTCCTTAGCCTGCTGGAACTGGGGCAGGCTCCTGAGCTGGAGGAGCTGCACCTGCACGATCGGAAGCGACAGAAGCCTTTTCATTGCCGCGCTGTCCCTCACTTTGACGAACTGGTCCTTCAGAAGCAGGTTCGTGCCGAAGAACGAGCAGTCGGCGGGAACGATGGACGCCGCCGTGACCCCCTCTTTCTTCTCTTCTTCCGCGACAACGGCGGCCGGTTTCCCTGCATCCTCCCCTACACGAGCTATCTGCTCGATGCCGGCCTTTCTCTTCCTCACCTGGCATATCTGCCATACGGCCACACCGGCCAGAAGGACTATAACGATTATCAACAAGGCTTTTTTCATCCTCTACTCCTCCTTCTTATCTCCGTCTTAATGTTTAAGCCTAACAGCGTGTTCAGCGGGTCATACCGATTTAAACAAAGTAAACCCGCCTGGACCATCCCCCGCAAACCTTGATGGCCTGTAAGAGAACGGAAGAATGCTATTGCCTCCGTCTCTTTTGTATACATCGTCCGGTAGAACTTGGCAACAGCTATCAACGCAAGCAGAGTCAGCCCCGCTCCCCGGGCCCGCTGTTGAGCCGGCATATATATTCCTTGATGATTTTCGCCACGAGCTCTGTCGTCGTGCTCAAGCCCTGGTAATCGGCCTCGGCCTTCAACAGGGCGAGGGTCTCCCTGCTCAGCTTAATTGTGAAAGTCTTTTTCATTATAACTTCAACATATTATAACTCCATACATTACCAGTTCTAAAGCTCAACTTCCAGCAATTCCCTGATGAGAGAAGTAAGGTAAAGACTCGGTACGAATCGCCGGATTAAATGCTTGAAACCGGAACATGGTTGTTTTTTTCTTTGCGGCTTTGCGGTTCATTATTTCCATTTTCCCCGTGCCTTGGTGTCATTCGTGGACCTTTTTCAGTGTTTTCAGTGGTTCCTTTGTTCTTTTTTCTGTTTTTTCAATGAATATTGGTTATTGAACATTGGTCATTGAATATTGGGGCTTTGCCCCCGTTTTCACCCGACCTCGAAAAACGCTATCTCCGGGCGGCAGTTGAAACGCACCTTGCGCAGAAGGCCCACCCCCCTGTTGACGTAGGCGAACCCCTTGCCCGCGCGATACAGCCCCCCGGAGTACCGTGTGTCCTCCACCGGCAGAAGGGCGGCGCCAACAAACGGAAGACAGACCTGCCCGCCGTGCGTGTGGCCGCATAGAAACAGATCCACTGGGTAATCCCGCAGCATCCGCAGGGTGTCGGGATTGTGTGTGAGGCATATAACGAATTCATCCGCTGCAATGCCGCGAAACGCCCGCTGCGGATCGAAGCGCCCCGCCCAAAGGTCGCCCATTCCCACGACTGTGACCGGTACGCCGGCGCGCTGAAGTCGAATGCTCTCGTTTTCCAGAACGCCTATGCCGGCACGCTCGAACTCCTCGCGGACCCTGCCTGGGCTCGCCGGGCCGCCGCGCACGGCCGCCCATTCCCCTCCATCATGGTTGCCTGTGACGGCCCATACACCCATCCCCGCCTCAAGGGGCGCCAGGAGCTCACCAAGCCCTTCGATCCATCTCTCCCTCCCGGTTATGTAATCGCCGGTGAGAAACACGATGTCCGGTTCGAGCCCGTTAACCATGGAAACGCACTCCCTGATATACTGGTCGGGAACGATATCGGAGCGGTGAATGTCGGACAACTGGACGATCTTCAGGCCGACCGGGACACGGCCGCTCCCCTCGAAAGCAAGGACGTTGCGCTCGACCTTAAGCCAGTAGGGCTCCCACCTGAATGAATACAGCATCAGCCCGATCCACGCCAGCACCAGGGCGCCGCAAAGCACGCCCCAAAATACTCTCCTTGAATACCTATTACCCATGCTATCCGTCCAATTTGCTCAATAACACCCTCTTCCCCAATTCCGTGGAGGAGGGAGTAAAGTTGAGGGAGTTAATAATTATCCGGGCTTTATCCGTCCCGCATTACTACAGGGTCGTTACTTATTCTTACCGGGGATTTGAAGACTACCGGCTTGCTGAAAAACAGATTGGAGCTCATCTCTCTCTGGGACATATATTACCAGTTCCTATTGTTTTTAGAAGCAAAAATGACGATAGGCTGAATATGGCCTCGTAGATTGGGGACACTCTTGGGAACTTGCTGCACGGCATGGTAATACCGGTAAACTATTCATTCCGAGGATGATGATCTGAGGGGTTTTCATTTTTTTTTCTCGAAATTTCGACCGGGATAAAGTAACATGTGCGCTCTTAGTCTTAGATCAAACTAACTTGAAGGGATAATCATTATGGAGAAGAAAGCACACCCCATCATTAAAAAAATGAAGGAGAGCCCTAAATTTTCCCGCTTCATGGTACCGATAGATGAAAGCGTGGACTTCCGCGACGCCATCTATTTTTTGAGAGATGACGGCACTTTTATCTTCTCCGAGGGATATTACCACCAGATAGAAAAGCCCCGGGAGGAAAGAAGAATCAACTCGCACATTTTTTACGTTCCGCGCGACCCGGTGAACCATGGACCGGACTATACCAAAAAAGTGCTCTTCGGGCAGGATTACGAAAACATCACCAAGGAGTTCATGATCACCCAGCCCCTGGATAAATTGTATCCGCTCCAGCTGGAGAGCTACATCAAGGTCGATCCTTCCCAGAGAGATATGGAGAAGCCGTTGTATGCCTCCTACAAGGCGTGGGCCCCATTAACGTCACTGGTCGGCTGCTTTCCCCACCGCCAATCCCTGCAGGCCATCATGGCGATGTCCGATGAAGACCCATCGGCCAAGAAGATCAAGATCATTACCGAGCAAACCGCGGAACTCCTGGGGATCGATATCTCACAGATCGGTGTCTCCGGCTCCCTCTCCCTTGGAACCTATGCCAACCCCCACGATATCGACTTCGTCATTTATGGAACAGCCGCTGAGATAGCGAGGATAGTGAACTTCCTGTACACGCTCACGGATAAAGAAGATAAAAGGAAGGTATACGAATTCGGTAAATACTGGCCGATCCGTTTCTGGGACTGGGCGGAAGGGGAGAAGTTCATGGTCTGTCCCTTCTTCTCCTACATCGATCCCGAAGAAGCCCCCCTGCGAAACTGGGATTGCGAAGACCTGGGGCCATGCCGGGTGGAGGCCAGGATCTGCGACCACACCCATAATCCTTTCAATCCCACCATCTTAATGTTGGAAGATGTAAAACTGGACGGCAAGGAGTGTCCCGACATCACGCGCCTGATCATTCATCACGGGGCTGAACGCGGGGACTGGAGAGAGGGATACCGCGTGTCGGTCAAAGGGCACCACGTCCGGGTAAAAACCTACAGCGTCGTGGACGGAAAGCGAGAGCCAAAGGAAGAGTTCGAAGCTGTCCTGGAGGACAACCTGGGCGACGTGAAGAGGATAGAGTAGTACCATTGGAGAAAAGGTTAAGATTAAAATTCTTAACCAAGGCAGGATTAAATAATTAGATCATTCAGCAGGCCAAATACCTTCCCTATCAAGACGAGTACCTATTACCTGGCGATTAACACCAAATAAGGGGGATAGCTTTCTAGCGATATGTTCGCGCATCCCCTCTATATCTCTCCAATTCGGATCATACTCCTGAGCCTTCTTACACAACTTATCATAATGCAACAGTAGCAGTTCCCTAGGCACAAGGAAGCGCCCAGCAAACTCATCTGCCTGATACTCAGCGCTTGAGTAATGTGAACGGTCCTCGGCCCATTGTTTAAATTCATCTAGCCTGAATTATTCATCAACTTTGCGAAAATTGTTGCAATGCCAAGGAGAACAATAGGTTACAGCATATCATCTCGAAAATATAATTTTTCAGACCGATCTATTCATGAACTTTTGTTTATTGTGA
>JAVCDC010000105.1 GCA_030765135.1 Candidatus Tritonobacter lacicola | reverse complement strand
TCTTCGCCAGGTACTTCGTGAGCGCGCTCGTCAAAGTCGTCTTGCCGTGATCCACGTGCCCTATCGTGCCTACGTTCACGTGCGGCTTTGTCCGCTCAAACTTCGCCTTAGCCATCTCTTCCTCCTGGTATTTATCCCTGTCTTATTAAACTCATATAACTCATTGAACTCATATAACTTTTTTAGCCGAGTATCTTTTCCTGTATGGACTTCGGCACCTCCTCGAAATAGGAAGGCTCCATTGAATAGCTTGCCCTTCCCTTTGTCAACGATCTTATCGCCGTCGCGTACCCGAAGAGCTCGGAGAGGGGAACGTCCGCCCTCACAATCCTGGCGGCAGCCCGGTGCTCCATCTCCCTCACCTGGCCGCGCCTGCCGTTGATATCGCTTATAATCTCCCCTATGTATTCCTCGGGAGTCATTACCTCGAGGTCCATGATAGGCTCCATTAGGACGGGGTCGGCCTTTCTCACCGCCGACTTGAAAGCAATCATCGTGGCCATTTTAAACGCCACATCGCTGGAATCAACCTCGTGATACGACCCGCCCAGAAGGGTAATGCCTATATCCACGACCGGGTAGCCGCCCAGGTTCCCGCCCCCGCACGCCGAGAGAGCGGCCTCCCGAACGGCATCCTGGTACTCCCGGGGTATATCGCCGTAGCCGACTTTCGAATCGAACTTTACGCCCTCCCCCCTCTCGAGGGACCGGACCTCGAGAACCACGTGTCCATACTGTCCCCGCCCGCCCGTCTGCCTGACAAACCTCCCCTCCGCCGCCTCGCGGCCCTTCACCGTCTCCCTGTACGAAACCCTCGGGCTGCCGACATTAGCCCTGACATTGAACTCGCGGAGTAGCCGGTCCTTCAGGATCTCGAGGTGAAGCTCCCCCATGCCGGAGATGATGAGCTGGCTGGTATCGTTATCGTAGAACGTGCAGAACGTCGGGTCTTCCTGGGCGAGCTTCCCGAGCGCATCGGCCAGGGCCTGCTTGTCCGCCGTTGTCCTGGGCTCGATCGCCATGGAGATAACGGGCTCGGGGAACTGCATAGACTCGAGCACGATCGGTCTCGACTCATCGCATATCGTGTGACCGGTAAGCACTCCCTTCATGCCGACAGCGGCCATTATGTCCCCGGCGCAGGACACATTCTTGTCCTCGCTTAGCCTGGAGTGCATTTCGAGGAGCCGACCGATCTTCTCCTTCTTCTCCGTGGTGCTGTTGTAAACCCGCTGCCCCTTCTTCACCCTGCCGGAGTAAACGCGGAAGAAAGCCAGCTTCCCCACGTAGCTGTCGGCCATTATCTTGAATACCAGGGCGGCGAACGGCTCGTCCTCGGAGGGTGCCCGCTCCTCCTCTTTACCGGTCCTCGGGTTCACGCCGACGATGGGAGGGACATCCTCGGGAGACGGAAGGTAATCGACTATCGCATCCAGGAGGGGCTGGACCCCCTTGTTTCTAAGTGCCGCGCCGCACAGGACTGGAACGATCCTGTTCGCTATGGTAGCCCGCCTGAGGGCCGCCTTCAGTTCGGCCGTTGAAAGCTCCCTTCCCTCCACGTAGGCCTCCATCGCCGGGTCATCCACCTCGGCGAGGGCCTCTACCAGGACACGGCGCGCACTCCCGGCATCCTCCACGTACTCCTCGGGGATTTCCATCCGGTCAAAAGTCGCGCCCAGCGACTCTGCGTGAAAAACGGCCGCCTCGCCGGCGACTATATCTATAACGCCCTTAAAATCTTCCTCGCACCCCCACGGCAGCTGAACCGCGACCGCGTTGGCCCCCAGCCTCTCCCTCATCTTCTTTATCGTGCCAAAGAAATCCGACCCTACCCTGTCCATCTTGTTGACGAACGCGATGCGCGGGATACCATAGCGTTCGGCCCGACTCCAGACGCTCTCGGATTGGGGCTCGACCCCACCCACCGCGCAGAATATAGCGAGCGCGCCGTCCAGGACGCGAAGCGAGCGCTCGACCTCAACCGTGAAATCGACGTGGCCCGGCGTGTCGATGATATTGATGCCGTGCCCCCGCCAGTAACATTTCGTGGAGGCCGAGGTGATGGTTATCCCCCGCTCCTGCTCCTGCTCCATCCAGTCCATGGTGGCCGTCCCCTCGTCGACCGCGCCAATCTTGTAGACCTTGCCGCTGTAATAGAGCATCCTCTCGGTAGTCGTCGTCTTCCCGGCGTCGATGTGGGCCATGATTCCTATGTTCCGTATTTTCTCCATGTGTCGCCGGCTTTCCACCAGAACCGCTCCCGTCGTCCCGTAATCCACAGTTGCCATCTAATCACAACCACCAAGGCTAGTTACCGCTTTTCTTCTTCTGACTTCTGTCCTCATGTATTACCATCTGTAATGGGCGAAGGCCTTGTTAGCCGCCGCCATCTTGTGGGTGTCCTCGCGTTTCTTCACCGACGGCCCCGTATTGTTGTACGCGTCCACGATCTCGGCGCCAAGGCAATCCTCCATTCTCCGGCCCTTCCTGCTTCCGGCGAATGATATGATCCACCTCATCGCCAGGGCGGTCTGCCTGTGCGGAGGGACCTCGATGGGAACCTGATACGTCGCGCCGCCGACACGCCTCGATTTTACCTCGAGGAGCGGCTTGACGTTGGAAAGCGCCTTCATCAGCACATCCAGCGGGTCCGGCACCTTAGTCTGCTCCCTCACGAACTCGAGTGCCGAGTAGAATATCCTTTCCGCGACCGATTTCTTCCCGTCCTTCATCAGGCTGTTTATAAACTTCGCCGCCGTGACGCTGTTGTATATCGGATCGGGCTGTATCTGCCGCTTCTCCGGTCTTCTCCGTCTCGCCATAAATATAACCTCTTTACTGGGTTTTAGACTTCTGCTTCGGTCGCTTCGCCCCGTATTTCGAGCGGCTGCGCCGCCGGTCTTCCACGCCCATCGTATCCAGGGTCCCGCGGACTATATGGTAACGCACGCCCGGCAGGTCCTTGACCCGCCCCCCCCTCACGAGGACGATCGAATGCTCCTGGAGGTTATGCCCCACTCCGGGGATATAGGCGGTCACCTCCATCCCGTTCGTCAGGCGAACGCGCGCCACCTTGCGAAGGGCCGAATTCGGCTTCTTTGGCGTCTGCGTCTTCACCACGAGGCAGACACCCCTCCTCTGCGGGCAGTTGATCAGGGCCGGTGACTTCGACTTCTTCCGGGCCCTCTTCCGCCCTTTCCTTACCAGCTGGTTTATCGTCGGCATATATCAAGTCTCCTCTTTCGATTCCTCGAGCAACCCCACGGGCCTGACCTCGATCCGGCGGTTCTCTCCAAACCCCGTGCCGGCCGGAATGAGGTGCCCCATAATCACGTTCTCCTTGAACCCGTGGAGCCTGTCGACCCTCCCCATTGCCGCAGCCTCCGTAAGCACCCGGGTCGTCTCCTGGAAGCTGGCGGCGGATATGAAGCTCTCGGTCGAGAGGGAGGCTTTCGTCACCCCCAGCAGCAGCGGGGCGTGGGTCGCCGGCCGTCCGCCCTTCTTCACCACCTGCTCGTTCTCCCTGTTGACCCTGTATTTCTCGGCCTGCTCCGCGATCAGGAACCCGGTATCGCCGGGGTCGATGATGCGGACCTTTTTCAACATCTGCCTTATTATTATTTCGATATGCTTGTCGTTTATCTGGACGCCCTGGAGACGGTAAACCTCCTGAACCTGGTTGACGAGGTACTCCTGGAGCTCTTTCGGCCCGCAGACCGCCAGGAGCTCCTGGGGGACAATCGGCCCATCGGTGAGCTGCTGTCCCTTGACGACCTTGTCGCCCTTGAATACGACAAGATGCTTCCCGATCGGTATCTTGTGCTCCTCCTTTACGCCGGAGGCGGGGTCGTGGACAATGAGGAGCCTCTTGCCCTTCTCCGACTTACCGAACTCGACGATGCCGTCGATCTTGGCTATCTCGGCGGCGTTCTTCGGCCGCCGGGCCTCGAATAGCTCGGCCACGCGCGGAAGCCCCCCGGTGATATCCTTTGTCTTGCTCGTCTTCCGGGGTATCTTGGCCAGCGGCGCGCCGGCCTCCACTTCCTCGCCATCCTCGACCATGATGTGGGCGCCCGTGGGGATGGGATATGCCTTGTACTGGTCGCCGGGCTGCTTCACCACTATCGTCGGGTGAAGGGCCTCGCGGTGCTCAACGATCACCCTGCCGATCCGGCCGGTCTTCTCGTCGACCTCCTTCTTCATCGTCACGTCCTTTTTTACGTCGTAGAACTCGGCCTTCCCAGACACCTCGGAGTGTATGGTGATGTTGTAGGGGTCCCACTGGACGAACGTCTCTCCCTTCCGGACCTTGCCGCCGTCGCGGACCTTGATCTCCGCCCCCATTACGATGGCGTAGCTCCCGAGCTCCCGTCCCTCCGTCTCTCCGGTCTTCTCGTCCACGAGAATCTCGTGGATACTCACCACGCCGCCTTTTCCCAGAACTATGTGAGAGCCTTCCTTGGTCTCGACGGTCTTCAGCTCATGATAACGCACGAAGCCGCTGTTCTTCGCCTCTATCGACGGCTTCTTGAAAATCTGGCTCGCCGTGCCCCCGATGTGGAAGGTCCTCATGGTGAGCTGGGTGCCCGGCTCGCCGATAGACTGCGCGGCTATGATGCCCACGGCCGTGCCCTTCGCGACCATCTTGCTGGCGCCGAGGTCCCTGCCGTAACATTTTATGCAGACCCCGCCCACCGATTCGCACGTCAGCATCGACCGTATCCTCACCTTCTCGATGCCGAGCTCGACGATCCTGGCGGCCACCTCCTCGGTAATCTCATCGCCGGCCTTCACGATGGGCTTCCTGGATGTTGGATCGCGCACATCCTCGAGAGCTATCCGGCCGATGATCCTCTCGCTGAGAGAGACGACCTCGTCCTCGCCCTCGAAGATGCCCTGCACCGTGATCCCGTTGAGCGTGCCGCAGTCCTCATCGATCACGATGACGTCGTGGGCGACGTCGACGAGCCTGCGCGTGAGATAACCGGAATCGGCGGTCTTGAGCGCCGTGTCGGCCAGCCCTTTCCTGGCCCCGTGCGTTGATATGAAATACTCCAGGACGGTCAGCCCCTCCTTGAAATTGGAGGTAATGGGCTGCTCGATGATCTCGCCGGAGGGCTTGGCCATCAGGCCCCTCATGCCCGCCAGCTGGCGGATCTGCTGTTTGCTCCCCCTCGCGCCGGAATCGACCATCATGAATACCGGATTGAATCCGGCGTACCGCCGGTCGTACTCCAGGCTGCGGTACATCTCCTCGGCCACCCTCATGCTGGCATGCGTCCATATGTCGATTATCTTGTTGAATCGCTCGCCCGAGGCTATGGCCCCTTCATTGTACTGCCTGTCGACCCCCTCGATCCGCTTCTTGGCATTGGCAATGATAGCGCTCTTGCCGTCCGGCACGATCAGATCGTCGAAGGAGATCGAGAGGCCTGCCTTGGTCGCTGCATCGAAGCCGAGCTGCTTCATGTCATCAAGCATCCGGACGGTCCTTTCGCGGCCGACGGTACGGTAGCAATCCACTATCACCTCGGACAGCTTGGACTTGTCCATCACCTCGTTCACGAAACCTAGCTCGTCCGGGAGCACCTGGTTGAAGAGGACACGGCCGGCAGTCGTCTCGATCATCTCCCCGTTCAGCCTGAGCACGATCCTGTCGTGGATCTTCATGTGGCCGGTCGAGCACGCCAGTATGACCTCTTCCTGGTCCGACATCGTACCCTTCACCTCCGACCCGCGCCGGTCGCGCGTCAGGTAGTAGCAGCCGAGGGCTATGTCCTGGGTGGGCGTCGTGATCGGATTGCCGCTGGACGGCGAGAATATATTATTCGGGGCGAGGATTATGAGCTTCGCCTCCAGCTGGGCCTCGTTGGACAGGGGCACGTGGACCGCCATCTGGTCGCCGTCGAAGTCGGCGTTGAAGGCCGTGCACACCAGAGGGTGTATCCGTATGGCCTTCCCCTCGATGAGGACGGGCTCGAAGGCCTGGATGCCCAGCCGGTGAAGCGTCGGGGCCCTGTTCAGCAGGACGGGATGCCCCTTGATAACCTCCTCGAGAATGTCCCAGACCTCCGGATCCTCTTTCTCGATCATCTTCTTCGCGCTCTTGATCGTATGGACGATCCCGATCTCCTTCAGCTTCTTGATAATGAACGGCTCGAAGAGCTCCAGGGCCATCTTCTTCGGGAGGCCGCACTGGTGCAGCTTCAGTTCCGGGCCGATCACGATGACCGAGCGGCCGGAGTAGTCCACCCGCTTGCCCAGGAGGTTCTGGCGGAAGCGGCCCTGCTTCCCCTTCAGCATATCGCTCAGGCTCTTCAGGGGCCTGTTGCCGGCCCCGAGGATGGGCCTGCCGTGGCGCCCGTTATCAAGAAGGGCGTCCACCGCCTCCTGCAACATCCGCTTCTCGTTCCTCACGATGACCTCCGGAGTCTTGAGATCGAGAATGGCCTTCAGGCGGTTGTTCCTGTTTATCACGCGCCTGTACAGGTCGTTAAGGTCGGACGTGGCGAAGCGGCCGCCCTCCAGGGGGACCAGGGGCCTCAGGTCCGGGGGAATAACCGGCAGTACATCGAGCACCATCCACTCGGGCTTGTTCCCGGACGTGCGGAAACCCTTGACGATCTTGATTCTCTTTGAGAGCTTCGCCTTCGTCTGCGCAGACTTGGTCTTCCTTATCTTCTCCTGGAGCTCCGCGAAGAGCTTCTCCAGGTCCTCGACCCTCAGCAGCTCCCTTATCGCCCCGGCGCCGATCACGGCGACAAATTTTTCCCCGTACTGCTCCTTTGCCTCGCGGTACTCCGCCTCGTCCAGGAGATGCTTCTTCTTGAAGGGAGAGGGGCCCGGTTCGATGACCACGTAATCCTCGTAATACACGACCCGCTCCAGCTCTCTCATGGTCATACCCAGGATATTCGATATCCTGGACGGGCTGCTCTTCAGGAACCAGATATGCGTGACCGGGACGGCGAGCGCGATATGGCCCATCCTCTCCCGGCGGACCTTCGACTGAGTGACCTCGACTCCGCAGCGATCGCACACGACACCCCTGTGCTTGATGCGCTTGTACTTCCCACAGTTGCACTCCCAGTCTTTCGTCGGCCCGAAGATCTTTTCGCAGAAAAGGCCGCCCTTCTCGGGCTTGAAAGTCCTGTAGTTAATGGTCTCCGGGTTCTTTACCTCTCCCCTCGACCACGAGACGATCATCTCCGGCGAAGCTATCCTGATCGTTACCTTATCAAAGATATTCTCCATCCCGCCTCCCGGGATAAACCGCGCATCTCTTTCGTCCACTATCATTCCATTTTCCCCATTTATTTTTCTGCTCTTATGTCGAGGCAAAGGCTCTGGATTTCCTTTATCAGGACGTTGAACGATTCGGGCGTGCCAGCCTCAAGGGTGTTCGCCCCCTTTACTATCGACTCGTATATTCGCGTACGGCCCGCGACATCATCGCTCTTAACGGTCAGCATCTCCTGGAGAGCGTAGGCCGCCCCGTACGCTTCGAGCGCCCAGACCTCCATCTCGCCGAACCGCTGACCGCCGAACTGGGCCTTGCCGCCGAGAGGCTGCTGCGTCACCAGGGAGTAGGGCCCGATCGCCCGCGCGTGTATCTTATCGTCAACGAGGTGCAGGAGCTTCATTATGTAGATATATCCAATGGTGACCTCCTGGTCGAACCGCTCGCCCGACCTGCCGTCGTACAGGACCGTCTTTCCACTAGACGGCAGGCCGGCCATGGCCATTATGCTCTTGATCTGATGCTCCCTGATACCGTCGAAAACGGGTGTTGCGATCTGCAGGCCCAGAAGCTTGGCGGCCCAGCCGAGGTGGGTCTCGATAATCTGGCCGATGTTCATCCTTGAGGGGACGCCCAGGGGATTGAGAACGATCTCCACAGGCGTACCGTCGGGGAGGTAGGGCATGTCCTCCACAGGCAGGATCTTCGCTATAACGCCCTTGTTGCCGTGCCTTCCGGCAATCTTGTCTCCGACGGAGAGCTTCCTCTTGCAGACGACGTAAACCTTCACCTTCTTGATAACGCCCGGCTCCAGCTCGTCCCCGCTTGTAAAGTGCTCGACCGCGCTATCCTGCTGCCTCTTCAGCTCGTCCGCTATATGTTCATATTCCGCCCAGATCATCTGAATGTTCTTCCTGATGTCCGGGTCCGGGATATCGAGGTTGACTATATCGGCATCGGTGAGCTGGGAGATCATCTTCTTCGTGACCTTCCTGTTCGCTGGAACAACGACGTTCCCCAACTCCTCGTCCACGATCTCGCCGGAGAGCTTTGTACCGAGAAGGAGCTTGGTGATCCTGTCCAGCTTGGCCCCTTTCGCCCTCTTCAAGTCCGCCTTGTAGCGATCCGTGATCTGTTTGAGCTGCAGCTTCTCCTCCAGTTCCTCCTCGTCGTCCTTTGCCTTCTCCTTCCTCGAGAAGACACGTACGTCCATGACGATGCCCTCGGTGCCGGACGGGACCCTGAGCGAGGCGTCCTTGACGTCGGCTGCTTTCTCGCCGAAGATCGCCCTGAGGAGCCTTTCCTCCGGGGAGAGCTCTGTCTCGCTCTTGGGCGTGATCTTGCCGACCAGGATATCGCCGGGCTTGACCTCGGCGCCGATTCGCACAACGCCGTCCTCGCACAGGTCTTTCAGTGCCTCCTCGCCCACGTTCGGTATGTCGCGGGTAATCTCCTCACGGCCAAGCTTCGTGTCTCGGGCGCCGATTTCAAACTCCTCTATGTGGATCGACGAATACGTGTCGTTGTGCAGGAGGCTCTGGCTTATCAGTATCGCGTCCTCGAAGTTGTAGCCGCCCCACGGCATGAACGCCGCCAGGACGTTCCGTCCGAGCGCCAGCTCGCCCCGGCACGTCCCCGGGCCGTCGGCGATAACCTGGCCCTTGCGCACGTATTCGCCCTCTTTCACGACCGGCCTCTGGTTGATGCATGTGCCGGCATTAGAGCGCATGTTCTTTATGAGACGGTAAGTGCGGCCGCCGAGAACTATCTTGTCCGCGTCGACGTAGGCGATCCGACCGCTCTCCTCGGCGAGGATCAGGTTCCCGGAGTCCACGGCCACGCGGCCCTCCATCCCGGTCGCCACGAGGGGCGGCTCGGTCGTCAGGAGGGGGACCGCCTGGCGCTGCATGTTCGAGCCCATGAGCGCCCTGTTCGCGTCGTCGTGCTCGAGGAACGGGATCAGGCCGGCTGCGACGCTGACGAGCTGCATCGGGGAGACGTCCATGTACTGGATGTCCTTCGGCCCGATGTAGAGAAAATCCCCCTTGTACCTTACGGAGACCTTCTCATCCATGAACTTTCCCTTGGGGTCCAGGCGGGCGTTGGCCTGCGCGATGATGTAGTTCTCCTCCTCGTCGGCCGTCAGGTACTCGACCCGGTTCGTGGCCCGGCAGTTCACCACCTTCCGGTAGGGGGTCTCCACGAAGCCGAACTGGTTGATCCTGGCGTAGGTGGAAAGCGACGATATCAGTCCGATGTTCGGCCCCTCGGGCGTCTCGATCGGGCAGATCCTCCCGTAGTGGCTCGTATGGACGTCCCGCACTTCGAACCCGGCCCTCTCGCGCGAGAGCCCCCCGGGACCGAGGGCGGAAAGCCTTCTCTTATGCGTCAGCTCGGCCAGCGGGTTTGTCTGGTCCATGAACTGGGAAAGCTGGCTACGGCCGAAAAAATCCCTTATCACGGTTGAGAGCCCCTTCGGGTTGATAAGCTTGTGGGGGGAGATGGTCTCGGACTCCATGTCGTAGATGGACATCCTCTCGCGGACCGACCTCTCCACACGCGCCATGCCTATCCTGCACTGATTATATAGGAGCTCTCCCACCGATCGGATACGCCGGTTGCCGAGGTGATCGATATCATCGATGCTGCCCTTGCCGGTCTCCTCCTTGAGGGCGATCAGGTACTTCAAGGCCTCCAGCATATCGTTCTTTCTTAGCGTCGTTACCTTGAGCTTTTCCTCCGTCACGGGGAGGCCGAGCTTGCTGTTGAGCTTGAACCTGCCCACCCGGCCCAGGTCGTACCTCTTTGGGTCGAAAAAGAGCCTCTTGAGAAGCGCCCTGGCGTTCGGCAGGGTAATTGGATCACCGGGCCGGAGCTTCTTGTAAATCTCGCGCAGCGCTTCGTCCCTCGACTTCGCCGTGTCAACCTCCAGCATCTTGAAAACGGGGGACTCAGCGTAGGCGTCCTTCAGCACCTCGATTGATTTCACGCCGGCCTTCACGAAGCCGGGCAGCATATCCTTCGTTATTTTCTGCGACGTCCCGGCCATGACCTCGCCGGTCTCCTGATTGACGACGTTACGGGCCAGGAACTTACCAACGATCTCTTTCTCGCTGCTCCGCCCGCCAAGGTCGACATCATCCTTGCCGAAGAACGCCTCGAGAATATCCTCGTCAGTGGAGTAACCGATGGCCCGGAGAAGCGTCGTGGCCAGTATCTTCCTGCGGCGGCGGCGCCTGTCCATGTAGATATAGATGAGTTCCTTCACGTCGAACTGGGCCTCCATCCAGGAGCCGCGGTACGGGATGATCCTGAACTTGTAGAGGATGATGCCCCGGGGATGGAGCTCCTGCTCGAAACAGATGCCGGGAGAGCGGTGGAGCTGGCTGACGATCACCCGCTCGGCGCCGTTGATGATGAACGTCCCCTCCTTGGTCATCAGGGGCATGTTGCCCATGTAGACCTCCTCCTCCTTGACGGTGCCGTCGGAGCGGAGGCGCAGGACGGCATTGAGCGACCCCTGGTAGGTCATGCCCCGCTTCCGGCACTCGAGGACATCGTACTTCGGGATACCGATCTTATAGCTCACGAACTCGATCGAGTGCTTATCGTCGTAGCTTTTGATCGGGAAGGTCTCCATGAAGAGGGCATGAAGCCCCTGCTCCTTGCGCTTCTCCGGTGCGATATCGAACTGCAGGAACTCGTCGTACAGCTTCTTCTGGATATCGAGAAGGTGGGGGGGGTCGATCACCGTTTTCAGGCGCGCGAAGCTCAGCCGCGACGACTTTCCAGAGCGGATCCTCCTGGCCCCGATATTTTCGAGATCCTCAATGGGGGGAGAACCCCCGCCGGCCTTCTTCAGGGCCTTGAGAACCAATGCTTCCGATTGGCTGATCATTTTACCTCCGCATTCTGCTTACTTGATTTCTACAGTGGCACCGACCGCCTCAAGCTTCTTCTTGAGCTCCTCGGCATCCTCTTTGGATACGTTCTCTTTAACAGGGCCCGGGGTTCCATCCACCAGGGCCTTGGCCTCCTTCAAGCCGAGACCGGTCGCGGCCCGGACCTCCTTGATCACGGGAATCTTGTTGGGGCCGATAACGGTAAGAACAACCGTGAACTCCGTCTGCTCCTCGACCTCTTCCGCCTGCGCGCCCGCCGCAGCGGCGCCCGGAGCCGCGAGGGCAACAGGGGCGGCGGCGCTGACGCCGAACTCCTCTTCCATCGCCTTGACCCATTGCGAGAGCTCGAGAACCGTCAGGTTCTTTACTAGCTCCAGGCCGAGGCGACCCCTGTCCTCCGGGGCCAGGTCCGCGATCTTCTGCAGGATGTCCTTCACTTTCTTCGGAATAGGGGATTCCTCCACGGCGGCAGGCTCATCCTTGACCTCTTCTTTTTTCTCCTCTACCTTGGCTTCCTCAACCATCACTTCCTCCTTACACGCTGAAATTATCGGGGTTCCTGACGTAAAGTTCGGTATAGCCGCATCCCTTGCACACGAACGCCTCGAACTTCGCCTTCTTGCCTAAAAAATTAACGTTGTAGAACGCGAGAGGCTCCCGCCCGAATGTCACGATCTTCTCCACGTGCGCGTGGTTCGCGCCCTTGCACTTTGGACACGGACTCCCGGTCTTCATTCTTCCTAAACCTCACAAATCAATAAAAACTAATGATCAAGGTACAAGACGCAATAACCAAACAATATCCAAATTCAAAATTTGAATAACCAAACTCAGCATTCTTCTCTTCAACACCAAGACTAGCTTTGTTTGGTGATTGGTTATTGGTCATTGGTTATTGTTTGTATCTTGTTTCTTGTTTCTTGTTTTTTTGAACGTTCGCCAATCTTTTCGAGTATCGTAACAAATCCTCTCGCGGGGCCGTTCAGGACGAGGAGAAGCCTTCTCACCTGTCCGCTCAACTGCCCCACAAACTGTGCCAGCAGTTCCACCCTCGATGGTAGCTTCGCCACCTGAGCAATCTGGTCGCCGCCCATCGCGACGTTGTCCAGGTATCCCCCCTTCAGCTTCAGCTCCTTGTGCTTCATGGAGAAGTCGAAGATGATCTTCACAACCCTGACGGCGTCCCGGCCGCCGAAGGCAACCGCGACGGGGCCGGTGACGTACTCGTCAAGCCCCTCGAGATCCGCGCCACCCAGTGCGAGCTTGAACATCCTGTTGGGCACGACCATGAACTCCGTCTCCTCCTCGTAAAGAGATCGCCTGAGCTCGTTCATCTCCTGCACTTTCAGGCCCCTGTAATCGGCCAGGACGAAGGAGCCCACGCATGACAGCTTCTCCGTGAGCATCTCTACCATGGCCTTCTTCTCCGGCCTCATGCCTATCGCCTCCCCTGGAGCTTTTCCGTGACGTCTTTCATATCGAGCTCTATCCCGGGCCCCATGGTCGCGCTGATGCAGCACTTCTTTATATACTGGCCCTTCGCCCCGGACGGCTTCGCCTTGAGAAGGGCGTCCAGGATCGCGAGGCCGTTCTCGACCAGTTTTTCCTCATCGAAGGAGGCCTTGCCGAACGGAACATGGACATTGGCCTGCTTGTCGGTCCGGAACTCGATCTTGCCCGCCTTTACTTCCTTTACGGTGCCCGCCACGTCCTTGGTCACGGTCCCCGTTTTCGGGCTTGGCATCAATCCCCTCGGCCCCAGAATTTTTCCGAGCCTGGCAACCTCCCTCATGAGGTCCGGCGTCGTCACAGCCACATCGAAATCCGTCCAGCCGCCCTTTATCTTCTCGACCAGTTCATCGAAGCCGACGAACTCGGCGCCGGCGGACCGCGCTTCCTCTTCGGCTGCGCCGCGCGCGAAGACCAGCACCCTCACCGTTCTGCCCGTCCCGTGGGGGAGGGCCACCGTGCCGCGAACCAGCTGATCGGACCGCCTCGGATCTATCCCGAGCTTGATCGCGAGCTCCAGCGTCTCGTCGAACCGGGCTGTCGCCAGCTTCCTGGCGTGAGAGACTGCCTCCTCGAAAGGGTACTGCCGCCCCTTTTCCACCAGGTTCGCAGCCTCGCGGTATCTCCTGCTCTTATTCGCGCTCATCAGACGCCTTCCACCTCGATACCCATACTTCTTGCCGTCCCCTCGATAACCCGCATGGCGGATTCAATCGTCGTAGCGTTCAAGTCCTGCATCTTCTCCCCGGCTATCTCCCTGACCTGCTTCCGGGTAACCTTTCCGACCTTCGTCCGGTTCGGCTCGCCGGAGCCAACCGCGATGCCGGCGGCCTTCTTGAGGAGAGCGGCAGCAGGAGACGACTTCGTCACAAAGGAGAACGACTTGTCGTAGTACACGGTTATAACAACCGGTATGATCATTCCGATCTTGTCCTTCGTGGCGTGATTGTACGCCTTGCAGAACTCCATAATATTGACACCCTGCTGCCCGAGGGCGGGCCCCACGGGCGGAGCGGGGTTCGCCTGTCCGGCGGGTATCTGCAGCTTTATAATCCCTTTGACCTTCTTTGCCATCTATTCCCCCATTCAGCCGCGCTCGACCTGCCAGTACTCGAACTCGACAGGCGTCGCCCTTCCGAATATTGTTACCATCACCTTTAGCCGCCCCTTTTCGGGGTTGACTTCCTCTACGGCGCCGTTGAAGTTAACGAACGGCCCATCGGTAACCCGGACCGTCTCTCCGACCTCGAAGAGTACCTTCGGCTTGATCTTCTCCTTCTTCTCCTCTATCTGGAACAGGATGCTATCTATCTCCCTGTCCCGGAGCGGCTGGGGCTTCCCGCCGCCCACGAAACCTATAACGCCCTGCGTGGATTTCACGAAGTGCCAGCTCTCTTCCGTTATCTCCATATCGACCAGCACGTAGCCCGGGAAAAATTTCCTGGAGCTTATCGTTTTCTTGCCCGCACGCACCTCGGAGACGTTCTCCGTGGGGATAAGCACCCGCGATATCAAGCTCCCGTAGTCCTCGCGCTCTATCCTGCGATCGAGGGCTTCCTTGACTTTTTGCTCATGCCCCGAGAGGGTATGCACCACGTACCATTTCTTATCCCCCATAATTAAAACCTCAACAGCAGCGTTATCACGCCGAAACCGGGGTTGGCCAAGGCCCAGTTTACAAAGCCCAGGTAGAGCGCCATGATTATCGTGCTTACGATAACCACCATTGTTGAATCCGAAAGCTCTTTAAAGCGGTCGCGCAGCTTGATGCCCCTGCCCCGCTTGACGGGCCATGTGACGTTGTCAAGCTCCGCGCGAACCTCCTTCAAAAATTTTAAAGCCTTCTTAAGCATTCCTTCCCCTTCATATTTATATTGCAAGCCGCGTGGGGCGGACAGGCCCGCCCCACGCGGTAGACCCGACCCCTTTATTTAGTTAATCTCTTCTCTCTAAGCTTCCCCCATTAAATAAACCAGCAACCGCCTTTGTGGCAGGTGGGATCCCGGTCTCCACCGGGACAACCTGCGGTTTTTCAAAAACCTTTTCGTCTATTTATCAACCCCCAACATGCTTTCTAAAGAACTAGTAACCAGATAACCGCCTTTGTGGCAGGTGGGACAGGACTCGAACCTGCAACCTGCGGTTTTGGAGACCGCTGCTCTGCCAAATTGAGCTACCCACCTCTCGGCTTTGTCCCGCGATGCAGCGCATACTTCCTGTCTTTATATCTCTCTGTTTTTCTCCTTGTACCGTATCTCAGCCACCAAGCCGCAAAGACATCCTAACTGCGCTTTTTATTTCTTTTGTTTCCAGAAACTAGAAACCAGTAACCGCCTTTTTACTTTGTCTCTCGGTGCGTCGTATGCTTTCTGCAGAACCTGCAGTACTTCTTCAACTCCAGCCTGGACGGCGTATTCTTCTTGTTCTTCTTCGTCGAGTAGTTTCTCCTCTTGCACTCCGTGCACTCTAGCGTGATGATATCCCTCATGATAAATTTTTCCTTTGGAAAAATTTATTCCAATATTTCCGTGATGCGGCCCGCGCCGACGGTCCGTCCGCCCTCGCGGATGGCGAACCTCAGTCCCTTCTCCATCGCTATCGGCGTGATAAGCACCACCTCTATGCTCACGTTGTCTCCCGGCATCACCATCTCAACACCCTCGGGCAGCGTAACGCTCCCCGTGACGTCCGTCGTCCGGA
>JAVCDC010000062.1 GCA_030765135.1 Candidatus Tritonobacter lacicola | reverse complement strand
GGACCTTGCCCTCCGCATCGCGCAGTACGGTCGTCCGGAGGTTGATCGCCTGGACCAGTCCGGCGTGCCCTCCGGCGCTGATTACATCGCCGACCGAGTACTGGTCCTCCATAAGGATGAAGAAACCGCCGAGAAAATCCCTCACGAGATTCTGGGCTCCGAAGCCGACGGCGACGCCGACCACGCCGGCGCCCATGAGAATGGCTTTGAGATCCAGCCCTATCTCGGAGATGACCATGAGTGCCGCGACGGCGCCTATTACTATCGTGACCGCGTTGTTGACAATGTTTCCCAGTGTGTCGATCCGCTTCTTCCTGGAGTCGGTGAGGTCCGCCTCTCCGCGCATACGCATGAAGGCCTGGTAGATCCATACCCGGGTGAGGCGATCGACAATAAATGCCAGGGCGACGATCAAGAATATCTTGAACGCTTTATTCAGGGCGGTATAGCTCTCCTGCCCGAGGACCTGGCTGAAACTGTAGCCGAGGCTGTTGGTAATGATAACCACCGCCGCCAGGATAATTCCCAGCGTCACGAGGAGACTGACAGCCTGGCGGAGGGCCTTCCACGCCCGCTCGTGCTCATCGTCCCACGTCATCCTCTCCTCCATGTGGCGGAATATTTTTTTCAGCAACCTGCCTGCAAGAATAATCAGGAGGCAGGCCGCAGCCACAACAGCAAGAACCGTAATTCCCTCTCCAGTCAACCACTCAGTTATCTTCCCACTCATCTCTTACCCCCTTATTATTATTCTATTTATTAACCGCAAAGGCGCAAAGAACGCAAAGAAAAACGCAAAATTAATATATTTTTCTCCTCTTGAAATCATTCTTTGCGTCCTCTGCGTCTTTGCGGTTCATTCTGATCCTTTTGGCGTGAGGATGAGCAGGATAGCGCTGGCCGTGTTGAGGGCGGCTACCGTCCAGCATGACTCGTATATCCCCAGCACCGGCACCAGGACGATCCCCGTGAGAAGCGCACCGAGGAAAGCCCCGATGTGGTCCGCGCTGTCTATCTTTCCCGCCGACACACCGATTGTCCCGCACGTCTTGAAATAGATATCGCTCGCCAACGGGAACTCCGAGCCGGTGAGAAGGCCCGCAACGAAGATGATCGCAATAAAGAGATATTCCGACTGTAACGGCCCGCTGACATTCTCGAGCGAGAAATACCGTATCATACACGGAACGGAGACGGAGAAGAGAACGATCGCCAGCTCGATTCCCACGAGCCACGGCAATCCCGTCGGTTTACCCGAAGCGAGCCGTCTCTTCATGAGGCAGCCTCCCAGGACAAGGCCCGCCATGAACATGGCCACCACGAATCCGATCTTCCCATAAACGTAACCGTAGATGTTCTGGAACGCGAAGAGGAACACGATCTCCAGGGCGAAGGCGGCAAAGCCGGTCGTGCATATCGCGAGGCAGACATTGAACCTGGTACATCTCTCCCGCCGCCACGGATGCCTCACCTGGTACACGACCCTTGCAAGAAGGAATACAAGTATCGGAATGAGTATCCATCCGAGGTTGGCACGGGAGAAAAGCGAGAATAACCCCGCGAAGCGTGAGCCGGAGAACCTGTCCCACAGGATAAGGTTGTAGTAATAGGTTATCGGACGGAAATCGGTGTTAACGCGCGCGCCCTTCCACCCGCCGAGGCTCTCCTCCACGAACAGGACCCTGTCGGGCGGCAGCAGTATCTCGAAGTGGTATTTAGTGAAATATTCCGACGGTTCTCCGTTCCTCTCGAACCGCTCTACGAGCGTTGGTATGTCGGACGTGACGGTGCCGGGGCGGTCGGTCGCGAAGTAGTGGTTCGTCGTTCCGGGCGTGACCAGGACGTGCTTGAAGACCGAGTGCAGGGTCCTGTACAGAGAGCCCGTATAGTTGGCGACCTCCTCCCCGAAGTAGTTGATGCTCGAACTGATGGCCGTCGCCAGAACCCCTCCCGGCTCCAGGATCGCGCGGCCCTCTTCGAAAAACTCCATGGTGTAGAAACGATTGATCATCGCCGTCGAGGGGTCGGGGAGATTCAGTATCACCATATCGTACTTGTCCGGAGCGTGTTTGACAAAGTACCGGCCATCCAGGTAGTGAACGGACACGCGTGGGTCCTCCAGCGCGGCCCTGTCGGCCTCCGGCAAGTAGGGGATCGAGGTTGTGATGAGCTTCGGATCGAGCTCGACGTAGTCGAGCTTCTCTATATCGTATGCAAGGATATCCTTGATGAGGCCGCCCAGCCCACCTCCGATAAGGAGAACCTTTTTCGGGTCGGGGTGCTGCGTCAGGATGAAGTTGGCGAGCACGGCGTACTCGTACTCGTTCGGGAAAGCCTCTATATACTGGCCGTTCCCGAAGAGGTTGAACTGATCGGCAAGCCTGGTAAGGGCGATATTCTCGTACCTCGAATCCTCGGATTTCACAAGTTCCATCGCCGGGTTGAACGACCTCCACCGCGCGAGGACGGACGCGCGCTCAAGCCCGCTCACGAGACCCAGAGGCCAGGATAAGACAGCAAAAACGAGGAGGCATCCTGTAACCAGAGCAGCAACACGCGCCAACCGTCCGGAGCCGTGGAACACGCACATGAGAAAGGCGATGATAAGGACGGTTACCATGGTCAGGAATATGGACTGATAAGTTGAGCAGTAAAGCACCAGGAAGAAAGTGAACACGGTACCCCCGATGATGCTCCCGAGACCCTCGAGGATATAGACGGCACCGATCTGCTGCGAGCCGCCACCCCTCCTCCCGGGCCAGAGCCTGCAGGCCACGGGGAAGACAAACCCGATGAAGAAGCTGAACAGCGTGGTGAGAACGGCGAGGGAGAGAAACATCGTCCCGAAAGGTATGAGCTGGCCGACCTGGACCCCGACGATCGTCCTTAGCACCCTGACGCAATAAATCTGGGCAGGCAGAAGCACACAGGCAAGCGCCATCAGCGAGGCGATGGCGGCAACGGGGTCCCTGATCCGGTCGGCAAGGCGCGCGGAGGCGAAAGCCCCCAGGGCCACGCCCATGAACCACACGGCGAATATCGCCCCGAAGCAAAGCTCGTTCCCGTAGACAACAACCAGGAACTCCCTGATAAATATCACCTGTGCGACGGTGGCAAGGAAACCGAGGGAAATAACCGCAAGCTTTTTCAATAAATTAGCTCACTTCGTTCGCAAATTTTTTCAATCTAATTGACCGCCTGTATGGCACCGGTCTCGATCCAGCCTGATTTACCACCCGGTATGCGGACCTGCACCCAGCTGTTCCGCCGCCTTATTATCCTCACCGTGCTTCCCTCGTGGAGGTTAAACGCGACCGTGCCGTCTTCCGCGGGGCTGTAGCGGACCTCGACCCGGTCCCGCATAATCACCCCCTCCCTGCGGAAAAATTTCACGTAGATTTTGCAGGCTGTCAGGGACGCGGAAAGGATGAATACAATCAGGACGGCGACGGCGACCTTACCGAGTTTCTCCCGTACCCCTCTCAGAAGAAGCGCCGCTATCGCGGCGACCCAGAAGAGGATGAGAACCGACGATGAGAGGAGCACGAACTCGTTTACCGTCATCGAAGATAAGAAGCTATCAAGTATCCTTATGAAAACGTTCGCCCTGGGCGGGGAGAACCTGTCCCTGACGGTGAGCTCAGCATACCTGAGATTGGCCTCGAGATCACCGTCCCTCGGAATCAGCTCAAGCGCCCTCCGGTAGGAGAGTATAGCCTCCGCCAACATGTCCATCTTGATATAAGCGTTCCCCATATTGTAGTAGAGGTTCCCGCTCTCCAGCCCCATGCCGAGCACCCTCTCATACTCCGCGATTGCCGCGGAGTAATCCCCGTGCTCGTAGAGCCTGTTCGCGTTGAAGAACG
>JAVCDC010000097.1 GCA_030765135.1 Candidatus Tritonobacter lacicola | reverse complement strand
GTTCGTCTGTGTCGCGCCGGCGAAGTTCACGGCGTCGTCGTCCACGCGGGCGTCGATGTCTATCTGGATCGTCGTGGACGAGGATATAGTCCCGTAGTCGAACCGCAGGACGCCCGGGCTCGGCTCCGTGAACGACGGGGTGGGCCCGGAGACTATGGTGTGGGTGATGTACTCCAGGCCCGGCGTGGGGAGCGTGTCCGTTATCACGAGGTTGCTGTAGGTGGGGTTCTGGAACTCGCCCGTGACTGTGAAGGTGACCGTCTCGCCTATCGTGGCCGTCTGCGTGTCGGGCGTCTTGGCGTCGTCGAAGTTCGCCGAGTACACGCTGTCCCCGTCGTAGCTGTAGTCGCACCCCGTGACGCTGCCGCCGGCGTTTTGACATGGTCCCACGACCTGGTAATCGTGCACGAGGCTCCCCGTCCCGACGTCGGCCGTGATCACGTAGGTCCTCTGGGTCGACGGGAGGATGGCGCCCCCGCCCGCATCGGTATACGCGAATATCACCTGCTGGCCTACGACGGACCCCAGGGTGGAATTAATACTGGAGTAACCGGCGCTCAGTGTGTGGGTTGCCGTCCAGTTATCGGCCGTCGAGGTCCCGTTGTTGCGCAGTGTCACGTTGAAGGTGGCCGTACCGCCATCGGGTACGACCTGCGTCGAGGGTATGACGGTGATGTCGAGGTCGGGATAGGCGACGGCCTCGGTGTCGGGCGGGAAGGTGATCGCGTTGGGGCCTCCGCCGCAGGTGTCCTCGTAGGTGCCGCTCGCCGTGCCCGTGGCGTTGGGCGGCGGCGGGGGGACGCTCGACGGGTCGGAGTCGCACTGGCCGGAGGAGGGGTCGCGGTAGACATTGAACGTGACGGTCAATGTCTCCCCCGGATCGACGTAGTCGTTACCGTTGTTGATGTTGCCGCCGTTCGCCACGCTCGCGAACTCTATCTGCTGGGGGCTCCCCCCGAGGTCCACCGGCTCCTCCTCCGGCTCGGTGAACGTGTGGGCGGGAACGCTGCTCGTGATCTCTGCCCCACCCGCGCTGGAGTCGTAGAGGTAGCCGGAGGGGAGAGTGTAGGTCACATCGAGCGCCTCCGCCCTGGCGCCGTCGTTAGTCACCGTGAACGTTATCGTCCCGTTGCAGGTGGTGAAGCCAGCCAGGTTGTTCGTCGTGGCCGCGAGGTCGGGTTGGAGCACCAGGCACTGCGAATCGGAGTTGCTACCGGAGATGCAGGTCCCGCCCGCGTTGCAGCCCCACTCCGCCGTGGCCTCGTTGCAGGAGGGGGAGGTGCAGCCGATGACCGTTCCGCGAAGGATGACCTGGAAGGTCCCGTCAAGGAGGTTCGGGTCGACGCCGCCGTCGTTGGACATGACGGTCGAGGCGTTCCAGGTGAGCGTCTCGCCGCCGGGTCCCCCCGACACGCTGTCAGGCGGGGTTCCGGAAACGGTCGACACGTAATCGACATCCGCGGGGTACTGGTCCGAGAGGCTCGCGTTCTGCGCGGCAGCGGCGCCCGTGCTGTTCAGTGTCACGCGCCACTCGACCGTGTCGCCGTTCACGGCATAGAGCTCCGCCTCCTGGAAGGTTCCGCTCGTCCCGATTCTCCCCTCCTTGAGGACGGAGACGTTCATGTCCTGGATAAGGAGGATGGCCTCCGTCTCGTCCGTCACCTGCGCCTCGTCGCAGACGGAGTCGTAGCCCGCGGTCGTCCGGAACTTCCTGTCGCTCGTCACGAAGTCGCAGTCGGTCAGTATCTCGTAACGGATCTCCACGATGTCCTCTATGGGCAGGTCGTTGAACTCGGGAATCCCGGCGGGAACCGCGCCGGCGACGTAGACATAGGGGTCAGCCTCGGTGCCCGATCCGGAGGGATCGGAGATGCCTGTCCAGCCGGACCATGTCGAGGTGGAGCTGTCATAGTGGCGGTACTCGGCCGTTCCCGCCTGGTAGAAGGCGCCGGACGGCGGGTTCGGCAGGGGGAAGACCTCCTCCACGTACAGGTTGTAGAGGTTCGTCTGGCCGGAGTTCTTCACCTCGATGACGACGTCACCCGTGCCGCAGAGCGCAATGGTGCCGGGGAAAGTGGCGACGCCTACGAGGCCGTCTGGCGGCAGGAGGACCTCAGAGTAGTCCGTCGCGGAGGTCTGGCAGGTCCCGCTGAGGCATCCCCACTCCGCGTAGACCTCGTTGTCCAGGTCGTCGCAGCCGATGATATCGGCAGTGATAGTGAAGGAGACCTGGCCGCCCGGGGTAAGGTCGTCGTACTGTCCGTCGCCGTCCAGGTCCTCGAGATCATCGAGGGGGGCAACGAGCGATGCGAAATCCCACACGATGACGTTGCCGCCCGCAGGCGGCGCGGGCACGACACTCGCCGGCGTCACGGAGCTCGAGTTGTAGCTCAGGTCGGCGTCCAGCGTGTCAGTGACGACCAGGTTGTAGGCGGCACCGTCCCCGCCATTCGTCACGGTGAGGGTCCAGGTCACGGGCGTCTGGTCGGCGTAGTTCTGCTCGGGCCCCTTCATGATGAAAGCGTTGGCCTCGGCGATGTACATAGGCTGGTCCGGTCCGGCGGTTACCGTGGACTCCCTGGGCACGCTACCGTCGTCGCAACGGTCGTTGTACTGCGCCTCTGCGGCATATGTATAGAGCCCGGCGGAGCAGGGCATTCTCAGGTCTATTTCGATGCTCCCCACGGCAGAGAGGTCGCCGCTCCCCCCGCCCTGTGTCGCGAAATCCCAGCGGAGCTCGCCGGGCGTCCCCGTGTCAGGCTCGAAGGCGGTGATGGCCCCGGCGCCGCTCTCCGTGAAAGTCCCCGTGAAGACGGTGGTGCCTGCAACGTATTCGTAGTTGTTCGTCCCGTCACCGTCGGGGTCGAGGTCGAAGATGACGAGCAGGTCGTAGACGTCGTATATGTTCTTGGTCAGGGACATGGTGTAGGTCTCGATGCCGCACCTGTCCGTGAGGGAGGGACCGCTGAGGCCCAGGCCGAGGGAGGTGCGCTCGACATTGACGAGTATCCAGTTCACCTCGCTCGAGCACGTCGCAATCGTCAGGACCGATTCGTCGTACTGGGACCCCGTGGTGTCCTCCGCCTGGAAGGTGTACTCCACCACCAGGGCGAAGGCCGCATCGGGGGCCGGGCAGCCGGGGGCGCTGTCGAGGCCTGAGAGGTCCACTATGTAGGTGCCACCCGCCCCTGCGTTGTCGGAGACGGAAGAGCTGTAATCCATACCATCCACTCTCACGGCGTCCAGGGAGACGTACGTCTGGCCCAGGACCATGTCGTCGGTCATCGTCGACCCGGCCCAGGACCCTGGCCGGCTCGAGCCGCTGAGCGCGTAGGTGTTCGTGTAAGAGATGTTCGTGCATACCTCGGCCGTCCCGCCGCCCGAGCGGGAGCCGTCCAAGTTACAGTCGCCGTCGCATCCCGGTGTGTCCTCCACGGCGAATGTGACAGTCTGACTGTCGCCGGAAATCGTGCAGCCGCGGCAGTCGGTACCGCCGGTAACGGCGGCGATATTCACGTAGAGACCCTCCGGGGGGCCGGCGCACGGGTCGGAAAGGGTCATCTCGAAGCTCTCGCTCCACGTGTCGCCGTCATTGAGCGTGGGCGTCCAGGTGATCGCATTACCGTCGTCCACACCCCCGCCCGTGATGTTCTGTATCGTCCATCCCGGCGTGGGGTTGGGGTAGTCGTCCGTGATGGTGGGAGTGAAACCGTCCGGTCCGTCGTACTCCACCTGGACGGTGAAGGTGATGGTGTCGTTGCCGTTGACGATGCCCGGGTCGTTCTTCGTTATGGAGAGGGAGGGGAGGCCGGTGAGCGAGACGGACTTGATCTGGACGGGCGGGGCGAACGGGTTCCCGCACTCGTCGTCGTAAATGGACTGCCAGAGCGTAACGCCTCCCCCCGAGGGCGGGCAGGCGCCCGTCTGCCAGTTGATGTCGAAAGTGTAGGAAATCTCCGAGTTTGCGGCGATGTCGCCGATGGTGAACTCGCCCGTTGCCGGGGTGTAGATCACACCGCCCGTTACGTTCGTGATCTCGTAGCCTGAGGGGAGACCGTCAAGATCGAGGACGAAGCTGTAGGCGCCGCCCACGTCCGGGTCGGGCGTCACGGGGTCGCCGTTCGTGATAGTGACGCTCACTGTCTTGTCCGAGCAGTAGGGTATGTCCTCCATGCTGCCGATGGTGACGGAGATGTCCGGGGGCCTGAGGACGTAGTCGATGGCCGCCGACGCTGTTCCCGGCGGGACCTCGGTGGACGTGTCGAGGCACGTCTGGTCCGGGACCTGGCCGAGGCCGATGCAGCCGAAGGTCGCGTCAAAGTCGTTGGTGAGGTCCGTGCAGGCATCGACGTCGGCAACGGCCGTGATGGTTACCTCATCGTCCACGGCCATTGTCGCCAGGGCCGGTATCTCGGTGCTCGACCACGTGACCGTGCTCGGGTAGGGTGCGGGCTCGGCGGGGGCGGGCGTGAGGGAGGACCAGCTCATGCCTGTGCCGAGTGTGTCGGTGAGCCGGACGTTTTGTATGTCCCCCAGGCCGGTGCTCCTCACCTTGAGCGTCCACGTCACCGCGTCGCCTATGGAGGCGGGCTGGTTGGCCGGCGTCTTGTAGAGCGATATGTCTCCGGGTTTCACGGTGATGAAGAAGTTGTCGCTCCGGGGGCTTCCCGTGCCCGTGTAGGCCACGGAGAGCTGGTCGGTGCCGCCGACGGCGGTGCAATCCGTCTCCATGGTGAAGTCGATTGTCAGGTCGTCACCGGGCGTGAGGACCACGGCACTCCCGTAGATCGCGTCTATGTCCCATGTAAGGACCTGGCCGACCACGCCCGGATCGGTGTTATCCACGCCCGAGGGGCTGGTGATGGTCGTGGATCCCGCCAGATAGACTAAGCCCGTCGGGGGCATGGTGTTCGTGACGACGATGGCCTCGACATCGGTGGTGGCTCCCGCAGGGTTGGACACCGTGATGGTGTATCCGTTCGCCTCACACTGGTTGATGGGTGTTGGCCCCGTCACGGAGACGCTCGCCTGGGCGAAAGCCATCGCCGGAACGGCCAGCGCCGCCAGGGATAATGCGAAAAGGGTCGAAAGTCTCAGCCTTCTCATGGCTCACTCCTTTTTTGAATTGGTATACCTATGGTTATGTACAGCTTGTCCTTTTTCGAGACGTAGATGCCGGTTCCGGCCTCTACGGATGTCCCTGGGGCGAGGGTGCTCATATCGGGCCCCTTCCTGCTGAAAAGGCCAGCCCTGCCTCCCGGCTCGCTCTCGAGCCCGCTTACCTCTATATCGTTTCGTGAGCTGTTCAGGACGGAAAAGTCGTGAACGCGCCCCTCTTCGTCGACGCTGATCGAGGCGGGCAGGCGGATGCTCCCCGCGTCCCCCGGCGTCGCGTAGCCGGAGACGTAGAGGCGCTTCACCCTGTCGAAGCGCTCCGACCGGTCCGTCGTGAATGCGATATACTCCTTGATCACGCCTTGTGCGGGCGTAACGGTGAAATCGAATGAAACCCCGTCCTTCGGCTCTATCTTCAGAGGCGTCTCGAGCCGGCAGGCGACGTGATTTGAATGTGCGATCTCCATGACCGTGATGGCCTTATCCCCGATGTTCTCGAGCTTCCCCGAGAGGTTCACGCTGATTCCCGCGGGGAGGATGCCCGCGTCGAGGCTCTCCGGCTCGACGACGAACGCCTCCCCCTTATATCCCTTAATGAGGCCCCTGACCTCTATCCTGTGTCTTTGATTATCCGGGTCGTTGCTCGCCACGAAGACGGCCTTCGCGACCTTCCCGTAGCGCTTGCCTGAAGTGAACGTTATCTCCAAGGCTGCGCTCTCGCCGGGGGCCAGCTTTTTGTTCTCGATCTTTGCCACCGTGCAGCCGCAGCTCGACGTCACCCTGCGTATGATCAGCTCCTTGTCGCCGGCGTTCTTCAGCTCGACCGTCCCTGTAGCGTTCTCTCCTTGCCTTATTGTCCCGAAGTTCCAGGCACCCGGCGCCTGGAGCCTCGGGGCGGAGAGCGCGCATTCGCATGCAAGGGTAGATACGAAAACCACGCATGCCAAGGCAATTGTCACTTTTATCATGCTAAAAAGTCGGCTCCAGGTGTTGATGCCATTATTGTAGAACCCATCTATTAGCCTTGGGCCATAACATAAGGGTGAGCCTTAGCCGATAAGGCTAACACATTAGCACAAGATTATGTAATTATTCTTGCTTTTGCAACACCATTATAGTTTGGATATAACATGTATATATAATACAGGGTGCATATGGGGGGGCGTTTACGTTTTAACCCGGGTTAATTAACTTTCCCGGTAAAGCGAATGGCTGGAAGAAGCCGGTTTCAGAGCTGGAGATTGAGTGTCTTCAGCCTGTCGTCTTCCATGGTGGAGGAGAGGTAATCCATGGCGACCTTCATACGCTCATCAAGGCTTCCGCGTATACGGAGGACTTTTCCGGTGTAGCCCTGTATCTCTTCCATGATGATCCGTTCGATGTCGAGCTGGAACTCCTCGTTGTCGGAACGCACGCCGTCGTCCATCCCCCTGTTCCTGCTCAGGCGCAGGTGGTCCTCGATCTCTATGTATATCAGGAGGGAATACGTCGACTGCCAGCTTGCGGCCGCCTCGCCGATGATCTCGTACGTCGCGGGATCAACGTAGCCGTGTTCCGCGCCGCGCTTTGCGAATAGCGTGTTGTCGAAGACGCACCGGTCGCACAGGATGAAGTCGGGATTGAGCTCCGCCCTCTCCAGCTCCTGGCGGATCTGCTCTTTGAGGATCCAGTATTGCCCCTTGCTCACCTGCCCCGCCTCGTTGATGTCGTAGGGGCATAGGCGGGAGAGCTCCGGGACGATCTCCGCCTGGAAGGCCCTGTATTTCAGCTCGCTGAAGAGCCTGTGAACGAACGTGGTCTTGCCGACGCCGAACGTGCCGATTATACCGATCTTGTGCATACCCTGGCAATCATAGCACCGTGAATGGTATGTTTAAAAACAAAAACATAGAAAAATCCCCGATCTGTTAACCTGGATTATTCACAAGCAAGAGATTTCTGAATATTAATAAATTCGCGAGCGGAGCGAGCTAATTTATTGAAATATAATGGTGTTTTTTAATCGTGAGTGTAAAATCGAATTGCCCGTGAAAGGCTTGTGACCGCCATGCGTCCTGTTCGCTACCTGATTATTTCCGCAGCTGTCGTCTGTCTTGTTTTCCCGGTGCGGATTCACTGCGCCGCCCCGGGTGCGCCTGCGGCGGCCTTCCCGGGGACGGCCGCCGGGGGGGAGCTGACAGTCCATGTGATAGATGTGGGCCACGGGGACGCCGTTCTCATCCAGACACCCGACGGGAAGAACATACTGATAGACTCCGGGGCCGGTGAGGCCGTGTGGTCGGAGGGCGATATGGGCGAGCTCGCCGTCGTCCCCTACCTGCGTGAGCTGGGGGTACATGTCATCGACATGCTCATTATCTCTCACGCGCACTACGACCACATCGGGGGGATGGCGACAGTCATCAAGAGGCTCGGGGTGCGGGAGGTTGTCGATTCCGGCTACCCCCGCACGACGCAGGTCTATCAGGATCTCCTCGAGCTGATCCGGGAGAAGGGGATTCCGTACAGGAAGGTGCGGAAGGGGGATATCCTATCTTTCGGCGCCGGGGTGGAGGCCAGGGTGCTTCACCCTTCCCGCACGGAGTACCGCTGGGGGAAGCGCGCCGAGATCAACAACTATTCCATCGTTATCAGGATGGAGTACGGCGAAGTGAGCTTCCTCTTCACGGGGGACCTGGAGAAGGAGGGGGAGCGGGACGTCCTGAGAGCGGGGTATCCCGTCCGCAGCACCATCCTGAAGGTCGGTCATCACGGCAGCAAGACCTCGAGCACCGGCTCTTTCGTCAGCGCCGTCAGGCCGGAGGTGGCCCTCGTCAGCTGCGGCGAGAGGCCGAAGTTCACCCGCGAGAAACCGTGCAGGAACCTGCGGCGCGTCGGCGCCAGGATATACAGGACCGATCTCAGGGGTACGCTCGTCGTGAGGACCGATGGAAAGAGCTACTCGGTGGAGACGGAGAGGGAAGGGGGGTATTTCCCCGCGGGGGCCGCCTCATGGGGGATGGCTCTACTCTGGGAGAGGGCTGCATGAATAATTTCCTCGATATGCCCGCCCTTGATACCGTCCAGCCCTGTATCGCCGACCCGACGAGGATACGGTTTATCTCCCTCCTCGACATGGACATCTCACCGGTCCTTCCCTACCTCAACGCCGTCGTCAAGGGCGCCATATACAACCGGCACGGGCATACACTCACGGTGAGGAGGGAAGGGAGGATCGTCACACTTCACCCCAACAAGATAGCGGGGGCTAAAATCCGCGACCGTGACGACGCCATGAGCATTCTCTCCGAGATGGTCGACCTGATCAACGACTGTCACGAGAGGATGGACGAGATCGAGCCGGACTACGAGCGAAGGGCCAGTCTCGGTGTTCTGGATATTTACAAACTGCTTCCGGGGACAAACTGCCGGAGGTGCGGGGAGGCCACGTGCCTGGCCTTCGCCGCGAAGCTGGCGAAAGAAGCGGCCGGTATAGCACAGTGTCCGGTTATCTACACGGCGGATTTCCAGGAGAAAAGAAAGCTCCTTTCCCTCATGCTTACGGACGCCGGCTACAGTGTGCCGGAATTCACTTAGAGGTTTTCTATATTGAACAAATTCAACCTACGTCCCTGATGAATACTACGGCGTGCGTTATTTTCGGGTTCGGGTGCTCGAGGAGCGAGCTTGAGGCGGCCCGTCTGGTCGAGTACCTGCGGAAGAACCGCTGGCGCCTCACGACGGACCTGCGGGAGGCGGACATGGTTTTCGTGGGGACCTGCGGCGTCACACGGCTCATCGAGGAGCTGAGCGTCGCCCTTGTGTCGATTGCCGCCGGGAGAAAGCGGGCGGGGGCGAAGCTGGTTGTCTTCGGCTGCATGCCGGTGATGAACGGTGATCGCCTCCGCAGGGATTTCAATGCCATTACGGTGACTCCCCGGACGATGGATAAGCTGGACGGCTTGCTGGACGCCGAAATTGAGATGCGCGGGATAGGCGATCCCAACGAGATGGATGCTTATTCCCGGCTTATCAAGGGGTCGTTTACCCTCCGTGATAGGTTCCTGGTGAGGGCGCGGGCAGCGCCGCGGCTCATCGGCCATGTCCTCACACGCATGATGCTGGGCCGGGGCCCCCAGCCCCCGAACGTGTGTCTCGAAGAAGCCTTCAGTATCGTGATAGGGCGGGGGTGCTCGGAAAACTGCAGCTATTGCGCCATCAATCGCGCGGTCGGCCCTCTCGTCTCCAAGCCCCCCGATGCCGTTCTCGCGGAATTCCGTGAGGGCCTGGCCGGGGGATACGGGAAGTTCCACCTCGTTGCGGGGGACGTCGGGGCCTACGGCCAGGACATCGGGATAGACATAACGGTTCTTCTGAGGAGGCTCTTCGATCAGGAAGGGGCTTTCCAGCTGTTCCTGGATGAATTCAACCCGAAGTACCTGGTGCGGTACTTTCCGCAATTATTCGAACTGTTCACCAAAAACAGTCGCAGGATAGGCATCCTGACCTTTCCGGTACAGTCGGGAAGCAGGCGCGTCATAGAGTCGATGAACCGGGGGTACTCCGTAGATAGTGTGAAGGAGTGTTTGATGGCACTGAGGCGTGCGTGCCCTGAGATCGTACTGGGGACGCATGTCCTGGTGGGGTTCCCGGGCGAGAGGGAGGCCGATTTTGCCCTGACCCTCGAGTTTTTACGGCAGGTCGGGTTTTCCTATGTCGAGGCCTTTACGTACGAGGAGCGCGCCGACACGGAGAGTGCCGGCATGCGTGAGAAAGTGCCCGGTGTTGTGAAGCACTGGAGGCTCTGGCGGCTGCGCAGGGAGTTTCGCCCTGTCTGCAGGATACATTAACCTTGTTCGAGAGCTTGCCGGATCTTCAGGGCCAGGCTGTTCTGGTCGAACGGCTTCCCGATGAATTCACTGGCGCTCCCTTCGATCAATTGTTGGGAGCTGCTGTGGTGTGAGTAACCGGTGCAGATAATGACCGGTAGCTCCGGCCGCAGCTCTTTTATCTTCCCGAAGGTTTTTGCGCCGCCCATTCCCTTCATTATCATGTCGAGGAGGACGAGGTTTACCACGTCCTTCTTTTTCTCCAGCTCGTTCAGAGCCTCCTCGCCGTTCGCCGCTTCGAGCACCGTGTAGCCGAGCCCTGTGAGCTGGCGGACGGTGCTTGCCCTGAAAGCATCGTCGTCATCGACCACGAGGATTGTCTCGTCTCCCCCGAGTGTCACAACGTCCCTTTTGAGGGCACTGCGTTCCTTCTTCTTCGTGGCAGGCATGCAGACGGTGAAGGTGGTTCCGCTGCCGGGCGTGCTTTCTGCCTCTATGCATCCCCCGTGCCTCTCCACGATGCCGCTCACTATGGAGAGGCCGAGCCCCGTTCCCGTTTTGTCGGTCTTCGTGGAGAAAAACGGCTCGAAGATGCGCTCGCGCGTCTTTTCATCCATTCCCGTGCCGGTGTCGGAAACAATGACGGAGACGTACCGTCTATTTTTTAAGTTGGGATGAAGCGCGAAGAAGTTTTCACCCTGCTCCGCGTTTTCGGTCCTGACAGCAAGAGTTCCGCCTTCAGGCATGGCCTCGCACGCGTTGAGGCACAGGTTCATAATGATCTGGTGGAGCTGCCCTCTGTCGCCGTGCACATGTAAGGTCTCCGGCGGCAGCTCCGTCTCTATTTCGATACTCTTTCCCGCGGTCCGCTTTATGACCTGCCGCACTTCCCGTATGATGCGGTTGATGTTTACAGGCTCCGGCAAATACTTGCCCCGCCGGGAGAAGGTGAGCAGCGCCTGCGTTAGATCCGCCCCCCTCCATGATAATCTTTTGATAGCGTTCAGGTCCTCTCTCATCGGGCTGTCTTTGGGAACGGCTTTTTCCATCAGGGAGTTGTAGCCTATTATCCCCGCGAGGATGTTGTTGAAATCGTGCGCTATGCCGCCGGCAAGCGTCCCCACGGCCTCTAACTTCTGCGCGTGGCGGAGCTGCTCCTCCAGGTTCTTGCGCTCGCTGACATCCATAGTTATCCCTATGCAGCCGATGGTTGCGCCCTCCATGTCCTTCAACAAGTTCAGGGTGAGATAAACGCTGATTATGGAGCCATCCTTCCTCCGGCTGAAGACCTCCCCCCTCCATACTCCGTTAACGGCCTCCCGCTCCACCTTCTGTGCCAGGTTTGGCGGGTTGCCCGGTATGTCCTCGAAGAACTCCATGGAGTTATGGCCGATCAACTCTTCGGGCTTATAGCCCAGTATCTTCTCCGTTGCCGCGTTGGCATACGTGATCGTGCGGTTCAGGCCGGTAATGATGACCGTCTCGCTGAGGTTTGCGAGTGCATTGGAGAGCTGTGTGATATGATGTTCCCTTTCCTTGCGCTCTGTGATATCTCTTGAGCATCCGACAATACCGGCGAACTCTCCTTTTTCATCGTAAATTGGAGTTTTGTGGACTTCCAGGCAAATTTCTTTCCCGTCGACTCTCGCGGTTTCTAAAAATTTCGAGGGTTTCCCTGCGTCTCTCGTTTGGTGGTCGCTGTTGAAGCATATTTCCCCAAAACCCTGTTCATGCCCCGACTCTCTGTAGCGCCGGGCAATTTCCACGTCTGTCAAGCCCACGCATTCTTCCTGCGAGCATTTCAATATCCTGTCGCAGTAAGGCTTGCTGCTGAAGATGTAGCGGAAATTTTTATCTTTGTAATAAACCATGTCTGTCATCTGGCCGGTCATGATATTCAGGATATGGCTGTGCTCCTCAAGCTTCCTTATTTCCTTTGCCAGAGTCTTCTCAGCCATTATTCGTTCTTCCTCGATGGCTAAGGCCTGTCCCAGCATGCTTACGATCTTTATTTCCGCATCCGTAAACTTCCTCTTCTTCACATCGCACAGGCAGAACGAGCCCACCACCTCGCCCCCCTGCCTGACCGGATAGCCCAGATATGACTTCAGCTTGTACTTCCTGACATTGGGGTCTATCTTCTCGTACTTGGTGCCGGTGAGATCCTCGATTATCAGCGGGCCTTCCATTCCATGCATGATCACGTCGTAGCAGATATGGCCTTCCGGATTATCCTCGGGGTTGTATCCTTCAGGTTCATGCCAGATACCCCAGGTGCAGAGCAGTCCCCGTTCCTTCTCCAGCCGGTTGTAGAGCATGCACGCGCCGCCGAGAATCTCTCCGGCGGTATAAGTGATTGTCTTGATGTTTTTCATTGGGTCGGGCCCCAGGGAGAGGAAGCATTTGTTCAGTCTTGTCAGTCTTTCCTCCGCCCGCTTGCGCTCGGTGATGTCGTGTGCTATTTCCACAACGCCTATAATCTTTCCTTCGTCATCAAAGACAGGTTCACCTATTTCATCCCACACTCTTCCATCCGGAAAAACCATTGTAGTTTGCTCGGTATTCCTTGTTCTCACCACTTTTATCGCTGGACAGCCATCACATGGTTTCTCGGGATCTGCCCAAAATTCATGACATTTATGTCCGATCATCTCCTCCGGGGTCTTATTAACCGAAAGCGCAGCGGCCTTGTTTGCCCAGAGTATCTCAAGCTTCTCGTTAACGAAGGCTATATTTGTTGTGATTCCGTCCAGAATCGCTTTTTTCTGTGCCTCGCTATTCCTCAGTATCTCCTTCGCACGCTTGATATTGCGGTTGAGCCGGGCCATGTGAAATATGGCGATAATCAAAGCGGCCAGGAACGCGGCTATTGTGAGGAGCCACGTCCAGTAGTTTCTTACAACGTCGGCGGGTGTAACCTTCCCGAAGTCCCTGTAAGGACCGACGCGGAGTTCCTTCAGGCACTCGTGCACGGGCTGGTAGTTGTGGGGGACGGTCCATCCGGCGCATCTGGCTGCGCGTGCCGCTTCCGTATCGGCCGGCATACTGACCAGCTCAACTGCTACCGTTTCCGCAAGCTCGTCCGTTGTGTGGCGGACATCAGCCAGCGGCCACTCCGGATACTCGCGTGTTGAGATCAGTAGGGGCAGTTGCCCGGCCTCACCGTCGTACACCTGAATAACGCGGAAGTCATCGAGCCGTATCTTCCCCTCGTCGGCCATTCGCTCCAGCGTGTCGGTCCGGACGGTACCGGCGTCCGCCTCACCGTTGAGGACGGCGTAAACCACGGCGTCGTGTGTCCCTCCGAAGCGGAGAGCCGTAAAATCACGATGCGGGTCTATGCCATTTCCCTTTAACTCGCGCCATCCCATCAGCCAGCCGCCGAAGGACATCGGGTCAACGGCCATGAACTTCTTTCCGCGCAGGTCGGCAGTTTCCTTTATGTCATCCTTGTCCGCCCGGCAGAAGATAACACCGCCGAAGGTCGTGAACGCATCGTCTCCCAGCTTGTTCTTTAACGTCGCCACACGGTTTGCTCCGTACAGCTTTTCCAGTTTCACGTAAAAGGCCGAATTCGCGTGGACAAAGTCAACATTGCCCTCCTTAACCGCAGTCAGGATCTCGTCGAAGACGAGGGGAACGATGACAAATTTGTGGCCGGGTATCTCGCGTGTCAGGTATTCTGCGGTTGGACCCCACTTCGCCATGCACCTTTCGGGCCCGCGCTTTGCCAGGACGCCGATCCGCACGGTTTTTTCCGGGTTCCGATCCGCCGCCCGGGACGCCGGCAGCAGCAATAGCAGGAGCAACAAAACGATGATTGTTTTCGAGCCGGGTGCTTTCACGCGGCGGTCACTCTCGCTATTCTTGGAACGTGTGCCGGTGTTGATAATTCTAGGGAGGCGATAGAGGCTGGAAGCGCTGTATTTTCCGCGAGGGACATCACTTTTGCCTGTTAATCCTTAAACCAGAAGGTTCATGGCAACCATGTAAAAGCCTAACATATTTCAATCAAACAATAAACATTTTTTGAGCCTGCGCTCTTCATAAGGGGGTCGAGTCTTCACATTTCACATTTACTCCGCTTTGCGACGAGATATAACCCATGGATGCCTAAACTTTCTATCGTGTTTTTCATGGTGATGAAGAGCTATTACACGCACGAAATAGAAGAGAACCAAAAAGGTTTTCCTGTCGCCCTTCTTCCCTTAAAGAAGGTTCAGGGCCTCGTTGCCGGCAGATAGAGAGTGAAAGTGCTGCCCTCGCCCGGCTCGCTTTCTACTTTGATACATCCTCCGTGCCTCTCAACGATGCCGCTTACAATCGAGAGGCCCAGGCCCGTCCCGGTTTCGGTTTTTGTTGTAAAGAAGGGCTCGAAGATGCGCTCGCGCGTCTCTTTATCCATGCCCTGGCCGGTATCGGAAACAAGGACGTAGATGTATCGACCCTTTTTCAGGTTTGGATAGATCTCGAAAAATTTCTCATCCAGCTTTGCGTTGCCGGTTTTGATGGTGAGAGAGCCGCCTTCGGGCATGGCCTCGCACGCGTTGATGAACAGGTTCATAAAAACCTGGTGAAGCTGTCCCATGTCGGCATGCGTGTTCAAGACCGCAGGTGACAGATCTGGTTTTATATCTATTCCCTTCCCCGCTGTTCTTTCCACAACCTGGAGCACATCGCCGATGAGACGGTTTATGTTAAGCGGCTCCGGGTGGTACTTGCCCCTGCGCGCGAAGGCGAGCAGCGCTTTCGTAAGGTCGGCTCCCCGCCACGTCAGTCTCTCGATAGCCCCCATGTCTGCGGTTAAAGGGCTGTCTTTTTCAAGGCTGTTTTTTATCAGGGAGATATAGCCCCCGATTCCCGCCAATATGTTGTTGAAATCGTGTGCGATGCCGCCGGCAAGCGTCCCCATGGCCTCCATCTTCTGGGCGTGGCGGAGCTGCTCTTCCAGGCGCCTTCGCTCGGTGACGTCCTGTATGAGCACCTGCACGAAGTCCTCTCCCTTCCAGTGGAAAAGATTGACATTGAGCTCTACCGGGAATATTGTCCCGTCTTTTTTCTTGCCCCGGGATTCGAAAAACAGATACTTCTTCTTCCTGATATTCTCAACCAGCAAGGGGAAATTTGCCGAAATCTTTTCGGGGACAATATCTCTTATCGCGAGATTTAGAAGCTCGTCCCTGGAATAACCGTAAATGACACAACCCCTGTTATTGACCGTGACGATATTACTCTTTAAATCCAGTAGAAAAATTCCCGCGGGAGAGATGTCGAACAGGCTCCTGTACCTTTTTTCTGATTCCATTAAGTCGAGTTCCGCCCGCTTGCGATCGGTGATGTCGCGGAGAGTAGCGAGAATGCCGATCGGTGTACCATCTTTATTCCGAGTGAGTGTGTTGTGCATCATGGTAGGGAAGGTGGTGCCATCGCGCCGAACGTGCGATATTTCGCCGCTGAACTTGCCCGTTTCTCTGATCTGCCGGTTGGCAGCCTCCACGGACGGTATCTGCTCGTCCGTGTGGAAAATAGAGAGATGCTTCCCGATAAGTTCCTCCGGAATGTAGTCGTGCATAGCTGCGACGGCATTATTTATAAACAGCAGATTACCTTCCAGGTCGGACACGGCTATGCCTTCACTGCTCTGTTCCACGGCTGTTGAGAGAAGCCTCAGCCGCTCCTCCGCCCGCTTGCGCTTGGTGATGTCTAGTGCTATCTCAACAACGCCGATAATCTTTCCTTCGATATCAAAAACAGGTTCACCTATTTCATCCCACACTCTTCCATCAGGAGTAACCATTGTATTGTGCTCGGTCTTCCTTGTTCTGAACACTTTTACTGTTGGACAGCTATCACATGGTTTCTCGGGATCTGCCCAAAATTCATGACATTTATGTCCGATCATCTCCTCCGGGGTCTTATTAACCGAAAGCGCAGCGGCCTTGTTTGCCCAAAGTATCTCAAGCTTCTCGTTAACGAAGGCTATATTTGTTGTGATTCCGTCCAGAATCGCTTTTTTCTGCGCCTCGCTATTCCTCAGTATTTCCTCCGCCCGTTTGCGCTCCGTGATGTCCTGCCCCTGCACGACAGTGGCGAGGAGTGTTTTACCGTCCTCGCTGTAAATATTGGCGGAATTCCACAAACCGATACGTATCTCACCGTCCTTGCACAGTATCGGGATCTCCACGGTTTCCCAGTATTTCCCTTGTAAAGCACTTTCAATTTTATCAATGGAATCGGAGCGGCTTTCTTCCGGAAACAGCACGTCAAGCGGTTGCGCCCTCATCTCCGCCTCGGTCCACCCGCTCATCTTTTCAAATGCCTTGTTGAAGATAGTAACCCGCCTGTCCGGGTTCCAGACGATGGTGGGGGCGTTGGTATATCTGATCAGGTTAGTCAGATACTCACCGGTTTCTCTCAGTTCCCTGGTTTGCCTCGCTACCTCCCTCTCCAGGGAACGCGACCAGCGATAGGATAGTATGCCAAGGGAAAGTCCCCCCAGCGTCAGTGCCAATATTACGAAGGCTAAAGTAAGCTGTTCATAGCGTTTTGCTGTGTGTATCACTTCCTCCACTTCACTGACCGGTGCACATACGGCCACGGACCAGATGCGGCCGTCTATATGGACGGGTGTGAACGCCACCAGTTTCTCAATCTCTCCCCGCTTCCCTCTGTGCTGCCCGGAAGTGTAGCGGCCGACCCCTTCTTTGCCCGCCAGCATCCTCCGCTGGATCCGCTCTATGGCTTCATAGGAGATTTCAGGATTTTTCTCCCCCCTGACCTCGAAAGCATTCCGGCAGGTGAACCCTTCCTCGTTATGTGCCAGAAAGATGCCGTCCTCGTTTAGAAGCCATGCGTAGCCTGTCTTGCCCGAAACTATCGGTGAAACAACGTCCTGTGCAATAATGAGGGGGTCAATCGAGCCCACAAGTACCCCCTGGAAACCATCCGATTCCGTTTTATTGGGGTCGATGGGCACGACAATAACACCGCTTGTTTCACCCACTCTTACGGTTTTTGCCTTGTATGAAAGGTGGACCGGAACAGCGATCCTGATCCGCATTTCACCCTGCTCGTTAATGGTCATTCCTGAGACGTTGGCCCGACCGGTTTTCCTGGCCTCTTGAAAATATGCCTCTCCGCTGTAGTCTTTGCCGATCAGTTCTCCCCGCCAGCCCTCCAAAGGATAAATCAAGCGGAGGACGGCGTTGCTGTCCAGCAGGCGTATCGAGGTTCTCTGTGGAAAGCCCCAGTATGTATGCTGCATGCATTTCAGGCATTCCGGCGACAATTGCTGGAGGTCAGGCATTTTCGCCAGTGATGACAATGCTTTGCTTAATTCATAGTAGTAGGATTCAATGCCGGCAGCGGCGGAGCGTGCCAGTATTAACTGCTGCCGGTTGAACTGCTCTACAGCCGTCTCCCTCGTTTCATGAAAGGTTAGTCTGCCGATCAATATTGCCACTGCGACCGCTGCGAGTGTGATAGCTGCAATAAGCGCCTGCAGCCATATTGTGGGACGTTTCCCTTTTTTATGCGGCGAAAGTTTCATTTTCAATTTATTCGGCCAGCTCAGACCGTATTAATTCCGCAACTTATGTTTAGCCACAAAGGCACTAAGGCACGAAGAGACACTAAAATTATGAGGTATAGTAATGTTCACGCTTTGTACCTGCTTAGTGTCCTGGTGCCTTGGCGGCAAAATAATTATTAAAATTCCAAGTTAGTGAGCTAGTGGTTGTCCAGGACCTGACGTATTTTCCGTGCGAGGCTGTCATGCTCGAAGGGCTTCTGGATAAAGTCGCGTGCCCCCTCAGCGAGCAGTTGCCTGGCTCCGTTGTCGATGGAGTAGCCCGTGCAGATGATGACTGCCAGTCCCGGGACCATGTCCCGCATCTTCATGAAAGTTTCTTCACCGCTCAACCCCTCCATTAACATGTTTAAAAGAACGATGTCTATATCATCTTTTTTGTCTTCCAGTAAATGCAAGGCATCTTCGCCGCTTTGCGTCTCGAGAACCGCATAACCAAGTTCATTTAGCCAGCGCGCGGTGCTCTTCCTGAAGTCCTTATCATTGTCAACAATCATGATAGTCTCATTGCCTTTTAAAGTCACAACCTGCTCCGGGGTTGCCTCCCTCTTTTTCTCCCGGGCGGCGGGTAAATAAATAGTGAATGTGCTCCCCTTCCCGGTCTCGCTCTCAACGTCGATGCAGCCCCCGTGCCCCTCCACGACACTGCTGACCATGCTGAGGCCCAAACCGGGTCTCTCGGCAAGGCTATGGGTGGTAAAAAAAGGCTCAAAGATATGCTCGGTTGTTTCTGCGTCCATGCCGCCGCCTGTGTCGGATACGCTGATGGAGACATAGCGCCCTTTTCTCAACCCGGGATGGACCATGAAGAATCCTTCTTCCGGCTTTACTTCCGCGGTTTTGACTGTCATGGTCCCGCCTTCAGGCATGGCCTCGCAGGCGTTCAAGCATAGGTTCATGATGGTCTGGTAGAGCTGTCCATCGTCGCCAATGATTTCTGCGACTTCCTGCGACAGCTCCGTCTTGATCTTGATATCAATTCCCGCAGTTTGTCCTATAACTTTTATCACGCTCTCCAGGAGTCTGTTGACACTTAGCACCCGCGGGTAATATATTCCCTTGCAGGAGAAGGCCATAAGCGCTTTGGTGAGGTTTGCTCCCCTCAGCGATAACCTCTCGATCGATTCCAGGTCTACGATTTTGGAGCTCCCTTTCTCCATGCCTTTCTTTAGCAGTGAAGGGCCACATGACAGAGCCTCTCCGCCACTTAACTGACAGAGCCTCTCCGTCACTTGATTGTGTTATGATACCTCAAAAAATTAACATAGGAGTTCATAATGGTCAAAAAATAATGTGGCCGGTTT
>JAVCDC010000146.1 GCA_030765135.1 Candidatus Tritonobacter lacicola | reverse complement strand
GATATGGGTAATCAGCAATTACAAAAGAAGACCGGGGCTGTTCTTGTAATCGGCGGTGGAATTGCCGGCATACAGGCATCGCTCGACCTTGCCGAGATGGGGATCAACGTGCATCTCCTGGAGGAGGAGCCCTCCATCGGCGGGAGGATGGCAAAGCTGGACAAGACGTTCCCCACGAACGACTGCGCCATGTGCATCCTCTCCCCCAAGCTCGTCGAGGTCGGCGCCCATCCCCGCATAAGCCTGCTCACTAACGCGCGCCTGGATAAGCTGAGCGGAGCGGCGGGGAGCTTCAGGGCGACGATAACAAAACTCCCCCGCTACGTCGATGTCGAGAAGTGCACCGCCTGCGGCATCTGCATGGAGAAGTGCCCCGTCAAGATAAACGACGCATTTAACGCCGGACTCTCCACTATCCCCGCCATCCGCGTGCCATTCCCCCAGGCCATACCCGCCGCCGCCATAATAGATGCCGAACACTGCCTGAAGCTCACAAAGGACAAGTGCGGAATATGCGAGAAGGTCTGCGACGCCGGCGCGGTCGATTACAGCCAGAAGGCGGAGGAGATAGAGCTGGATGTCGCAAGCGTTATCCTCGCCCTGGGGTCGGGCGAGTTCGACCCGCACCTCAGGATGGAGTACGGCTACGGCCTCTGTCCCAACGTTATCACCTCCCTGGAGTACGAGAGGCTCCTCTGCGCTTCCGGCCCCACGGGAGGCCACGTTTCAAGACCCTCGGACGGGAAAGAGCCGAAGCGGATCGCCTTCGTCCAGTGCGTCGGCTCGCGGGACCGGATGATCGGGAACCCTTACTGCTCCTCGATGTGCTGCATGCAGGCCACGAAGGACGCCATCGTCACCTCCGAGCATATAGACAGCGTCTCGGCAACGATTTTCTACATAGACCTGCGCGCGCACGGCAAGGGTTTCGACGGGTACGTGGAGAGGGCGAAGGATGAGTACGGCGTCCGCTACATACAGTCCCGCGTAACGGGCATAAAGGAGGACGGGGAGGGTAACCTCATCCTGAAATACGTCGATGAGAAGGAGGAAGTGCAAAAGGAGACCTTCGACCTGGTCGTCCTCTCCATCGGCCTCAGGACAAACCCGCGGGCTCTCGAGATGGCGCGCAAACTCGGCATCGAGTTGGACGAAAGCAACTTCTGCCGCGCCGCCCCCTTCTCAGGCGTGCGGAGCTCGCGCGACGGGATCTTTATCTGCGGGACGATAGCGGGACCGAAGGACATCCCGGAGTCGGTGATCGAGGCAAGCGCAGCGGCATCGGGCGCCGCAGGCTACATCATCGGCCCGGGATACCGGGCCGGGGAGGCTATCTCATTTCCTCCTGAAACGGACGTCTCGGGCATGGCGCCGAGAATAGGCGTCTACATCTGCCGCTGCGGCATCAACATCGGCGGCGTCGTGGACGTTCCTGCCGTCGTCGAGTACGCGCGGGGCCTCAAGAACGTCGTACACACCGACGAGATGATATACGCCTGCAGCCAGGACGCCCTGAGCAGGCTCGAGGCGGAGATAAAGGAGCACGGCCTCAACAGGGTGGTCGTGGCATCCTGCTCGCCGCGGACCCACGAGCCCCTCTTCAGGCGGACGATGAGGCGTGCCGGCCTCAACCAGTACCTCTTCGAGATGGCGAACATCAGGGACCAGTGCTCCTGGGTCCACATGGACGACAAGGACGCGGCCACAGAGAAATCCAAGGAGCTCGTGGGGATGGCCGCCGCGAAGGCGGCCCGCCTCGACCCGCTCGAGCAAAACAGGATCGAGATAAAGGATAGCGCGCTTGTGATCGGCGCGGGCGTCGCGGGCATGAACGCAGCGCTGACGCTGGCCGGGGAGGGCTTCAAGGTTCACCTCATCGAGAAAGAAGACGTGCTCGGCGGCAACGCCCGGCGTTTTTACGGAGATATCTACGGGAACGACGTCGCCGGATACGTGGAGAAGCTGTGCAATGAGATCGCCGGCAGCGAGAACATCAGCCTCTACGCCGGGGCAAGCATAGAGGACGTCAGCGGCCATATAGGGAACTTCAAGACAACGGTGGCCCTGAAGTCGGAAGACACGATAGAGCTCGAGCACGGGGTCATAATCCTTGCGACCGGCGGCGAGGAGCTCATCCCCGACGAGTACGGCCTCGGAGAAAACCCCGATGTCGTCACGGTAAGGCAGTTCGAGCACATGCTCCGGGTATCCCACCCCGCACTCAAGCGGGCCGGGAGGATCGTCTTTATAGGCTGCGTGGCCCAGAGAAACAAGGAGCGGACCTACTGCAGCCGAATTTGCTGCGCGCAGGCTATGAAGACGGCGCTGGCCTTCAAGAAGGCATCAAGAAAAAGGGAGGCCTATTTCCTGTACCGCGATATCAGGACGTACGGGATAAGCGAGCTGTACTACGGGGAGGCGCGGGAACTTGGCGTAAACTTCATACGCTACGAACCGGAGAGGGCTCCGGCAGTGGAGAGAATAGGCGAAGATACCATAGTCACAGTTTACGATCCCATTCTCGGTGAATATGTCAGGATAGAGGCCGACCTCGTCATACTCGCGACCCCCATCGTCGGACCCACTGAGAACAGGAAAACGGCAAAGCTCCTCAAGGTCCCCGTTGACGGAGACAACTTTTTCCTTGAAGCGCATGTTAAATTAAGGCCTGTCGACTTCGCAAGCGACGGAATATTCCTCTGCGGACTGGCTCACGGACCCAAGACAATGGCGGAATCCATCGCACAGGCAAAGGCAGCAGCGGGAAGGGCCGCGACGATCCTCACCAGGGACGTGGTCGAGGCCGAGGGCGCCGTGGCCCGCGTCAATGAGGAGCGCTGCACGGCCTGCAGCATGTGCGTGAACGTCTGTCCTTACAACTCAATATCGCTCGACGAGGAAAAGAGGGTGGCTGTCGTCGACGGCGCCGTGTGCAAGGGATGCGGGACGTGCGCGGCGGCGTGCCTCTCGGGCGCCATCGACCTGAAGGGTTTCTCCAACGATCAGATCGCGGCAGCGGTGGAGGAGCTGGCAAGAGTATGACCACGGAATTCGAGCCGAAGATAATCGCCTTTCTCTGCAACTGGTGCAGCTACGCGGGCGCCGACCTCGCGGGCGTCAGCCGCTTCAACTACAAGCCGAACATACGGATTATACGTGTCCCCTGCTCGGGAAGGGTTAGCCCGATGCTCGTACTGAAGTCCCTGGCCGAGGGGCTGGACGGCGTCCTCGTCAGCGGCTGCCATCCCGGTGACTGTCACTACGCGGAGGGGAACTATCACACGAGGAGGCGGATGACGCTCCTGAAGAAATTGCTCGACTACATGGGGATAGACGGCAGGCGGCTCCAGCTCTCCTGGGTCTCCGCATCGGAGGGGAAAAAGTGGGCCGACGTCGTGAACGAGGCCGTCGAGGAGGTTCGTAAGGCGGGGCCAAACCCATTTTCGACGAATACCAAGGGCAGCAGTGGAAAATAGGCTTTTCCCGGACATATACCTATCGGAAATCGGTTGTAGGAAAACAGAAAAGGGTAGTGAAATCGGAAAACGGAAAACTGGAGTAAATAACAATAACTGGGTTCTGATTTCTGTTTTCCCTACAGTTTTCAGTTTTCGGTTAACTGTTTTCCGTATTCATCGAAACAACGGCTATTCGATATGAGTGCAATTGTTGACGAACTAAGAAAGGTGGCTGCCGGCCTCCTAAAATCAGGTGCGGTCAAGGTCGTTATCGGCTACGAGAACGAGGCGGCGCCCCGGCCGGTCTTTCTGGAGAATGCGGAGGACGCGGAGAAGCTCGTCTGGAACGACCGGTGCTTCCACAACCTCGCGCGCTACCTCAACACAACGGAGGGAAAGGCCGCAATCGTCGCCAAGGGCTGCGACGTGAGGGCCGTTGCGGGCCTGATACGGGAGGGACAGGTGAAGAGGGAGGACGTCGTCATCATAGGCGTCGACTGCGCCGCCCAGACCGAGAGCGGCGAGAAGCTGGGAAAATGCCTCGTGTGCGACTGCCACAGGCCGGAAATATACGACCACCTCGTAGAGGACGAGAATGCCCTCGTTGAGCCGCAGACTGATCCCTACGGCGACGTGTCGGAGATAGAGGCGAAACCCGTGGAGGAGAGGCTCGGATACTGGCTGGGCCTCATGGAAAGGTGCATACGCTGCTACGCGTGCCGCCAGGTATGCCCCCTCTGCTACTGCAAGGAGTGCGTCGCGGAGCAGTCACTGCCGAAGTGGCTCCCTCGCTCACCGGACGGGAAGGGAAACCTTTTCTTCCACGTCATGAGGGCGCATCACCTGGCGGGGCGGTGCGTGGACTGCGGCGAGTGCGAGCGCGTCTGCCCGGTGGATATACCCATACGAACGATAAACAGGAAGCTGATCAGGGATATCTCGGAACTCTACGGCTACAAAGCGGGGGTGGAACTCGATGTCGTTCCGCCCCTGACAACGTTCAAGCCGGATGACCCAGAAGATGCTTTTAGATAACGAATGACTCAGCAGAATTGATGATATATGAAGCATAATGGTTTTTTAGACACATTTTTTTCGGCAACGGTAAGGGTAACGAGGCCCGTATCGGCCGCAGGTTACGGTTACGGATAAAGAGGACGACAGACGTAGCCCGACTACGAAACGGGCATCGTCACCTTAGCCCTTCGACGACGCAGTACATTATGGACAGGAAGCTGACAAAAAAAGAATTGCTGAAGCTGGTGGAGGGCCTTCTCTCCGACTTCGAAGTGTGGGCACCCGCCGGTAATGAGAAGGTTTACTCCTTCAGCAGGATAGAGAAGCCGGAGGAGATCTCCCTCGGATACCGGAACACCGTGACCTCACCCAAGAACGTCTTCTTCCCCTCAGGCGAGACGGTGTACAGGCTTATGGAAGGGCGACCGGCCACAGGCGAGGCCAGTGAGAAACCGAAGTTGATCCTGGGCATCAGGCCATGCGACGCGAGGGCCTTCCTCATGCTCGATAAAGTATTCGGCGGCGACATCGAGGACACTCTTTACACGTCAAAAAGGAATAAATCTCTCCTCGTAGGTATAGCCTGCAATGAGCCGTCTTCGACCTGCTTCTGCACCTCCGTCGGCGGGGGACCATTCTCTACGGACGGCCTGGACGTACTCATGGTAGACCTCGGTGACGGGAGCTACCTGCTGCGGGGATTGAATGGCAGGGGAAATGAGATCATCTCGAAGTGCGGCAGCGAGGCGGATAAAGCGAGTCTGGACAAGGCCGAGTCGCTCGACCGGGCCGCAAAAGAGAAGATGGAAATAAGCTTTAAACCACCGGATTCCCTGGAAAGCAGTGAAGAATACTGGAAAAAAAAGGCGATGGCCTGCATGGACTGCGGTATATGCGCCTTCGTCTGCCCCACCTGCCACTGCTTCGATCTCGTCGACGAGGGAGGTTGCAAAAAGAGGATCTGGGATACCTGCACGTTTCCCCTCTTCACGATAATGACGAGCGGCGAGAACCCCCGGGAGGAGCGGCGCGACAGGATCAGGAACAGGGTCTACCACAAGTTCTCCTGGTTCAGGCAGGTACACGGCGAGATAGCCTGCGTCGGCTGCGGTAGATGCATCGCCAGCTGCCCCGCCGGCATAGATATAACGGAACTGGTAAACGGTAATAACAAATAGTTATAAAATGAGACCAACCAATATATTTATACCAACGCCGGCGCGGGTGGCGGGGATCGCTCGGGAGACACCCGATATCAATACTTATGTCTTCGAGCTCGAAGGAGAGAGGTTCGACTACCTGCCCGGCCAGTTCGTCGAGCTCTCCATCTTCGGCGTGGGAGAGGCACCCTTCTGCATAGCCTCCTCCCCCACGCGGAACGGAGGGATCGAGTGCTCAATAAAGAAGATGGGATCCGTGACACAGGCAGCTCACCGCCTTCTCGATGGAGATGTGGTCGGCGTGCGCGGACCCTACGGCAACCACTTCCCCCTCGACGAAATGGAGGGGAAGGACATTCTATTTATCGGCGGGGGAATAGGGATGGCCCCCCTTCGGCCGGCAATCCAGTTCTGCATCGACAGGAAAGAGAAATACGGAACTATATTAATACTCTGTGGAGCAAGAACGCCGGCTGATATTGTCTACAAAGGGGAACTCGAAGAATGGGCCGGCACCGGCGACGTGTACGTGACTCAGACGGTCGACCCCGGCGGCGAGACGCCCGGCTGGAAGGGGAGGGTGGGCCTCGTCCCCAAGGTCCTGGAGGAGATGCGGCCGCGGACGGAGAACTGCTGCGTCATCACCTGCGGGCCTCCCATCATGATACGGTTCACGCTCGAGGCTCTCCAGGGATTGGGGTTCCACGATGAGAAGGTCTACACAACGCTCGAGATGAAGATGAAGTGCGGCGTCGGCAAGTGCGGGAGGTGCAACATAGGCCCCCTCTACATATGCAAGGACGGGCCCGTATTCAGCCTGAAGCAGCTCAAGGAGATCGGCGCAGAAATATAATAAAAATCCGCGTTAGAGCGGATTTTTATGAACAAGGAGAGGAAAGTGGCGAAGAAAAAAGGTAAAGAGAAAGAAGAAAAGGTGAAGCAGGAAAAGGCTTCACCGAAGCCCGAAGAGTCGAAGAAGGAAGCCGCCCCCCAGCAGGAGCCTAAGGGCGAGTTCATACCTATATACTTCATGGGGAAGAAGTACATGGTCCCGGCCACCGTCACTATCATGAAGGCGATAGAGTACGCAGGGTACAGGTTCATACGAGGGTGCGGCTGCCGGGGCGGCATCTGCGGCGCCTGCGGCACCGTCTACAGGCTCCCGGGCAGCTACAAGATAAATGTCGGCCTCGCCTGCCAGACGGTCATAGAACCCGATATGTACCTGACACAGATACCCTTCTTTCCCGCGAACAAGGCCCGCTACGACATCGACGAGGAGAAGGCGGACATCAGCACGATCCTGGACAAGTACCCGGAGATCGCCCGGTGCGTATCGTGCAACACCTGTACAAAGGCCTGCCCTCAGGACCTCGAGGTAATGGACTACGTCCAGGCCGCCCTGCAGGGCAATATCGAGCGCGCCGCCAAGCTCTCCTTCGAGTGCATCATGTGCGGCCTCTGCGCCTCGAGGTGCCCGGCCGAAATCGTCCAGTACAATATCGGCATACTCTGCCGGCGGCTTTACAGCAAGCACATGATGAAGAAGGCGCAGCACCTCTCCGACCGATTGAAGGAGATCGATGAGGGTAAATTCGACGGGGACATGGAGAAGATGAAAAAGATGGGTACGGAGGAGCTTGAGAAGGCCTACGCCGAGAGAGATATTGAGCCTGTATAATCGTGTAACGTTAAACGTGAAACGTGAAACGTGAAATGCTAAATGCAAGACGTCCGACATTCTGTCATCGGCCGCATGTTTTTTAATCCAACACAGGAGTTTTAATATGTACACGCCTGAACTTTTGGAACTGATCAAGAAGGTCGAGGCCACGAGACCGGAGAGGATAAAGAAGGCGCAAAAGGGGGAGCACTTCCCGAGGATGAGCTACGAGGAGGGGGGTGAGGTCCTCCACAGGTTTCACCCGGATTACAAGAAGGGATCAAAGAGAAAGCTCGGACTGGGGCCGAACGAGGGGGATCTCGTCCCGAACGAGGTCGCGGACATCCTCGAGGCACGGAGCATAATAGACCCTGGCAGCATCGACCTCGACAATATCGACTACGACGTCGACGTTCTTGTGATCGGGGCCGGGGGCGCCGGCGACGCGGCAGCGCTCACGGCCGGGGAGATGGGAGCCAAAGTCCTCGTAGTAACGAAGCTCCGCCACGGCGACTCGAACACCATGATGGCCGAGGGGGGAATACAGGCGGCAAGCAAGCCCCAGGACTCCCCCGCCAGGCACTACCTGGACACCATGGGCGGCGGCCACTTCACGAACGACCCCGACCTTTTAGAGGCGCTCACGATGGACGCACCCGGCGCAATCGCGTTCCTGGAGGATCTCGGCCTCATGCTCGACAAGGACGAGGACGGCACGCTGCGGACCCTCCACGGGGGCGGCACGAGCCGCAAGAGGATGCACTCCGCGGGAGACATGTCCGGCGCGGAGATCATGAGGACCCTGCGCGACGAGGTACGCAACCGGCCCGAGATAGAGGTCGTCGAGTTCTCCCCGGCCATCGAGTTGCTTCTTGACGATAAAGGCCGATGCGCGGGAGCCATTTTAAAGAACCTCGAGACGGAGCAGCTCCTGGTCGTAAGGGCCAAAACGACCATCATCGCGACGGGCGGTTTCGGGCGGCTCCACATCCAGGGCTTCCCGACGACTAACCACTACGGGGCTACCGCCGACGGCCTGGTCCTGGCCTACAGGGCCGGCTGCGGGCTCAGGTATATGGACGCCTCGCAATTCCACCCGACGGGCGTCATCTTTCCGGAGCAGAACGTGGGGCTCCTGATCACGGAGAAGGTGCGGGGAGCCGGGACCCAGCTTGTCAACATAGACGGCGAGCAGTTTGTCTACCCGCTCGAGCCGAGGGACGTGGAATCGTCCGCGATCATCAGGGAGTGCTTCGAGAGGAAGAATGGAATAGAAACGCCAACAGGACGGCTCGGCGTCTGGCTGGACTCTCCCATGATAGAAATCCTCCAGGGGGAGGGGACGATACAGCGCGACTTTCCCGCCAAGCACAGGCAGTTCATGCGCCACGATATCGATATCAGCAAGCTCCCGATGCTGATCTTTCCAACCCTTCACTACCAGAACGGCGGCGTAAAGATAAACCCGGATTCAGAAACGGAAATCCCTAATCTCTATGCGGCGGGTGAGACCACCGGCGGGATCCACGGCCGCAATCGCCTGATGGGCAACTCACTGCTCGACATAATCGTCTTCGGAAGGCGCGCCGGAAAAAACTCGGCCGCCCGATCGAGGGAAGTGAAGCCCGGGAAGTTATCGCTCGAGCACGCGAGGAAATACAACAAGGAACTGGAGAAAAAGGGCCTGGGAGACGGCCTGACCTCCCCCATGATCCTCCCTGACTACGCAGGTAAGATCGCATAGCATTAAATAAGTTATACTGAAAGAGAGCCGGCTTGCTCATGGTTGGCCCGGCATGTAAATTGAAGAAGCACTGGCTACCGATTATACCGCTATTTTTCGTCCTCCTCCCCGCGGCGCACTGTTCCGCTGCGGACGGGGAAGAACTCGGCCGCATCCGATCCGCCCTCGTCAGTATCAAGAGCGTCATACAGAGGCCGGATTACAATTCCCCCTGGAAAAACTACGACTACAGGGCCGGGAGCGGATCGGGTTTCATAATCAAGGGGCAACGCATCATCACAAACGCCCACCTCGTCAGCGACTCAAAATACATCGAGGTTAAGAAAGAAAACAGCGCGACTCCCTATCGGGCAATCGTCTCGTTTATCGGCCACGACTGCGACCTGGCGATTCTCGACGTGCCGGACAAATCTTTCTTCGACGG
>JAVCDC010000068.1 GCA_030765135.1 Candidatus Tritonobacter lacicola | reverse complement strand
TTGCACCGTCAAGGCAAATGCTCCAGTAGCTTCAGCAGCTTTTGAACCGGTCTCCCTGCTCTTTAAAGGGTTAGCGCTTGATGTATTAACTTGGTACAATGCCTTTTACTTCGAGGTTAAATCTATCGGTGAAGGGGGTGTTTTATGATAGAAGGAGTGAAGATCAAGCGGCTGAAGCCCAACTGCGATGAGAGGGGATTTCTGATGGAGATCCTCAGGTGCGACGAGGAGATGTTCGAGCGGTTTGGCCTGGTTTACGTCTCGATGAATTATCCCGGGGTTGTGCGCGCGTGGCACTACCATAAGCTCCAGACAGATTTCTTCTGCGTGGTTAAGGGCATGGCGAAGGTAGTCATTTACGACAGCAGGGAGGGATCGACGACGACCGGCGAGGTGAACGAGTTCTTCATAGGTGAACATGACCCATCGCTTGTAAGGATCCCCGTGGGGGTCATGCACGGCTACAAGACGGTGGGGGCGGTACCCTGCCTGCTGCTTAATTTCCCGACCGTGCCGCATAATAAGGAGAAACCGGACGAATACCGAGTTGATCCTCACGACAACGACATCCCCTATGACTGGGGACTGAAGGAACACTAGAGAGGACGAACGTTCCCTTCGGCGGAGTTTATACTGAGCGTAGTCGAAGTGCTCAGGACAAGCAATGCTCAACGTGCAATAACCAATGTTCAAGTGTATTGTTCACAAGACGAGTTGACAGTTGGGGATAGCTCGTAGGGCTATAATCAGCCGGATAACAGAAGTCGGTTATCTGAAAACGGAAAACGGTAGGGAAAAGGGAGATGGGAAAACAGGGGAAAAGACAGATTTCACTTTTCAGATTTCACTACCGTTTTCAGCTCTCCGTTACCTGTTCTCGGCTACGAAGTATAGCCTTCGGTTATTGCACTACCAGCTGTCCATCAGGATTGGGAATATGAAGGTAATGGTGGTCGGCGCCCGGGGAATGCTTGGTGCGGATCTCGTGAAGATCCTCTCGCCGCTCCATCGCGTCATCGGGGTTGACAATGAGGAGTTCGACATAACCGACTGGCCGGTGACCTCGTCCTCCATGGCGGAGATCGGGCCTGATGCGGTGATCAACTGCGCCGCGTGGACAGACGTGGACGGGTGCGAGCGTGATCCGGATCGGGCGTTCGCGGTCAACGCCCGGGGTGCCGGCTTTGTGGCGAGGGCTGCGGCGGAATGCGGTGCGCGCCTGATCCATATAAGCACCGATTTCGTCTTCGATGGTCGTAAGAGAGGGCCTTACACGGAAGATGCCGCGCCGAATCCTCTGAGCGTATACGGAAGGTCCAAGCTCGCGGGCGAGGGGGAGAGCCTCGGTTATTGCCCCGGATGCCTGGTCGTCAGGACCGCATGGCTCTTCGGCAGGAACGGTAAAAATTTCGTGGACACAATAATAAAAATCTCCTCCGGGAGGGAGTCTATCGAGGTTGTCGACGATCAGACAGGGAGCCCGACATACAGCGTCGACTTGAGCGGTGCGTTAGCTGCACTACTTGACCGAGGGACATCCGGAATACTTAACGTTACCAATAGCGGGCACTGCTCGTGGTGGGAATATGCCGCTTACATAGTGGATATTCTGGGGATTAGTTGCGCGGTGAGGCCGGTAAGCAGCGAGCGGATCGGGAGACCCGCTCCCCGCCCGGCCTTCTCGATTTTAAGCACTGACAGGCTCGAAGCCGAGCTTGGGCACACACTGAGGCCGTGGAGGGAGGCTGTGAAGGAATATATCGAAAGTACAAAACCAAGCGGTTTTTCTTATCTATCCTGTTGATCCTGTATATCCTGTCTAATAAGTTTTTTTGAAATTCCGATGCAGCAAGATACAAAGAAAAACCAATAACCGATATAGAAAGCAAGAGTGGGAGAGAATTATTATGGACAAACCTTATTTTGTTCACGAGTCGTCTTGTGTTGACGAGCCCGTCTCGATAGGGGAGGGGACGAAGATATGGCATTTCTGCCATATAAGCGGGGGTGCCCGCATCGGACGGGATTGCAAGTTCGGCCAGAACGTCTTCGTCGGTGGAACGGTTATTATAGGAGACAACGTTAAGATCCAGAACAATGTCTCGGTGTACGACGGCGTTATTCTGGAGGATTACGTATTCTGCGGACCATCGATGGTTTTCACAAACATCATGAACCCGAGGTGCGCGTTTCCCCGCAATACTCCCGACCATTATCTGAAAACGCTCGTCAAACACCACGCCTCGATAGGAGCGAACGCGACGATCGTATGCGGCAACACAATCGGATGTCACGCTTTTATCGGCGCTGGAGCGGTGGTTACAAAGGACGTGCCGGACTACGCCGTCGTTACCGGCGTTCCCGCGCGGGTCATGGGCTGGATGTGTGAGTGCGGCGTCCGGCTGAAAGAGACTGAAGGAGAGGTCTCGTGCGAGGAGTGCGGAAGTGAATATATAATCGGCCCCGAGGGCGCCAGAAGCGGAGGATAGGTCTTCGGGGTGATTGTGATTCCAGCCTGAAGCAACGGGTTTGCCGGTCCTTAGGTTAAACGGTATTTTTTCCAGTCGTCTGTGTTGAGATAGCAGGAAGACTCCTAATGAGGGATAATTTTTTAATATTTGGCTGCCCGGTCATTGAACAGCCGGAAATTGACGAGGTGGTCGATTCTTTAAAGTCCGGCTGGCTGGGTACCGGCCCGAAAGTTCATAAATTCGAGGAGATGTTTGAAGAATATAAAGGGGTCGGCTTCGCTATGGCGTTAAGCTCCTGCACTTCCGCATTACACCTTTCCATGCTCGCCATAGGCATTAAACGGGGTGATGAGGTGATTGTCCCTTCCATGACGTTCGCGGCTACGGCCAATGCGGTAATACATGCAGGGGCAAAGCCTGTCCTCGCGGATTGTGAAATTAAAACTATGAACATAGATCCGGAGGATATCGAAAGAAAAATTACTTCCAGGACAAAAGCTATTATGCCGGTTCATTTTGCCGGCAGACCTTGCGACATGAGCTCGATTATGGAGCTTGCCGCGAAGCACGATCTAAAAGTGATAGAGGATTGCGCTCACGCCATTGAAACGGAGTACCGCGGGAGAAAATCAGGGACCTTCGGTGACCTGGGATGCTTCAGTTTTTACGCGACTAAGAATATCGTAACCGGCGAAGGAGGAATGGCCATTACTGACAATGAGGATTACGCCGATAAAATAAAGGTTCTGGCACTGCATGGGATGAGCAGGGATGCCTGGAAGCGCTTTAGCGATGAGGGTTATAAGCACTATCAAGTGGTTTATGCAGGATTCAAAAACAATATGATGGATATTCAAGCGGCTATCGGCATTCATCAGTTGCCGAGGATTGATAAATACTGGGAAAGACGTCGTGAAATCTGGAACAGGTATAACGAGGCGTTTAAGGATCTGCCGGTCATTACGCCGGCTCCTGTTGAACCTGATACGAGGCATGCCCATCACCTGTATACCCTGTTGCTTGATATAGACCGCTTGAAGATCACCAGAGATCAATTCCTGGATGAGATGACGAAGTTGAACATAGGAGTGGGAGTGCACTACAGGGCCCTGCACCTGCACCCGTATTATCGGCAGGCTTTCGGTTATAAGCGGGGAGATTTCCCGAATGCGGAGTGGATTTCGGATAGAACAGTTTCGATACCTCTCTCGCCTAAATTAACAGATAAAGATGTAGGAGATGTGATTGAAGCGGTTAGCGAAGTTGTACATTAGGCAAACATGAAGGTTATCACCAAGGTGTGCAAAGCCAAATGGACTGAAATTGTGAGAGGATGTAGTTATGCTACTTTTTTCCATACGTGCGAATGGGCAAAGGTTATCGAGGATACTTTTGACCAATACAAGGTTGCGACAAAGCTCTTTGTCTTCCCAGACGGAACGGAGGTTATTTTACCGTTGATTTCTTCACGCGCGGGACCCGGAGGCCTATTGAAAGCCTATCGTTCCATGGTCCCGGGAGTTTACGGGAACCTGGTCTCGGTTAGAGAGATATCTCCTGATAAAGTTGATCGGATTTTTAAACGGTTACTGAAGCTGAACGTAGCCAGCATCTCAATAGTTGATAATCCATTTACTGACTATGCGATGCCCGATTACTTTGAAGAGAAACCGATGTTCACACAGATTTTGAGACTGCGAGACGGATTTGAGCCCCTCTGGAAGAATTTTACCAAGGGACATAGAAGCAGTGCGAAAAAGGCGCAGAAAATGGGGGTCACCGTTAATATTGCGGGGAGCCTTGAGGACTACAGAGAGTATTTCAGAATCTACCAGGATTCCGTAAAGAGATGGGGAGAGAGAGCTACGAGCAATTACCCGTACCGCCTTTTTAAGAACATCTACAATATGCAATCCCCTGGTGTTAGGTTATGGCTCGCTAAGATCAACGGAAAAACGATAAGCGGGGCTTTGGTTTTTTACCATAATAAGCATGTGGTCTGGTGGCATGGAGCAACCCTCGGTGAATATTTTAGGTATTGCCCTGCGAATCTGTTACAGACGGAGATAATAAAGGATTCATGCCGGAGGAGTTACGAGATATATGATTTTAACCCCAGCGGCGGGCACGGTGGGGTGGTCAAGTTCAAGAGGAGTTTTGGTTCCCAGACCATAGACATGACTTTATATAAATCAGGACATGGGATGATTTACGGCATTTACAAAAAGCTAAGGAGTAAACTTAAATGAATCTCCGCAAGGTTCCCGATTTCATGCGATGGTGTTACAGGAGAGTTGTAGAGGAGTACCGCAGGGAGAAGAAATTCATCGAGTTCAAGCGGAATAATCCCGCATTGGTTATGAGGGGGGGAGTGGTAATCAGGTCGATAGAAAGGTTGAAAGTCGGGAAAGGTGTCATACTGGATTCCGGCTGCTTTCTCCATTGCGGGGGTATGGGGTGGAGCGAGGGCAGGGGGTCCATTGTGTTGGGCAATAGTGTGTATATCGGCCCATATTCGGTGCTCTTTGGTGCAGGAGAAATTGAGATCGGAAATGATGTCTTGATCTCTCCGGGTGTGATTATCGCGTCCCATCAGCATTCATACGATGGCCCCTCGACGATTATGAGATGTCAGCCGACACAGTTTGACAAGGTTGTTATAGAAGATAATGTGTGGATAGGTGCTAACGCGGTAATACTGCCGGGAGTGAGCGTGGGAAGGGGGAGTGTTATCGGTGCCGGTGCGGTGGTTAAAGGCGAAGTACCCCCTTTTACTCTCTTTGCAGGAGTGCCGGCAAGATTGATTAAGAAAATAGAGCAGGGAAGAGATGGGGGTTGTTAGAATAAAAGAGAATCTCGCCTTTCCGAAGGTTGTCCTGATCGATACGGTCAGCTACTGTAATCTGCGGTGTTCGATGTGTTCCCACAAGGATATGAAGAGAAAAAAGGGGATAATGGAGTGGTCTCTGTTTAAGAAGATAATCGACGAGGTTTCAAGGAATGATAAGAGCACACGTGTCTGGATGGTCTTTTTCGGCGAGGCCCTGATTATAAAGAGAACAAAGCCATCGATATTCGATATGCTTTCATATGCAAAACGAGCGGGACTGAAGGAGGTTGTGCTTAATACAAACGGCGTCCTGTTAGATAGGGAAAGTTCAGAAAAATTGATAGATGCCGGCCTCGATGGTATTTTTATCGGGATAGATGCATTTTGCGAGGAGACGTACGAAAAGATCAGGTGTGGCGGAGATTATCGCCGGGTGGTGCAGAATGTCCTGGACCTGATTGACGTTAAGCAAAAGAAGGGGGCGGATAAATTCAATATCCGGGTTCAGTTCGTGGAGATGGAAGAAAATAGGCGAGAGCGCGACGCGTTTACACAATATTGGCTGTCCAAGGGTGTGGACGTCAAAATCCGGCAGAAGCTCTCGTGGGCCGGCCTGTCAGGGGAGGCTGCCGGCGGTAGCTGGGATAAGAGGCACGAGTGTTACTGGATAATGGATACGATGTCCATCACCGATACGGGTGATGTGGCGATCTGCGCGGCGGATCCTGAGGCAAGATTTGTGGCGGGCAACCTTGCGCGGCAGTCGATACGAGAGATATGGAACGGGAAATTAAAGGAGGTGCGGGAGCTCCATAAAAAAAGGGAGTGGGAGAAGCTGCCCTATCCCTGCAGCCAGTGCGGTGACTGGGAGGTTTCGTATAAGGATAGGATGATACGGGCGCGCAGGAAGGGTGTTATAAGGGGCAGAATAAAAAGGTATCTATCGCGATTTACGTACCTGGCCGATTAAGGGGCGAACCTGCGTGGTACCGGTACGTACCCGCCTGGACAGCATTCTGGCGCAAGCTCGATAGTAGCACGGCTACAGCCTACTGGCTGGTTGACATCGACCGGTCGAAGTTCGAGGAGAGGTTACGGAGGGGCGGCCTCCCCCCGTTGCCAGGGGCATTCGCCATCTGGCGTTTTCTCCAATGGCTGAGAGGGCTCTTTCGCCAGGAGATAAGCATCAGACTGCTTGTTCGGGTGTTAAAGAAGTAAACTAACGTCGCCGATACTGCGTGTCCCTTGTTCCGGCGACCGGCACTGTAGGAACAGGAAGATGTTAAAAGCGTACAATACTATATCCCTGTTTTCTCCCTCATGGATGGTCAAGAGGCTCGGGGAACGCGAGTACAGGAGGTTTTTCGCAGCCTATAGGCCGAAGAGTGTGCTGGACGTAGGATGCGGCTCGGGGGAGAAGAGATCGGTTATCCCTGACGAAATATGCTACACGGGCGTCGACCACTTGGCTACGTTACATGACACGTCCGGTATCGACGTTTTCTGTGCCGCTTACGACCTTCCATTTCAGAGCGATTCCCGCGAGTTTGTCTTTTGCACGGGTGTCCTCGAACACCTGGAAGAGCCCGAACGGGCTTTGAGGGAAGCTTACAGGGTGTTGGAGCCCGGCGGTTTTGCCCTTTATGCAATTCCTCTTTTCTGGCATCTCCACGAGCAACCCCGCGATTTTTATCGCTACACAAAGCACGGTATTTCATATCTTTTTACAAAGGTAGGATACGAAATTGTAGAGATAAAGCCATTGTCGGGTTTTTGGGTTACCTTTGGAAGCGAGCTGAATTATTACCTGAATAGCCTCTTCCGGGGGTTTTCTAATTATCTGGTTAAACCGTTAATCGCGGCCAGCAACTTAGTCTTCCTGGCTTTGAATTTCATAGACACGCGCATTCATAAGGCCACTGAAAAATGGACCTGGATGTATATGGTAGTGGCGAGGAAGAATAAATGTCGCTAAAAGCGCAAGCAGTTTCGGGCGTCAAGTGGAGTGGGGCTTCAATGGGGGTGATTGTTACTCTCCAATTTGTCACTTTGGCAATATTGGCGAGGCTTCTTTCTCCCTCGGATTTTGGCCTGATGGGCATGGTCATGGTTGTAATCGGCTTCGCCCAGGCATTTTCTGATATGGGTTTGAGTAATGCGATAATCTATCGGCAGGACGTTGAGGAAAATCACCTTTCAAGTTTTTTTTGGGTTAACGTTTTGACTGGGGTTATCATTTTTGTTTGTATCCTGTTAGCAAGAGGACTGGTCACTATCTATTTCAAGGAACCTAGTTTATCCAATTATTTAATCTTTGCTGCTTTCATATTCCTGATTACTCCTGTTGGGCAAATTTTCAACACGCTTTTAAGAAAGGAATTGAAATTCAAGACCTTATCCAAAATAGAGATCGGAGGTATGGTTGCATACTCGTTGTCTGCCATAGGGTTAGCCATGGCCAACTTTGGGGTCTTGAGCCTGATCATGGGACAGCTTGTTCGTAGTCTGCTAACAGTGTGTATCCTATTTTTTGTGTTTCGAGGTAAGTGGATGCCGAGATTCTATTTAAATATAAAAGAGATAAGAAGCTATTTTAGCTTTGGTGCTTTTCAAATGGGTGAAAAAGCTGTTAATTACCTTAGGTCAAACATTGATTATATTATCATCGGTCGTTTCTTGGGCCCGGCAGCCCTCGGTTTTTATACCCTGGCATATCAGTTGATCACGTTCCCAATGAGCAAAATCAATCCCACCATTACGAGAGTTGCCTTTCCCGCCTTCTCGAAAATTCAGGATGATGATTCCAGAATGAGAAGAGGATATTGTAAAGTTATCAACTATATTTCAATGATATCCTTTCCCATGCTAGCCGGCATGCTTGTAGTTGCCCCGGAATTTATTGGATTAGTCTATGGCCTGAAGTGGGAGCCATCTGTAATAGTGGTTCAAATACTTTGCTTGGCTGGTATGTTCTGGTCGATCGGTGATCCCGTTGGTTCTGTTCTTTTGGCGAAGGGAAGGGTTGATATCGGTTTTTACTGGAATGTCTTTTCGATGATCGTGACCACTATCGCAATAATTATAGGAGTGAATTGGGGCATAGTAGGAGTTGCCGGTGCTATACTCTTATTGCGAGTACCTTTCTTCTTTGTCGTTCCATTTATCCTTAATAGATTGATAGATCTGAAGTTTAGCAAATACATCAAGGCCTTACAATTGCCCTTTGTTTGTTCAATTTTCATGGTTGCTGGAATAATTTTATTAAAACAAATTCTATATAATATTAATACGCTACCAATTTTTATAACAAGTATTGTTGGTGGCGCGATTATTTATATTACAAGCTATTATGTTCAGGATAGAACTGCATTTTCCGAACTGAGATCAATGCTGAAGGGAGGTTAGTATGCCTGGTTTGATAGGTTTTACCGATAGAAATCACATACATGGTGAGACTATGTTATTGAATATGAGGAAGCTTTTGAAACATTTTGATAGTTATGTTGATGAAGAGCTATATTCTGATGAAGATGTTTATGCATCGCGGACCCATTTGGGAATAGTAAAGCAAGGTAAACAGCCGTATGTTTACAATAATCGGCTTTTATCATGGCTAGAGGGTGAATTTTACAATCGAGATGAATTAAGATCTAAATATTGCGTGGCTTCAGCGACCGATAATGAACTCCTAGCTGATATTTACAATTCAGCTAACTCATTTGAATTCTTAAGGGATATCGATGGTTGTTATGCAGCGGTGTTGTATGATAAAGAAGAAGATAAAGTTTTTTTAATTACAGATAGATACGGCTTCAAGCCTTTATACTGGGGAACAATAAATAATGATTTAGTGTGGTCTTCTGAAGTAAAAGGATTCTTGGGACATATGGATTTTAAGCCTGTAATAGATCTTCAGGCAGTTAAAGAATTCTTCGGTATTGGTTATCTACTTGAAAATCGCACATGGTTTGAAGGCATTGAATTAGTTCCTCCGGCCTCTTTTCTCGCCTTTGATCTGAAAAAATCCAAAATCGAAATCAAGCAATACTGGTCCTGGAACGAGATTAAAACAATAAAAGGATATATTGACGAAGGAGAAATAGTCGAAGAATTGGGACGATTATTAAAGAAAGCTGTAAGCAGGCGCGTAAACGGCGAAAGAATTTGTGTGCCTATTAGTGGCGGGCTTGATTCTCGTGCAATTTTTGCCGCTGTTCCTGAGGATTATAAGCCTTTGCATACCTTTACCTATGGGCGAAAGGGTTGTGACGATATAAAAATTGCAAGGCAGGTATCAATGGTTAAAGGAGCAATACACCACATCTTAGAATTAGATTCAAGCAATTGGTTGATGCCAAGGATAAGCAGTGTTTGGAAATCGGATGGAGTCCTTAATCTGTTACACGTGCATGGGGGTGGATTTTATGATAAATATAAATCATGTGCGGATTTTATTCTAACCGGCTTTTTTGGTGGTGAAATTATTGGCGGGCAATTAGTCGGTATTAATAAACCCATGGAATATAAGGTAAGAAATACAGGGAGGCGTTTTGGGAATTCAGGATTGATAGTTGGAGAATCATATTTCATTGTTCGGAGACCTTATTTTGATAACAATTTGTCTAACTTGATCTTTTCTATCCCAGAAAAGTCTACTTTTTCCATATATAGGAAGATGTTATTAAGATCTTTCCCTCAGTTTTATAATACGATCCCATATGAAAAAATTGGTTTTCCTATAAGTTATCCCATCCAAATTATAAAAATAGCAAAATTCAAAAATAGAATTATCCGTAGGTTAAAGCATGAATCCTTGAAATTTGGGGTTAGATTTAAAGATACAAAGGGTTATACTGATTACGCCTTGTGGATAAGGCGAGAACCTGCCAGGTCTTTTTTTGAAAAATTGCTTATGAATAAAAATGCAATGTACCCTGAATACGTGGATAAGAATAAGGTTTACACTTATCTAACGGATCATATGGAAAGAAAAGCCAATTACCATGATGAATTATCCCTATTTTTAACCTTTGAACTATGGTTGCAGCAGGTTTTCGAGGAAAAATATCGGGTCGCTCCAGAAGAAACGCGATCAAGACAGGCGCCGTTTAAGGAAATGACTCGGACTTGACAACGCCAGAACCAATAAGGGCTGTTCACTTCAGATATTTTTTTTTGGGCCTTACGGAGAATTGGATATACCATCAGATTACTGGTCTGAAAAACGTTTTGGTCAAGGTTTACTCTGCTGCCCGGAAGAATAAGGAGAGTTACCCTTTCCGTGATATAAGGTGTTTATGGGAAGATCTTGGCTATTTGACGCTTTTTTTCAATCGAGCCTGGCATAAGTTCTTCTACTGGTATCCCCAGTTCATTCCATGGCTCCGGCAGGATCGCCCTGATTTAGTGCACGCGCACTTCGGCCCGTGCGGGTGCGAGATTCTACCTCCCACCAGCCGGCTCAACATACCTCTGATAACCAGTTTTTACGGGGCCGATGCATATCTGCTCCCAAAAGAACATGCCTCATGGAGCCGCCGCTACAGGAAGCTCTTTCGACGAGGCCGGTTGTTTCTCGTGGAGGGCCCGGCCATGCGGAAAAAGCTCATCGAGCTGGGATGTCCCCCGGAAAAGGTTATTATTCACCACATTGGGGTGAAACTCGAGAAGTATGAGCTTAAAGATAGGAGCCCGGACGGTGAAATTCGCTTGATGGTGTGCGGGCGGTTCAAGGAAAAGAAGGGTATACCGTATGCTGTCGAAGCCCTGAAAAAAGTTAAATCCAGGGTCGAGAGAAATGTTTGTTTGACCGTCGTCGGTGATTCGGATAGCGAGGGGACTTTGACGGATGAAAAAAGGAAAATCCTGCATTCTATTGAGAAACACGGTGTCGCCGATTCAGTGAGAATTATCGGCTATGTCCCCCATGACAAGATGCTTGACATCGCCCGCGACCACCATATTTTTCTGGCTCCGAGTGTTCACGCGTCCGATGGTGATGCGGAGGGGGGTTTTCCCGTCATATTGACGGAGGTGCTCGCGACCGGAATGCCGGTGGTGGCCTCCGATCACTGTGATATACCGCACATTATCCGAGACGGGAAATGCGGGTTCATTGTCCCCGAGGGGAACGCAGACGCTTTGGCAGAGAGGATAGAGTATCTCATAAAGCACCCGGAGATCTGGTCCGAGATGGGGCGGGCCGGGCGGCAGATCGTAGAGAAAGATTATGACATAACGAAATTAAATCGGCGGTTGGTGGAGATTTATCATGGCCTGCTCAAGGACTCATATACAGAAATCGCCAGGTAACTCCATGGTCGGCGCGCTGCCGGGATGATAGCGGATGAGTTAACCGGAATAGTTCGCGATCTGGCACGATGAAAATATCGGTTCTTTGCCCGGATTTATCCGATAACTGCCTCGGCAGGGCGTACCTGCTTGCCAAGATACTCCAGAGGCGCTATGACGTGGAGATTGTTGGCCCAATTATCTATGGCAGAGGAATCTGGTGGCCCCTCTCCCATGATGCGAGCATTCGATATAAATGCGTTGAACTCGGCGGTGTCGTAAGCGCCTATCGGGGATTCCACAAACTCGTCAGGATGATAGAGGGGGATGTCATGTATGCATCCAAGCCCCTTCTCACGAGCTTCGGTGCGAGGCTGTTGGGACGAAGGGGGGATAACAGGCCCCTGGTTCTGGACATAGATGACTGGGAGAAGGGGAGCATACGGGAACATTACAGGAGTCTATCGTTTATTGCAAAGTCGAGGTATCTGTGCGGTTCAATTCTTCAGCCCTACAGAAGGGGTTCTTTTTTGAACATTATGTTCCACGAGAGGCTAATCTCTCGTGCGGATAAAATCACCGTCTCGAATCGGTTTTTGCAGCGAAAATTCGGCGGAGAATTGGTCTGGCACGCGCGGGACACAGGGGCTTTTTGTCCGGCAAGGTTTGATGGCGGCGCGGTAAGGGAAAAACTGGGGATAGATAAGGAGAGGAAAGTTGTGATGTTCTTCGGCACTCCAAGGCCCCCCAAGGGGGTAGAGGATGCTATGAAAGCTGTGCATATGATCAATGATAACAAGGTTGTTTTAATCGTTGTGGGGATGGGTACGAGCAAATATTGCCGGGGATTGATGACTATCGGAAAAAATATGCTGGCGGAGAGGTTCCAGTGCTTCGGTTTGCAGCCTTTCCATAAGCTTCCGGAATTTATGTCAATGGCGGATATCGTGATTATTCCTCAGAAGAAAAACCTTGCGACGGTGGGACAGCTTCCCGCAAAAGTTTTTGACGCGATGGCAATGGCGAAACCGATAGTTACTACGGAAGTGTCGGACCTTCCGGAGATTTTAGAGGGCTGCGGCTGGATTGTAGAACCGGGTAGCCCCGCGCAGCTGGCGGCGGCGATGCAATACGTCCTCGAAAATCCCCGAGAGGCCGAGGAGAAAGGGCAACTTGCCAGGCAGAAATGCGTGGAGAAATATAGCTGGGATGCGATGGAGAAGGTGCTGGTAAAGATCTTTAGCAAATACGAGTAGCATGGAACGATGAGCGAAAAGCAAGCTCATAAGTTGTGAATGGTGAATGGTAGATGGTGAACAGTGAATGGAAAACTATTCACTATTCACGAACAACCATTCACGAACGATTATTCACGAGATACGTTTCATGCTATTTACCGGCCCGGCAGCTGTGCTTGATAGCGCAATATGAACGGAATAGAGAAAAATTGAGAATAACTTTTATTCTGCCCGGAATCAGGATAGGGGGAGGCGTCAAATCTACGCTGGAGCTTGCAAACCGCCTCCACGACAAAGGGCATGAGATCACTGTTGTATATCCATGGACGAGGCTGTTGTCCGGATCGAAGTGGTACAATTTCAAGACGCTGGTTGTAAGGGCCTTGGAGTCTGTTGGGGACCTCAGGGCCGGCAATCGCACGGCAAGCATGGGGGAGGGCCCGGAAGAGTTTTATCACAGGAGGATATCGGACCGAATAGCGAGAGCCCTTCGCGGCCTTAAGAATGACAGAAGAATAGATTGGTTTAACATTCGGGCAAATCTATTGAGGGTGCCGACACTGGCAGAGAGATATATTCCGAAGGGGGATGTTATAGTGGCCACGTGGTGGGCAAACGCCCACGAGGTCAACAGCTACGGGGCCGATAAAGGAGTGAAATTTCATTTAATAAGGGGCTATGAAAGCTGGGGAGGACCTGTATATCTTGTCGATAAAGCATACACACTTCCACTCCATAAGATAGTTACCTCCACGTGCCTTAAGAGTGTTATCCGGGACAAGTTCGGCGTCTCCGCTTTGGGACCACTGCCAAACGGGGTTGATTTCGACTGCTTCTACAGGGAGGGCGATGGGTTTGCTCATCACTGTCCTAAAAGGGTGGGTATCCTTTATAGGCGGCAGAAATTGAAAGGTATGGCTGATGGCCTGCAGGCATTCGTTCTCGCCAAGAAAAAGTTTCCGGATATTCAACTGGTTTTATTCGGCGTAAAGATAACGCCGGGCGATATGGAAATCGTCAAGACCATAGATAACGTTGAGTACAGCAGGCTTCCAACCGGTGAGCAATTAAGAAAGATTTATAATTCCCTGGATATTTTCCTCTTCCCCAGCCACCACGAAGGCTTCGGAAATCCGCCGATGGAGGCTATGGCGTGCGGTGCTGCCTGCGTCACCACGGATGTGGGAGGTGTAAGGGACTACGCCATACCCGCGGAGACAGCTTTCGTTTCGCCGCCGGGGAACGTGCAATCCCTGGCGCATCATCTCATCCGGTTGCTCGGGAATGAGGAGCAGCGGAAGACAATGGCGAAAAAAGGGCACAGACACATTAAACGATTTACCTGGGGTAGAACGGCGGATGAGCTCGAAGAAATTTTTAAAAGCTGTATAAGCGCTCGCTTCCAACCAAAAACAGAGTGAAGAACTATTTCACCGACACCTTTGAGTAGCAGGAAGGGCAGCATGAAAATCACATTTGTCCTCCCCCAGATGAGGGTGGGCGGAGGTGTCCAATCGACGCTCGAGCTGGCAAACCGGCTTCAGAATAAGGGGCACGATGTTACCGTGGTATACCCCTGGACGAGATTTTTATCAGGCTCATTATGGTATAACCTCAGGGAGATATCGGAAAGGGCATTGCGGTCCATCCCTAACCTTGTGCCCGGCGGCGGCGAAATAAGAGAACCACCTTTAATGAAACGCGATAGGGCGAGTCCGGCGAAGATGATCCGGGAAGCTTTGCGAACACTTAGGGACGGTAGCAGAATGACTTGGTTTGACCTTCGGGCAAATCTGCTGAGGGTTCCTACATTGGCCGAAAGGTACGTCCCGAGGGGAGATATCATCGTGGCTACCTGGTGGGCGAACGCCCATGAGATCAACGGCTACGGTGCCGATAAGGGCGAAAAGTTTCATTTTATACGGCATTACGAGATATGGGGTGGTCCCGGGGAGCTGGTTGATAAGACCTACACGCTTCCGCTTCACAAGCTGGTCACTTCCACGTGGTTAAAAAACCTCATTGAGGACAAGTTCAATGTGCCCACGTTCGGCCCACTCCCGAACGGCCTGGACTTCGACGTCTTTTACAGGGAGAAGGAGGATTTCTCTCCCCACGATCCGAAGAGCATAGGCCTCCTCTACAGGAGGCAGACGTGGAAGGGGATGGAGGACGGCCTGGAGGCGTTCCGGGCCGCGCGGAGGGAGTTCCCCGATATCCGCCTTGTCCTCTTCGGCGTCAGGCCGACGCCCGCCGACGCGAAGATAATAGGTGAGATGGAAAACGTCGAGTACCACCATCTCCCGACGGGTGACGCCTTGAGGGAGATATACAACTCCCTGGATATCTTCCTCTTCCCGAGCCGCTGCGAGGGCTTCGGTAATCCGCCGATGGAGGCCATGGCGTGCGGCGTCGCGTGCGTGACCACGGACGTGGGGGCCGTCCGGGACTACGCCCTCCCCGGGGAGACGGCATTGGTCTCGCCGCCAGGGGACGCGGAGTCCCTGTCGAGGCATCTGATAAGGCTGCTGGGGGATGAAGAAGAGCGGAGGAGGATAGCTGAAAAAGGGCGCAAGCATATTCAACAATTTACGTGGGAGAGAACTGCGGATAAGTTGGAGAAAATTTTTATAAGCCATGTTGAGAGTAGCCACTAAGACTCGAAGAATAGGGGGAAGCCGATCCTTGTCGATAACTATTAAAGGAATTTATTATCTGATTTAGTGGAATGAATGCTGGAAGGTCATCTTTGCAAATCCCCTCTCCCCCCAGTTTTGGGGGGAGAGGGACAGGGTGAGGGGGTAACCCGGATTCTGATTACTGGTTTCAGGTAAACAATATAGGAAAAATCTTAGAGACTATCCGGTTTACTCTTAATGCCTTTGTGTCTTAGTAGCTAACTCGGATGGGAGCAGTGAAAGTATCGGTCATCATAGTAACGTATAACTCGGCGGCGGAGATTATCCCCTGTCTCTCGTCCATCGATGAAAACGGCGGCGATATTGAGAGGGAGATAATCGTCGTGGATAATGCCTCTATGGACGGGACGGCAGCGCTTGTGGAGGAGCGCTTCCCCTCCGTCAGGGTCATACGGAACGATAGAAACAGGGGATTCGGAGCTGCCATCAACCAGGGGGCGAGGGCGGCCGATGGAAGGCACCTCTTTCTCATCAACCCCGACTCCGTTCTGACAGATAATGGCCTCCCGGAGGCCATTATCTTCATGGATGCTTACCAGCGAGTAGGGGCCGCCGGATGTAAAGTCGTCAACCCCGACGGGACGATCCAGCTCTCCTGCCGCTCCTTCCCCTCCTACGGTACGATATTCTTCAGCCGCTACTCGATCATGAGCAGGCTCTTCCCGAACAACCGGTTCAGCCGGAGGTTTCTACTCGCAGACCTGGATCACGATGAAAGAAGGGCGGTGGACTGGGTCTCCGGCGCGGCCATGTTGCTGCGGAAGGCTGCGCTGGATGAGGCCGGCGGATTCGACGAGGACTACTTCCTATTCATCGAGGATATAGACCTGTGCTGGCGTCTGAGGCGAAAGGGATGGGAGGTCTATTATCTTCCTTGTCCCGTGGTGCTGCATCACATCGGGAAGAGCAGCGAAAAGGTGAAACTGCGGTCTATATATCATCACCACAGGAGCATCTTCCTCTTCTACAGGAAGCATTATCGACGGCCGCTGGCGAACGCCTGCCTGTTTCTCGGCCTTTCCGTAAGGGCGATTCTTCTCATGGTGACCGCCTCGCTTTTCGGCGCCGGGAAAAAATATGGGTAATGCTTTTTTCACAGTGCTCGCGTTGAGGGGGCCTTCATTAATTGCTATATGAGCTTACCCTTTAACCGAAGGCCGAGTCTGTACCCGACGATGAACCTGATGTAGGCTTTCCCGGACCGCCATCGGTTGAGCGTGACCTCGCCGACCCGCTCTCTGTAAGGTATCCTTATCTCCCGCCACCTGTAGCCGTTTTTGACCGTCTTGATAATCAGCTCGGTCGGAAAAGAGTAGTTTGTCTCCCATGTAATTTCGTGGATCACGCGACGCCTGAAGGCGTGCATGCCGGTCGTCACGTCGTGTGCCGGGATGCCGTGAAGCAGTCTGACCAGAGCGGCGAATGCCCGGTTCGCGATCTTGTTCGACGCAGGCATCGAGCGGTTTCCGGAGTGTATCCTGTTCCCGCTAACGGCGTCGCATCCCTCTTCCTCGATGAGCTCCATAAACCGGGGGATGTACTCCATCGGGTACGTGTCGTCGCAGTCGGAGGTGATGATCACATCGCCGTCGGCCGCCAGCATTCCCGCCCTGAGCGCGAGGCCGTGCCCCCGCGGCTCCTGGCGGATGACGCGAGCGCCGAGCGACCCGGCTATCTCCGGCGTCCGGTCCGTGCTCGAGTCCACGATAATGATCTCCGGGCTCCACGGGGCGCCGTATTTAAGGGCGTCGCCGATGACCTTGGCGATAATCCCTTCCTCGTTCAGGGTTGGCATTACGACAGATATCTTCATGGGCGGATCATCTTCATTATGAAGCATATTCTTTTCATGCTGGAATGGTCAAGGAACTGCGCCCAACCCCGTTTCATACACGGTATTATTGCCGTATGGGGCAGATGATCCCTCGAAAACAGGGTGCTGCGGTAAATCAGTAAGCGAAGCGAGCGATTTTATGTTGTTTCTCCTTTGTTATCGGGTGCTGCTCCTGTACAATAGCCGCCTGTTCGTGAGAATAGGGGAAGCGAAATGAAGATTCGGGAGAATGCCGGTGCGGGCCCTGGTCTCGCCGGGTTTCTGGTTCGCCTGCTGAATCCGGCGCTTGTCATCCTGGCTACCTTCGTCAGCTTCTTTCTCCTCGAAGCCTATTTCACGCAAACCGACCGTTTTATCTACTCTTCCGAGGCACAGCGCGCCCTTGATGTCAGGGTCAGTGTGATATACATTATCTGCGGGGTTCTGATATATTTCGTCGTCGCCCTTATCTACGAGAAGCCGATACACAGCGCGCTCTCCGCCATCAGGCGGGGTGAGAAACCTCCCGAGCAGCTCCTTTCCCTGGCGCGGATACGGGCGATGAATACCCCGGTCACCTACTGCGTTGTAACCGTCGCAATATGGCTTTTCGCCATGGTGCTCTTCCCGTTCCTCCTCACGATGATCGCCCCGCCTGTTACGCGCGGCTACTGGCTGACGAGCCTGCTGATAAGCTTTTTCGACGGTGCCTTTGTAACCGTTCTCACGTATTTCCTGCTCTCTGCCGTTTCCAGGTGGCTCTTCCTGCCGAAGCTCTTTCCCCTCGGCCACCTCGACGCGCAGGTTGGCGGACATTCCCTCTCCATCAGAGCGCAGCACGCTCTCGTCTTCGTCGCCATCTGCGTGCTCCCTCTTCTTCTCAACCTCTCGAACCTCGCCATGTGCCGCTTTATCCTCGTTCCCGAGGTGTCCCCCCAGGAGCTTACTCTCAAGAGCCTGACCGATTATCATCTTCTCCAGTCAGCCTATCTCTCGATCTTCGCTTTCATCATGGGGCTGGGAATTGTCCTCTCCCTGGCCGTAAATCAGCGGCGATCCCTTAAGTCGGTCGGCGAGGCGGTGGAACGGGTGCACAAGGGCGATCTCTCCCGCTTCGTCCAGGTGACATCGAAGGACGAGCTCGGCAGGCTGGGCGACGGCGTCAACGAGATGATAATAGGGCTCAGGGAGAGGAGCAGGATCGTCGATGCCTTCAACCGGTACGTGGACAGGACGCTGACGAAGCAGGTGCTCGATGGTGAGCTAACGATGGGCGGCGTCCAGGTCGAGGTGTCTGTTCTCTTCTGCGATATCCGCAGCTACACGGCGCTCTCTGAGGGCATGGAGCCGGAGAGGATCGTGGGCATGCTCAACCGCTACTTCACGCGCATGGCGGAGGCAATAGAGGACGAGGGCGGGACGGTCAACAAGTTCATCGGGGACGGGATTCTGGCCGTCTTCGGCGCCCCCCGTACCCAGCCGGACCACCGCGACAAGGCCATCCGCGCCGCACTGTCGATGTACGCGGCCCTCGAGGATTTCAACGAGGAGCAGAAGGAGGACCGGCTGCCTCACCTCAAGATCGGGATCGGCGTCCACAGCGGCCTCGTCCTGGCGGGCAACATCGGCACGCCGAACAAGATCGAGTACACGGTTATCGGCGATCCCGTCAACGTTGCCCAGCGCCTCGACGAGGTGGCGGGGGAGAAGGGCATTCCCATCGTGTGCTCGGGCGCGACGCTCGGGCCGTACAAGCAGCGTTATCCCCACGAGGCGCTTGGCCTCATTAGGGTGAGGGGCAGGGTTGACCCCATCGATATCTACTCTCTCACGCCCGAAGGCATACGCGATAACGGGGCCGTGGAAAATGGAGTTGAGAGTGAGCCCCCGGAGGAAAAGGCTGAGGAGAAGGCTTGAGAACGAACCGCAAACAAAGAAAAGGTTCGACAAACTAAACGATCAATTAATCCAAAAAGCAAGAGTAAAGATTTGCCCCCTTTTTTTCCTACAGAAACTTTTCGTAGTCCGCGTGTGAGCCTATCCAGAACCAGATTATAGTGTCTCCTTTTTTAACTCCTAGGGCCCGCCAACCGATTCCGACGCGTATCGAATAAATGGCGCGCTTTGTCCCTATGGGCTTGAAGTGGAGACTGGGATAAGAAGGATTGTTCTCCCACAATCGGTAGTTTTTTCTGGCGAGATGTTGAATGCGCTTAGGAAGCTTTCGGAAGCGGGCTATGAAATCAGGGGTTAGATGGGATTTCAAAGCTCGTCGAAGCCCATTTGCTTGGTTTTGCCGGCCTCGTATTCTCGCACGGCCTTCTCTGCCAAGCTAATGAGCTTGTCTTGAGACTTGGTAAGGCTCTCGTCCCAAGCTTTCTCCCACTCGATCTCTTCCAGCAATTCTTGGGCGAGCTGGTTCTGCAGATCTTCGGGAAGCAGGGAAGCTTTTTGAAAGGCTTTCGATAATAATTTTGTCATACTTTCGCCTCGATTGGGCAGGTTGTGCTTGTTGCCTTATGCTAAGAGGCTACAGCATCCCGGTATCCCTGTCAAATCACACTTCGATGATAGGAGCAGTTTGGATTTGCCTGAATGGGTAATCCAATTATTCTCAGAGACAAAGGGGTCAAGTCTTTACTCTTGACATAACAATTCATCTAGCTATTATTAAAACATGGCAAGGCCACTGAGAATCCAATATCCAGACGCTTATTACCACGTTACCTGTCGCGGAAACGAGCGCAGGAGGATATTTTACGATGATCGAGATCATACGGTCTTCCTAGAGCGTCTCGTTCTTTCCTTAGAGATATACAATGTGATTCTTCTTGTATATATCTGTATGCCCAATCATTTCCACCTGTTATTAACCACACCGGAAGGCAACCTCTCCGAGTTTATGCGCCATTTCAATATTTCGTATACCTCTTTGTTCAATAGGAGGCATCGGCGTGTGGGGCACCTCTACCAGGGGAGATATAAAGCCTATCTGGTCGATGCTGATAACTATCTATTGGAGGTATCCCGGTATATTCATCTCAATCCGGTTCGGAGCAAGGAAATGTCCAAGAGACCGTTTAATGAGAAATGGAAGAAGCTTCTTAAATATCCATGGAGCAGCTTGCCGGGATACCTTTCGGTTAGTAAGAGGAAGGAGTTTATAGATTATAAGACTATTCTGGGTTACATGGGAGGAGACAGCCGGAAGGGCAGAGAGGAGTACAGGCGCTTTATACGGGGTGGAATCGGGGAAGAGGGGGCGAATCCATTAGAAGTGGGTAAGGGTCATGGGATAATAGGAGGGGCAGATTTTATTGGATGGGTAAGGGAGGAGTTCTTAAGAGAGGCGAAATCCAAAAGGGAGCGGCCGGCTTTAAGGGAGTTAGGAAAAAGATATAAACCTGAAGAGCTGATCGACCGGTATACTTCCCTTATAAAAATGAGGAAGAAGGACGTTTGCCGACGCGGTAAGAAGTCTTTAGAGCGGGCTATGTTGATGGAGCTGTTATATCGCTTTTGCCGAATTACGCAGCCTGAGATCGGCAAGCTGGTAGGTGGAATAGATTATAGCGCAGTGAGCCGGGCCAGGAAGAGGCTGAGGAGAAGGCTTGAGAACGAACCGCAAATAAAGAAAAGGTTCGACAAACTAAACGATCAATTAATCCAAAAATCAAGAGTAAAGATTTGACCCCTATTTTCCCTTGACCCCTATTTTTCCCAATGTAATCGAAGCCCGGATGTCCCTGTCACATAGTTAGATATTACCGTTATTCCGGTATATTTTGAATGACTTGGAGCTGGCAATCCCTCGATGGAAGGAGTTCATCCGGGTTAGTTTTCTATCACCGGAGACAAAAGAATTAGTAGTGAGCTTGTTCTGAGATTTGGTAAGGCTCTTGCCCCAGGCCTTTTCCCACTCGATAACTTGCCGCTATTCAGATTTTCATAGCAGGTAAGCTTAGTCATCTGCTACTGTGTAACAGCGATGAAGTGGGCCGGCATCTATTGCTATCTCTTCGTACTTGCAACAGTCCTCGGAGTGGTCTTCACCAGGGTTGCCATATGGATTGCGGCGAGGACGGGTGCCCTCGAGCAGCCGGGAGAGAGAAAGATCCACCAGGTTCCCATGCCGCTTCTGGGGGGTCTGGGCGTCCTCCTGGCGATCGCCGCCTGTCTCGGCATTAACCTGCTCTTTGCGCTGTTTGCGGCCAGCCGGGGTGAGGGCTCTTCCCTTCTACCGGCCGCCGTCGCGGAGTACCTGCCCGGCGTGGTGAAAATGCTGCCGCGTGTCCTGGCCATCTTCGGGGGCGGCGTCATTATCTTCCTGGTGGGCCTGTGGGACGATCTCTACGGGATGCGCGCGCGCGCGAAGCTCCTGTGCCAGGCGCTCGTCTCTCTTCTGCTCGTCTATTTCGGTATAAAGGTGACCCTCTTTTCCGGCAACCCCTTCCTGAACTGCGTGTTGACGATATTCTGGGTGGTGGCGATAACGAATTCATTCAACCTCCTCGACAACATGGACGGCCTATGCGGCGGGGTGGCAGTGGTCACCTCGGCTGTATTCTTCATCGTCTCGGCGAGGATGGGGGAGTACTTCGTGTCGAGCTTCATAGCGGTCTTCTGCGGTGCTGTCCTGGGCTTCCTGTTTTTAAATTTCAGGCCCGCGCGTATATTCCTCGGGGACGCGGGGAGCATGCTGATCGGGTATCTCGTGGCCACGTTCACCATTCTGGGCACCTATTATAAGGGCTCTTTCCCCACGCCGTTTCCCGTGGTTATGCCGATTATTATCCTCGCCCTCCCCCTGTACGATATGGCCTCCGTGGTCCTGATACGGATCCGGCTCAATAAGCCGATATATATCGGCGACACGAACCACTTCTCCCACCGACTGGTGAAGCTCGGCATGAGCCAGAGGGGCGCGGTCCTCTTTATCTACCTTGTCACGCTCTCCACGGCCCTGCCGGCACTGCTTCTTCCATATGTGGATATGGGGGGAGTGGTGATAGTTCTCTTCGAGGTTGTCCTGGTCCTTGGCGTCGTGGGCTTCCTGGAATATTATGCTGAGAGGAAGAAGTGAGGAGGGGTGGCATCCTTGGGGAGGCGTCCCTGGTCGTTCTCGCCGCCGTTCTCTTAATACGCCCTTTTGTCTCCTCGGCGTCTTCACCCGGCTTTAACGTGATATTCTTCGCCGCCGTCCTGGCGGCGTGCGTCCTTACGGCCCTCTCTACAATCCTGGCCGGCGGAAAGGATGGGGGGGGCACGGCGTTTTCCGACGCCATCGCGTACCTATTTCTCGGGACTGTGATTGCAGGGCTGCTGCGCTCGCCGGACAGGGCCGGGGCCGCCGATCTCTTCTATCCGATGGCGGGCGCCCTCTTCGCTTACCTCCTGGCTTCCCGACTCGGCGCCGAGGAGAGGGCGCGGGACGTACTACTGACCTGTATTTGCACGGGCCTTGTCCTGGTGTCCATCTGGGGCATCTACCAGTATTTCTATGGCCTCGAGGCGCTGAGAGAGAGGGCCATAACGGAGGGGTGGCAGCTGGACGAGCTAACATGGAAGCGCCTGCGAATGGTCCGCGTCTACGCCGGCTTCGTCTCGCCGAATGCGCTCGCCGGTTTCATCGCCCTCCTGTCGCCCCTCCTGTTCTGCTTTCTGCTGAAGGCGAAGCGCCTGTACCTAGTTTGCCTTCTTCAACTTACGGCATTGGCCTGCATCGTGTGCGCGGCGCGAATGCAGTCCATGCCATTTCTCGCTCTCTCTCTCGCCTATGCATGCGTCGTCTTCGTGATGAGGCGCAGGATAAGCTTGAAGGGACTGCGTGCTGTCGGGATAATTCCTGCTCTCCTGGTCACGGTGTGCCTCCTCTTCACGGGATCGAAGAGCGTCTACATCATCTTCGCCGTATCGTGCATCGTGCTGGCACTCCTGGTCGTGAAAAAGGGGAAGCTCTGGATATCCCTCGGCGTCCTGGCCCTCGCCATCGTTTTCCTATTTACCATGTACGGCACGGAGATCGGTAAAAACGTAGGCTGGGCGATCGGCGCCAGGATCGACTACTGGAGGGGCGCGGCGGGTGTCATACGGGAGCATCCCATCTTCGGGTGCGGCCTCGGTTCGTTCTGGTGCGTGTATCAGCGCTATATGCTTCCCGGCGCCGACATGATACAGCATGCCCACAACTCTTGGCTGGAGGTGTGGGCCGAGCTCGGCATACCCGGACTCGTCCTTCTCGTCGTCCTCCTTGGATTCTCTATCGTCAGGGGAGTTCGGAATCTTAAGGACGTTCCGGGCGTCGGCGCGGCCGTGGGCCTTCTGGCATTTGCCCTCCACAACCTCGTCGAGTTTGATCTCTACGTTCCCGAGATCATCCTCCCCGCATTTGTCCTCGCCGGCCTCCTCGCGCCGTCCGCGGGGAAGAGCGCCTCGCGGGCGTCCAGCCTTGCCTTTCTGGGTGTGTGCATAGCCGTCCTTGTCGTTTTCGGCCCCCGGCTCATGAACGACCAGGCCGCCCCGGAGCTGGAGTGGCAGCTGAGGGAAGCCATGCAGAGCGGCGATCTCGAAGCCGCCCGGGCCGTTGTTCCCCGGGCGCTCCATGCGGGACGGCAGAGGGCGAAGCTCCGTTGGCGGCTCGGCCATTTTTACTGGAAAGAGGGAGACCTGGAGGGCGCTGTCGCGGAGTTCCGAGCTTCAGCGGAGGCCAATCCTCGCTGGGCGGAGCCGCATTTCTACCTCTCCGTTCTCCATGCTCGCCTGGGGGATCGTGAGCTCGCCCTTGCGGAGGCAAGAAAGGCCGTCGAGTTCGCGCCCGCCCGCCCCGAGATAAGGGCCGGCTACGCCGGCTCACTCAGGAGCATCGGCCAGGATGAAAGGTCCCTGAGAGAGTTCCGCAGGGCCGTCGAGCTTCAGAGGGCCGTCGTGGAGAAAGACGAGAGGTACAACAGGGCGACACTGGAGAAGAACAGGGTCCTCCTGCGGACGTATGAGGAATATGTGAAGGAGTACGGAAAGAAATAATATCGTATCGCATATTGCGTGATGCGGGAAAAAGGCATTTGCACTACTGGTAGCCGCAGGCTTTCCCGTCCGGCAGAGCCGGTGCCCGTCCCCGGTAAAACCGGGGACGGATCGACTGAGGTCTGACGGAAGCCTGCGCACGAAGGAATTGCCCTGGATATAGTATTGCTGAAAACGCACCCTGAAGGGTGCGGCTACCTGTATAGTTGATCTACTTTGGTCGAACGTCATAATGGTTGTTACATCGGAAATTCTGAAGAAGAGAGTGTCGGCGGCGCGGGAGCTTATGAGGCGCCATCGCCTGGAAGCCGCCCTTTTTTTTAAGCCGGCCTCGGTCAGGTACCTCTCGTCTCTCGAGGCCACGTCCGCCGCGGTACTGCTCACGCGCAGGTCCAGGCTGCTCTTCACCGATTTCAGGTACCTGGAAGAGGCGAGGGTGCATGCACGCGGGTTCCGGATTAAGGCGGTCAAGGGCCGTTTGCCACTGGCCCTCGGGGGCGTACTATCGAAGTCGGGGATTCGGAGACTGGGTTTCGAGTCGTCCGGTATCTCCCACGCTTTTTACCGCCTGATGAAGAGAGGGCTCGGCAAGGGCATCGCACTTGTCCCTCTGGCGGGTGACGTGGATTGCATGAGGGCCGTCAAAGACCCGGGAGAGGTTCGGCTCCTGAGGAAGGCCGCGCGGATAGCCGAGTCGGCTCTGGACTGCTTCTGCGAAATTGTTCGCGAGGGGATGACGGAGCGCGAGGTCGCCGCTATTCTCGACGCCCATATGAGGATTGAGGGCTCGGAGCGCGCGTCCTTCGATACCATCGTTGCCTCGGGAAGGCGGGCGGCCATGCCCCACGCCAAAGCGTCGGGGAGGAAGATAAGACGCGGTGAGCCGATCCTTGTCGATCTCGGAGCCGTTGTAGGCGGCTACCATTCCGACTTGACGAGGACCTTCTTCCTGTCTAGAATTCCACCAGGATGCAGGGCTGTCTACGAGAGGGTCATAGAGGCGCAGATTGCGGCGATAGCATCCCTTATAGAAGGAGCTCAGGCTGCTGAAGTGGATGGAATAGCCCGGAAAGTCATTGATAAAGCTCCGAAAGTGGGGGATTTCGGCCATGGACTCGGTCATGGTGTGGGGCTGGAGGTCCACGAGGCGCCGGTTCTCTCGCCGGCCTCGAAGGACGTGCTTCGCTCGGGGATGGTCGTAACAGTTGAGCCGGGTATCTACCGGAGAGGTTCTTTCGGGATAAGGATCGAGGACATGGTGCTGGTGACGAAGACAGGTGCTCGTCCTCTTACCGACTTCCCGAAGAACATAGAAGAGGTTGTTATATAGGTGCTGGAGGCCTGCTAAGAAATAAAAAATCAAAGATCAAATATCAAAAACCCAAACAAAAAATAATCAAATGCATATAATAGCGGGGTGTGAATTATGAATCTCAAGGAGATCAGGGAAATCATCAATCTGATGAACGATTACGACCTCACCGAGTTCAGCATGGAGCGTGATGGCTTCAAGATGGCGCTGAAGAGGGGGCCGGAGGGGGCGATTATGAGCCAGTCCCCGATCATCGAGAGGGTAGCCGAGCTTGTGGAGAAAGCCGCGGTGGAGAAAAAAGAGGAGGAGCAGCCGAGGGGCGCAGAAATAGTATCACCGATGGTCGGGACTTTCTATGCCTCGCCCTCGCCCGATTCTTCACCCTACGTTGAAGTCGGCCAGATCGTGGACACGGAAGATGTTGTATGCATTATAGAGGCCATGAAGGTGATGAACGAGATCAAGGCCGACATAAAGGGCAAGATAATAGACGTCCTGGTTGAGGGCGGCGAGCCCGTCGAGTTTGGCCAGCCGCTCTTCCTGATCGAGCCCGTTGAATAAATTAACGAGAAGCGAGTTAATTTATGTTTGAAAAAATATTGATAGCGAACAGGGGCGAGATCGCCCTGAGAATCATCAGGGCGTGCCGCGAGATGGACATCAGGACCGTCGCGGTCTATTCCAAGGCTGATGAATATTCCCTCCCCGCCCGGTTTGCCGACGAGGCGATCTGTATCGGCGCCGCGCCGAGCCAGGACAGTTATCTCCACGTTCCGAGCATCATCAGCGCGGCGGAGATCTGCGACGTGGGGGCCATTCACCCGGGGTACGGGTTCCTGGCCGAGAACGCCCATTTCGCCGAGATATGCGAGAGCTGCAATATAAGGTTCATAGGCCCAGCCCCGTCGGTCATCAGACTTTTCGGGGATAAGTCGGAGGCGCGCCAGATAATGAAGGAGGAGGGCATACCCGTTCTGCCGGGAAGCGAGGGGAACGTGGAAACCCACGACGAGGCGATCAAGATTGCGCGCAAGCTCGGCTACCCGGTCATGGTCAAGGCCGCGCAGGGTGGGGGCGGCAAGGGACTCAGGGTGGCCCACAATGACATCAGCCTGGCAAACGCTTTCATGGCCGCAAAGAGCGAGGCCGAGGCCGCCTTCGGTAATTCGGATATATATATAGAGAAGCAGCTTGAGCATCCGAGGCATATAGAGTTTCAAATTCTCGCAGACGGGCACGGCAATATCCTGCACCTAAACGAGAGGGACTGCTCCATTCAGAGGCGGCACCAGAAGCTGATAGAGGAATCGCCGTCTCCCGCCCTGGAGGGGAAGCTGCGGGCCAGGATGGGGAAGACGGCGGTCAGGGTGGCGGAGATTGCCGGATACGAAAGCGCGGGAACGGTCGAGTTTCTCCTCGATAAAAAGGGGGACTATTACTTCATCGAGATGAACACGCGGGTTCAGGTCGAGCATCCCGTCACTGAGGTCGTGACGCAGATAGACATAGTGAAGGAGCAGATAAGGATCGCATGGGGCAAGAAACTGGAGTTCGAACAGAAGGATATCCGCATGCACGGCCACGCCATCGAGTGCCGGATCAACGCGGAGGACCCGTCAAGGGACTTCTCTTCCTGTCCGGGGAAGATCACCGACTACTTCCCGCCGGGGGGGCCGGGCATCAGGGTCGACAGCCACGTCTATTCGGGCTACGAAATCCCCGTACACTATGATTCTATGATAGCGAAGGTGATTACAGTGGGCCGGCTGAGGGAGACGGCAATAATGAGAATGCAGCGGGCCCTGGACGAGTATATAATAGGCGGGGTCAAGACGACCCTTCCATTTCATAGGAAGGTTCTTGCCGATCCCAGGTTCAGGAAGGGACGGTACACGACATCTTTCGTGGACGAGTATCTTCGAAAGTAGAAGGGAGAAGAGATACGATGAGATTAATACGCGCCCTTATCGTCGCCATGTACACTATGCTGGCTCTTCTGGGAGGTTTGATCATCCTCGTGCTTGCGGTGGGCTGGCCGCTCTTCGGCTTGGAGGAGAAGGTCGGCGCGGCAGCGGTGAAGTTTATCGCGCCCCTCATCCCCGCCGATGAGATCGCGCGGGGGGTCACCGGCTACCCCGAGTTTCCCCTGGCGGGGAACCCGTCAACTATATTGGGAGCCGTCCTTGTTCTCCTCGCCCTTATCTTCATCTGGGCGCAGGTTCGCTGCTCCAGAAAAGCAAAATGCATAGCGTTTGAGAACCCGGGCGGCGAGGTCGATATAGCCGTCTCGGCGGTGGAGGATTTCATCCGGAGAACTGGTAAGGATTTTCCGGAGGTGAAGGGGATCGAGCCCATAATACGGGGGGGAAGGCGCGGGATATCGGTCGCGGTGAAGGTCGTGCTCTGGTCCGGCTGCAGCATACCGAACCTCACCGAGAGGATGCAGGAGAAGATCAAGGAAGATGTACAGTCGTTCCTGGGGATCGATGTCAGTAGCGTCGCGATCATCGTAACAAAAGTCGTGCCGGCGGGGAGCGGCGCCGACCAGCTTCTTGAAGAGTGAAGACGTAAGAACCGATCGAATCAGTAAACTAGGGAGGATAAAAGATATGAAGCGTATAGGAGTCCTCACCGGAGGGGGGGATTGCCCGGGATTGAACGCCGTGCTCGTCGGCATCGTCAGAAAATCCATCAAGGAGGGTTACGAGGTTATCGGTATAAAGCACGGGTGGAAGGGGATGATAGAGAAGGAGACTGTCCCCCTGGATCTCAAGGCCGTGACGGGCTGTATCCACAGGGGAGGGACGATCATAAGGACCTCCCGGACCAACCCGCTTAAAAGCAAGGATGATATAAAAAAGGTTGCCGAAAACTATCGAGCCTTGAAGCTGGATGCCCTCATCGCCATCGGGGGCGACGATACTCTGGGCGTAGCGGCGGGCATGTATAAAGAGGGACTCAACACGGTCGGCGTGCCGAAGACGATCGACAACGACATCTCTGGAACCGACAGGACGTTCGGGTTCGACACGGCCGTAAACTTCGCCACTTGGGCCCTCGACAGGCTTCACACCACGGCCGAGTCCCATGAGCGGGTCATTGTCGTGGAGATAATGGGCCGCCATGCCGGGTGGCTCGCCCTGTGGGCGGGGATGGCCGGCGGGGCCGATGTAATACTCATACCGGAGGTCCAGGTCGGCCTGGAGGAGATCTGCAGCATACTGAAGGAGAGGCATGAGAAGAGGGGCCGGACGTTCAGCATCGTGGCCGTCGCCGAGGGCGCCTCGTTCGGAGAAGATATCACGCAGGACGATTCCCAGGACGAGTTCGGACACGTAAAACTGGGAGGCGTCGCCGAGTTTCTGGCGAAGGAGATACAGGAGAGGACGGGATACGAGACCCGTCATGTTGTCCTGGGCCACCTCCAGCGGGGAGGGGAGCCGTCGGCGCTGGACCGCTATCTCGGCCTGCTGTTCGGCCTTCATGCCGTCGAGCTGGTGAAGAATGAGGATTTCGGCAAGATGGTGAGTCTCAGGGGGAACGACTTCGTCGCCGTTACCCTGGAGGAAGTCACTGCCGGGACAAGGACTGTTCCTCCGGAACTCTACGAGCAAGCGAAGGTTTTCTTCGGATGAGGGATTTGATCGTTACGACCCTGGAGGAAAGCATCGCTCTGAAGCGGGAGCTTATAGACGAGTTGGTTCCCGATATAGAGAGCTTCGCGCGCTTCTTCGTCAATGCGCTCAAGGGGGGCAACAAGATACTTATCTGCGGCAACGGGGGCAGCGCGGCCGATTCCCAGCACATGGCGTGCGAGCTGGTGAACCGGTTCCTGGTGGAGCGCAGGCCCCTTCCGGCGATCGCCCTTTCGACGGACACGTCCATTCTCACCAGCATCGCCAACGACTACTCTTACGATCAGGTCTTTCAAAAGCAGGTCGAGGCACTGGGGCGGGCGGGAGACCTCCTCCTCGCCATATCGACCAGCGGTAACGCGCGCAACGTTATCGAGGCGGTGAAGGCGGCGCGGGAAGGGGGGTTGAAAACAGTGGCCCTGACGGGCAAGGGAGGCGGGGAGCTGGCGCCTCTCGCGGACATGGCCCTGGTCATTCCGGGTACGGTCACCCCCAGGATCCAGGAGTCCCACCTGACCGTAATCCATATAGTCTGCGACATCATCGAAAAGGAGCTCTTTACTTAAAGATGAGGTCTCGAGTCATCAGCAGGCCGGCCCTGAAGCGCGCCGTCGGCGCCTTGAGGAAGTCGGGAAAGAGGATCGTTTTTACCAATGGTTGCTTCGACCTTCTCCATATTGGCCACGTCAGGTATCTTGAACGTGCGGGGTCACTCGGCGACGTGCTCGTCGTAGGCGTTAACAGCGACCGGTCGGTGAGGAAGCTGAAGGGAAGCGGCCGTCCTCTCATGCCGGAGGGGGAGAGGGCGGAGATATTGGCAGCCCTTTCCTTCGTCGATTACGTGACGATCTTTGGGGAAGACACCCCCGCGGAGTTGATCGAGAAGATAAAACCCGATGTCCTGGTCAAGGGCAGCGACTACGGGAAGCGGGAGATTGTCGGCAGGGATGTGGTGGAGGAGGGCGGGGGGAGGGTTGTTCGAGTACCCCTGGTCAGGGGGTGCTCGACGAAGCGCCTGATAAGGAAGATCGTCAGGAGCTATGGCGGCTGAAGTTATCTTTTCCGTATACGTTGTGCTCGATGATTCCTGCCTCGCGCCGGGCCTGTTCGCGGCGGCGGCCGCCGCTGCATCCGATGGGGGGGCGACGGTCCTCCAGTTCCGCTCCAAGAAATTATGCGATGCGGAGAGGCTTTCAGCCATTCGTGAGATCCTGGAGGTCACCGTGGAGAGGGGGGTCCCGCTCCTGGTAAACGACCGCGCGGATCTCGCGCTCGCTTCGGGTGCGGACGGCGTCCACCTCGGGGCGGGGGATATCCCCATCGAAGTTGCGAGGAGGCTGCTTGGCCCCGATGCGATCATCGGGGGAACGGCGCACAGTATTGAGGAGGCTGTTCTGGCGGAGAAGAAGGGGGCCGATTACATAAGCGCGGGGTGCATCTTCACGAGCGTTACGAAGCCCGCCCTCGCACCAGCGGGGCCGGGGCTGATCGAGGGTATCGCCGGGGCCGTCTCCGTGCCGGTGGTCGCGATCGGCGGCATAACGCCGGAGAACGCCCGGACTGCGATCGAGGCGGGAGCCGGCGGCGTGGTGAGCGTAAGCTACGTTTGGAACTCGCCGGACTGGCGTAAAGCGGTGGCCGAGCTTGCGGCTGCCGTGCAACGGCAGCGTGAAGAGGGAAACGTATCTCGTGAAGCGTTGTTTTTAGATTCACAAGGCGAAGAATAATCAGGGAGAAGATAAAGGACTTTAGTGTCTTAGGTGATTTTATGGGACAGATAGAAGAGGCGAGGAAGGGCAACATCACGCCCGAGGCGCGAGCGGTTGCCGATGCCGAGGGGATACGCCCGGAGTCTGTCGCCGAGGGGGTGGCGGCGGGCACGATCGTAATTCCGAAGAACTCCTGTCGCGACGGCGTCGCGGTCTGCGGCATAGGGCGGGGCCTGCGGACGAAGGTAAATGCCAATATCGGGACTTCCGCGG